>DATJSO010000198.1:0-14173 GCA_035504075.1 Allostellaceae bacterium | reverse complement strand
GTGCTATTTTCACGATGCGGCGCTGTGCGGACGCGGTGTCGCGTGCCTCACCGAACTGCGCCCCGCCGACGTTTTCGCGCTGTGCGAGCGGTTGCTGGCGATCGGCGCGCCCGCCGCTCCCGCCGCCGGCCCGTTGGGATCGCGCGCGCAATCGTGTTACGAATAACCCCGAACCCGCAATGAGCCGCCAATGCCGCTTCCGCCGCACGTCCAGCGCCTCCTGCCCTCGCTCGCCATCGACGGCGGCTTCACGCCGGGCGCCACAGTCACGCTGAGCTTTGCCGATTTTCAGGCGCTGTTGAAGCGGGCGCTGGCCGATGTCGAGATCGATGAGGCGTGGTATCTGCGGCAATACTCCGACGTGCGCGAGGGGGTGGCCCGGGGCGACAGCGCCTCGGCGGCGGAGCACTTTCGCAACTGCGGCTATCTCGAGGGCCGCATGCCGGCCGAGCCGCAGGTCGACGAGATCTGGTACCGCGCGCGCAACCCCGATGTCTCGGCCGGCATCCGCGCCGGCACGTTCAAGGACGCGAAGGACCATTATATGCAATGCGGCTGGCGCGAGGGCCGCGCCCCCTCGCCCGTCGATGCCGCGCGGCGGCAGCGGCCGCTGCCGCCGCCCGTTCCCGGCCGGCTCGTCTCGCGCTGACCCAATGAGGCAACGCAGTGGCCGGAACTAGCGCGGCGCAGGCAGTCGCAGCCGCTGTCGCGGCGAGAGACCCGTTCGCGGACACCGCAGCGCCGCGCGAGCTGCTCGGTTTCGTTGACACCGCTGCGGCGCACCGGGTGACGGGCTGGGTGTGCGATCCCTCGCAGCCCAACACGCGGCTGACCGTGTGGATCGAGGTCAACGGCGCGATTGTCGGCAGCGGCGTCGCCGACCAGTTCCGCCAGGACTTGGCGCAAGCCGGCCATGGCGACGGCTGCCACGCGTTCAACATTCCGCTGCCCGGCACTGGGCCACACGCCGGCGACGAGTTGCGCTGCCTCGTCTCAGGCGCACCCGCCGCGTTGCGCCTGGGCCTGAAAGCGACACCAGAGCCGGTGCCGCTTCCGGAGGGCAAGGCGGCGACCCCCGTCTTCATCCTCGGCTCGCCGCGCTCGGGCACGACGATCCTCGCCGGCGCGCTCGAAAAAGCCGGATATTTCGGCTTCGGCGAGGGGCATCTGCTCGATCTGCTAGTGCCGATCAGGCAGAGCATCCAGGCGCATTTCTCGACAAATGGGATAAACGACCCGGGCCTGCTGATCGGGCATATCGATCAGGGCCAGCTACTCAACGGCATCGCGCGCGCGATTGCCGAGTTCCAGACCCGGTTCAACCCGAGCGAATTCTGGTTCGACAAGACGCCCGGCCCGGCGATGATCTATTCGGCCGGCGTGCTGCTGCGGTTGTGGCCGACCGCCTCGTTTGTCTTCGCGAAGCGGCGCGGCATCGAGACGATCGTATCGCGCCTGAAGAAGTTTTCGGGGCAGAGTTTCGAGCAGCACTGCCGCTCCTGGAGCGAGACGATGGCGGTGTGGCGCCGGGTGCGCGAGGCTAGGCTGCGCGCGATCGAGATCGATCAATACGACATCGCGCGCGATCCTTCCGGCACGGCGTCCCGGCTCGGCGCGTTTCTGCGCGTCGGCGAGGCGGCGACGACGCGGATTCGTGACGAGATGGCGCACGCGCGGCCGCAGCGCTCGGACGAAGGCAGCACCGAGCGGGTGCTGACGCTGGCGACGTGCGGCTGGAGCGATGAGCAGATCGCGACGTTCCGCAGATTCTGCATCGGCGAGATGCAGGCCTACGGCTATCGGCTGGATGACAACTATCGCGACGAGGGGTCGAGTGCGTAAACTCCTGCAAAGCCTTGCCGCCGCGGCTGTCGTTCTGCTTGCCTGCGCCGCATTTCCGTCGCCGTCCGGCGCGCAGGTGACGCCGCAAATCTGGTTTCATCCGCCGGACCCGGTGCATCGTCGCGCCTTCGCGCACGAGAGTGATCCGGAGTACGTAAAGCTGTTCGAGCCGGGCGCGCCGTGGCAGCAGGCAGCGGCGCATGTGCGCATCCTGAAGATCTATACGAAATATCTCCTCGAAGGGAATGAGGCGGATCTTCGGGCCCAGTTCGCCTGGCTGAAGCAGCACCATATCGGCCTCGCGCTCGAAGGCCCGATCATCGTCACCGGGTCGAGCGCGTGCGGGACAAAGAGCGAGGGCTACTCGACCAACGGTCTCGCGCCATCGGTTATCAAGAAGCTGAGGCTGCTGGGCGCCGAGCCGGATTATTGGACCGCCGACGAGCCACTGTTTTTCGGCCATTCGACCACCCCGCGGCCCGGCTTCGATCCGTGCCAACTACCGATCCCGAAACTGGCCGCGTTAGCGGGCAGTTTCACCCGGCAGATTCGGGCCGCCTTCCCCAGGATCCAGTTCATCGACATCGAACCGGCGTCAAATTTTCCGCAGGCGAATTGGCCGGCTCTGATGGGGCCGTGGCTCAACGCCTATCGCCACGCGGCCGGGGCGCCGTTTGCCGCCGTCATCATGGACGTGGCATGGTGGGTCAAAGGGTGGCAGCAACGGGCGCTTAGCCTCACGCAATATCTGCGCTCGGCGCGGGTGCCGACAGGCGTCATTTATGACGGCAACTCGCCGGAAAAATCAAACCGCGCCTGGCTTGCCGAGGCGCGCCAGCATTGGCGGCAATACGAGAGTCTTGTCGGTGGCCCGCCGGACATCGCGCTGTTCCAATCCTGGGCACCGCAGCCGGTGAAGCTGCTGCCCGAAACCTCAACCGATGCATTTACGAACGTGGTCCTGGACTACGCTCGCGCACATTGACCGGGAACGATTTGGGATGCCTACTTTTCCCCGCTATTTTATTTCAAACCGATGGGACCAGCTGGGCGGGAGATTGGTCCCGCTGCTGAATGCGCTGAACCTCGCTAAGAGGACAGGCTCAAAGGTGCTCTTCACTTGGCGGAGGGACCATCTCGTCGGGGACATCTCGGAGATCTTCTCGGGAGAATTCTGCGCCCCCTTTAACCCCGATACCAGCGCCGGCTGCGTTTTACCTGAAGCACAGCTTAGCGGCATGCTCTGGAGCGACGAAGTACAAACAATTATTTCCGATCGCCGCCCCGATGCGGATAACTCCATAGAAAACTGGGAAGGCGTCGTGCGACCAAAGTTTGATCCAAATCCGAACGTTGCCTATGTTTTTAATCGACGATTCGCCACATATCAACTAGATGATGAGTATTGCGAAAGAGAATCATCCCTCGATTTCGGAAGGGTATTTCAGAGCATACCAAAAAATGCCCAGATCGCCGATGCCTTTGAAGTCATTGATAAGCTGATCCCAGCCGGTAGATACGTAGCCATCCATGCTCGGCGAGCACACCTTCTGTCAGACACCCCTCACCAGAGGAATCGATTCGAGTCATATTGCTCTGATACGGTATTCGAGTCGCTTATTTCGAGATTATCATACGCAAAATTTGATAAGATTCTAATTGGGTGTGATTCTAAATTGTTTGTTACTGAATTCCGGCGTGTCTTTCCCAATCATCTCTTGGCATTATCTGATCTAATGGATCTGAGTCGTTTTACCGTTCTCCAAACGTCGTTGTTGGACATGTATTTTATTTCGCGGGCTGCCGAAATATACGCGCCTTTAAGTGCATTCAGTTTCTGCGCGGCTATGCTCGGTGGCGCCAAGTTCACGAACATTTTGATCTATGCAGCACGCCAGAATCTTCCGGGGGCCGATCCGACCGGCGCGATATCGTTCTACCGCGCGCGAGCACGGGGTCGAGCGCAGGAGCTTGCGAGACATATCGCTCCGGGTTCCGATACAGCGGCGCTCTATTGGAATCTCGCTCAGCTTTTACGGCGCTCAGATGGCAACCGAGACCTGGCATCCCAACTGGCCGCAAAGGCATTGGCGCTGCGTTTCGTAGAATACCCGGCGGCCGATCTCGGAGACACCAGGGAGTTTTGTCGGCAATGCATTGGGCTTTTAGGTACCACACCGGAATACCAAAGCACACTACACACGCTCAACGAGGCGATGGAAACGCGATCCCTCACTTCGTTAGCCAAACTGGTCGATGAGGTGCGGCGACTGGCCTTCGATGCAGGGGACACGATTTCGCGTTGGTTGAGGATAGCGTCCTGGGCGCTGGTTGGCGAGATATCTGCGTTGAACTGCCTACCTGACGAAGCTTTGCAAGCATATCGGTTGTGCCGGGAATTGGCAGCGGCAATGGGTCTCGCGGCGCGCGGGATTGAAATGCGAATAGCTGCGGTCCACCATTGTGCGGCCGACTGCGAGAAGGAGGTTGAAGCGTTGAAGGCGGCGGTCGCGTGCGATCCGTGCCTTGCCTGCACCCATTACTTGCTCGGTCGGGCTTTTGAGAGGGCCGGGAAGATCGAGGACGCCGACAGGGAATACCATCAGGCGACAGTGCTCGAACGTGATGACGGCCAGCCTTGGTTCGCCCGGGCGTTGCTCGCCAGATCCGGAGGGCGCCTGAAGGCTGCGATTGGGTACATCGAAGCCGCGCTTGGCTGCGATCCGATGAATGCGGGTTGGCGCAAAACGTTAGAAGATCTGCACGGATCCTTCGACGCAACGGAAGGAGAGTGTGGTGCCGGCGCTACCCGGTCCATCGAGATATCGGAGCAGCATTAGACAAATAGGTTATATAATATGCCAGGTCATCTCGATCTGCTTACGAATGTGAGGATTGTTGGGTGGGCGTATGCCGACGGCTCTCGGCCGTGCCGTATTAGGGTTGAGGTAGAAGGGATTCCAGTTTATTATTTCGTGCCGGTGGATTACCGTCCTGATGTCCCCGATCGTTTCTGTGGAGTATCGTTAGATTTTCCGGCGCCACTTACCTCGTCCAGGCCGGTGAGAGTCGCGGTCTACATCGACGAGACTAACCAGCTCATAAGCAAACCGGGCCTTGTCATCGCGCCGGAGAGTGCGGTCGCCTCTACCGACCCTGGCGCGCTGTCCGAAGAGACTGACGCGACTCCAGCAACGTCAACGCGGGCGCCCAACTCCACAGCAGAGTTCGACGTACTGGCTGCAAAGATACGGGCGGCGATCTGGGACGAGGCCCTGGAAGAAATTCGCTCCCTGAGGAATGAGCTTGAGGTCGTCGCCATCGCACGACGAGGCATCGCTGCGCCTGTGCGCCGCTAGCGGAATGTCCTATAGCGCGCCGAGAAAGCCGACGAGGTCGCCGACGCGCTTTGTAATATCGAAGCGGTCGCGGTAGCGCTCCGTCAAGCCCCGGAATTGCGGCGAGCGGATCTCGTCGGCATCGAGCGCCTGCAATACGCGCACGGCGTCCTGCGTGTTTGTCGTGCCGTGGCACAGGATACCGCTGCGGCCGAGAAAATCGCCGACCGCCGTCGTGCGCGAAAACGCCAGGACCGGCACCCCCAGGGTCAGCGCTTCGGCCAATACGACCGGGTTCGGGTCCTCGCGCGACGACAGAAAGAACAAATCGAACCGCGCGATGTACGCGTACGGGTTGTCAACGGCGCCGGCAACATAGAGGTTCGGCAGCCGCTCCGCCGCAAAACGGTCGAACACCGGGTTTTCCGGCGCCGTCGCCCGGTCCCAATTGCCGACCCAGACAAAATCGTGCTCCGGGCAGGCAGCGGCCGCCTCGAAAAAGATATCCGCGCCCTTGCGCTCCGAGGCGTGCCCGACCATGCCGACGACCGGCCGGCTGCCCCAGGTGAAGCCACGGCCGCCGGCGTTGCGCGCCGATGCGTCGGCGGCCGCAGCGAGCCGGGCGATCTCCTGCGGATCGACGGCGATGCCGAAATCGAGACAGCGTTCGGGCACAAAGCCGAAGATCTCGGCGAGGTCGCCGCGCAGGTCGCCCGCCGCGAGCACGACGCCGTCGCACAGCGCCGGCACGTCGAGCTTCACCAGGTCGTAGCGCAGCAGCCAGCGCAGCATCTCCGCCTTTTCATGCACGTGCAGCACCGTCGCGAGGCCGGCCGCCTTGCCGGCCACGACGAACTCCGAGGCCGCCGCCGAGTTGACATAGACGATATCGGGCGCCGCCTCTTCGATCACCTGTTGCGCCAGCGCGACGCGTTCGGCAAACGGCGTCTTCGGCCGCTCCTCGCCGCCCAGTTCGAGCAATGTCAGCTTGTCGGCGCCGACCCGTTCCTCGAGCCACGGCAGGAGCGGCCCGTCGTGCAGGCAGATGAGGCGCACATCCATGTATTTCCTGAGGCCGGCGGCGATCAGCCCGCCCATGCGCGGCGCCCCGGTGCGGCTCGCCTCGTGCACGACGACGACGGCGCTCATCGCCGCCGCTCCTCGGCGATCGGCCGCCAGACGATGCGGTAGCCCATCTGCCGCACCAGCGCGCAGATCAGCCGCTCGACGCCGTGCGCCAACTGGCCGTCCATGTGGAACTCGACATCCTTGTCGCCGCCGTACTCCCACTCGGCGTGCTGCAATTCCTCGTAGAGGCGCTGCAGGATCGGGGCGCGGATCAGGAACATCGTGCCGGACAGGTAATCCGGCGCGCGGTAGCGCTCGTCGATCCGGAAGCGGTCGAGCAGCGCGGTGTAGGCCGCTTCGTTCCTGCCCATCGTCGTCTCGCGGTAATCGGCGCAGCCGAGCAGGCCGATCGTGCGGTCCTCGTGGAACTGCGCGACGCACGCGCGCACCCGCTCGCGCGTACCGGCGAACGCCGCCAGCAGGCTCCGCCGCCAATGCGCGCCGCGCTCCTCGGCGATGTGCGGGCTCTTCTTCGAATGCATCAGCGCGAACAGCTCGTAGCGGCCGAAATCGATGTTGTCGAGCAGCCGCATAAAGCCGCCGATATCGCGACCGTTGTCGTTCGACAATTGCACAAAGGCGTCGGGCGCCAGTTCGCGCAGTTCGCGGTGGAGGCGCGGTGTCCACGCGGCATCGACGACATTGACGAACACGTCGCGCTTCACGGCGTCGAAATTGGCCGCAAAGCCCGACAGCTCATGCCACAGATCGGGATAGAACAGGTGGATCAGCACGCCGACATCGACATGCGGCGCCGCGTCGTCGAGCGGCCGGGCGGCGCCCGGCCGGTGCGCCAGCACAGCGGGCAGCGCGTCGAGATGGAATTGCCAGCGGCCGATCCAGCGCCGTTCCTTTGTGCCCGAGGCCATGTAATGCCGGAACAGCGGATAGAAATCCTCGCCCAGTTCCTCCAGCCCGACATTGAGATGCAGGTAGTCCGCGGTGGAGAAGCCGAGCGGCACGTCGCGCACCCGCAGCCCCGCCGCCTGCAGCAGCTGCCGCGCCGAGCCGGCGCGCCCCTCGCGACGGCCGTCGCCGTGGTAATGCGCCGTCGCCGCCGCATCGCCGAGGCGGCGCAGGTCGGGATAGCAGGCGCGGTAGAACGCGGTGTCGAGTTCGCCGCTCGCATCGGCCAGTGACCGCAGAAACTCGATCGGCCGGGGGTCGAGCGGGCGGTCCATGTGCGGGTGGCTCGGCTTTGCCGCGTCCGCCGGCGATCCGAGGAAATGCTCCAATGCCGTGATCGGCCGGCCGTCGTCGCGTGCCCGGTTATAGACGGCGGCGTTGAACATCGGATGGCACCACAGCCCGGCGCGGTCGCCCTCGCTGAGGTAATGGACGAGCTCCGGGCCGTCGCTCTCGACCGCGTTCTTCGCCAGATACGTCTCGGGGTCGAACAGCACGTTCGGCAGCAGCGACTTGTCGCGCCAGCCGCGTTTCAGGTAATCGATCAGCGGCGGCTCGTCGAGCCGGCGGCCGCGCTCTTCCTCGACCTGATAGCGATAGAGCCGCGCATCGAACAGGATGTGCGCATCGATATCGCTATCGGCATCGGCGTCGCAGAATATTTCAAGCGGCGATCTGCCGTCGCGGAGCGGCGCGCTTTGGCCGCGCAGGCGGGCGACATCGACGAGCGGGTGCGGCGGCGCCGTCGCCCACAGGTCGCGCCGCTTCTGGTAGGTCGCGAGCGGCGCTTCGCGGAACCGCTCGATGCCCGCCCGGGCCGCGAACCAGGAGGCCGAGAACAGCGGATGCGGCTCCGCCGTCCAGCCGTCCGTCTGCGTCAGATATGCGGCCAGCGCGTCCTCGCAATCGACCGGCAGATCGTATTGCGCGAGGAAATATTCCGGATCGAACAACGGCGATGGCCGGCGCCGTTCGCGCGCCCCGAACCGGATGTAATGCAACAGCGGATCGACGCCGCTCTGCGTAACGTCCGGGTATGTCCGCAGGTAATAGGCGGGGTCAAACAGCGGATGCGGCCGCCCGGCCGCCCGCGTCGCGTAATGCAGCAGCGGATCGCCGGTAATCGGTCCAGCCTCAGCCTCGTAATAGTCGGGGTCGAACAGCAGTTGCGGCCGGCGACGCTGCTGCCAGCCCTGGCTGACATACTGCAGCAGCGGGTTGGCACCGGCGCGGGCGACATCCGGGTATTGCGCGAGGTAGTAGACGGGGTCGAACAGATCGGCGATGTCGGCGGCGTGCTGCCGCAATTCTTCGGAAATTCCCCCCTGGGCGCGGATGTCGCCAAGCAGCAGCAGCACGAGCGGGCGCCGCGGATCGCGATCGGCGGGTAGCGCGGCGGCCGTCTCGCTGCCGGCGGGCCGCCAGGCGACGCTCGGGAAACGTTCGTCCTGCAGTTGCCCGACGCGACTTGCCAACCGGGCGACCCGGCGGGCCTCGCGCCGGGTCTTGCGGCGCAACTCGCTGCTGCTCCGCCGCAGCGCCACCAATTCGCGCTCGATCCCGTTCTTGTCGTCGCGCAGCCGCAGCAATTGCTCGCGCAGATGCGGCAGCTGCGATTTCGTGACGTCATGCGCCAGCATCGCGGCACGCAATTCCTCGGACAGATTGCTCGCTCGCCGGTGGGCGCGCTCGGCCGAGTCGTGCAGACCATCACGGGCGACCCGGCCTGCATCCCCCTCGCCGGCGGGAATGGTGCGGTTTTCCGGGCGGGTTTCGGCCGGCGCCGTCGCTTCGAGCGACCGCAGAATTCGCTCTGCCGCCTTGCTTGTGCGACCGACATCGTCGCCGATCTGCTCCCGCTCGGCGGCGAGGCGGCGAATATCGACGCCGGTCCGATGCAGCCGATCCAGCACGCTCCCAACATCACCCGCCGTCGGTTGGCGCTGCGCTTCCAGTTCGGCGAGGCAGGCCGCGATCGCCGCGCGCAGCTGGCGGACGGTTGCCGCGGCCGGCGGCGCGGCGGTGCTTGTCGCTTTGTCGGCGCCATCAGGTCGGATCATGCGCGATCGCACGGATATTTCGCCAGAACGCTCGGGTTCGAGAGTGCGCCAGAGGTCATCGCAGGCTTGCCGCACGCAGTTCAATCGGCTTCGGGATGGGAAAATCCGACAATGTCGTCCTCGGATGCACCGCGGCGGCCCGCGCCGCCGCCCGGTCCGGCCGCGCCGACCGGAAATTTGCGCGCGACACCGCGCGCCGCATCGGCGCGAATTGCCGTCAGCGCCGCTGCGTCCGATCGACCCACTGCCGCCTCGGCAACGCGTGCCGTTGCATCGCGGCGCGCGTGTTCGAATGCCGCATCGGCTTCCCGCCGCTCGGCCTCCAGGGCGGCGAGACGCGCCGCCATCTCTTCGGAGCGTCGCGCCATCTCGTCGATCGCGGCACCCCGCTCGGCGGCGACGGCCTCGGCGCGAGCCAGCGCATCGGCCTGGTGGTTCAGCGTTTCCTGCACCGCCTCGACGATTGCCAGCGCCTCGCCGGCCCGCGCCGTTGCCTCGTCGAGCGCAGTGCCGCGTCTCGCCAGCTCATCGTGCAGCGACTGCAGCTCGGCTTCCGCCGCGGCGGCGGCCTCGCTCAAATCGGCGGCATCGCGCTGCGCGCGAGACAGCCTTGCAGCATCGGCGTCTAGCGCCTTCTGCAGCAAGGCGAGTTCATCGCGCGCTTCCGCGATGACCTGATCGCGTTCCGCAAGCGTCTCCTCCGCGCGGCGCAAGGCCGCGTCGTGCTCGGAATTCGCCGCTTCGCTGGCCGCGAGGCGATCATGGAGTTCCTGACCGCGTTGTTGGACATCGGCCAGCGCAACGCGATAGTCGTCCGCCGCGCTTTCGGTGCGGGCAAGCGCCTCGCGCAGCGCCGTCAACTCGCTCTGCATGCCGTCGATCGTCGCATCGCGGCCGCGGAGCATCGTCTCGAGCTGCTGCCGGGCGGCTTCGACCTCATCCAGTTCGGCGCACAAGGCCAGCCGCTCCGCGGCAAGCGCCGCCGCCTCGCCGCGCGCCGCGTTCCGCTCGTCGCGCCAGGCCTCGAGCTCCGCCGCCCGATCCGCCGCTGCGATTTCGGCGCGGGCCAGCGCGGCGGCGCGGTCGGCGGCATCCGCCTGCATCTGCACCAGTTCGGCGGCGTGCTCCGCCGCCGCGGCATTGCGCCGCGTGAGTTCCTCTTCCAGGGAACGCAGCTCGGCTTCGGCCGCCGCGGCCGCCTCGTTCCAGTCGCTGGCGCGAGCCGTCGCCTCGGCGATGACGATATCCCGCTCGGCGAGCTCGTCGCGCAGCGCTTCGATTTCCGATGCTCGATCGGCAGCCAGGATCTCGGCGCGCGCAAGAACGGTTTGTTGATCGACCGCATTGGCCTGCATCTCGGCGAGCGCGGCGGCGTGTTCGGCGGCGGCGGCCTCGGCGCGGGCGAGAGCGTCGCCGCGGGTCGCGAGTTCGCCGGCCAGCGACCCCAATTCCGCCTCGGCTCGTGCGAGTGCAGCATCGCGTTCGGCCGCATCGCTCTCCGCGCGGGCGCGTGCCGCCTCGACCTCCAGCAGTTGCGACCGCGCGCAGAGCAGTTCCTCCGTCGCGCTCGCAACTTCGGCAACCGCTTCGGACAAGCCAACTTCGCGCGCAGTCAGCTGCTCGCGGAGGCTCGAAAGCTCGGCCTCGAGCGCGCTGAATGCCGCTTCGGTGCGGGCTCGCTCGGCGATCTCGTCGACCAGCCGAACCGCAGTCTCCTTGCCCTGATCGACCGCGATCGCGAGCGCCTGCTCCCGTTCCGCAAGCTTCGTCCGCAGCGCCGACAATTCTCCCTCGGCGAGTGCCGTTGCCGTCTCGCCGTGTTGCGCCACCGGCCGCAGCGCCGGCAGCTGCCGAGCCGCCGCTTCGACCTGCCCGTTGGCCGCGACAAGCTCTTCGAACGCACGCTCGAAGGGCCGGTTCAATTGCCGAAACGTAACGTATTGATTGACGATATAGTCGATTGTCTCACGCGCCGTCGGATCCTCGGCCGCTCGCCGCGCCAGCTTATAGAACGAGCGGACAAGCGGTTGGCGCGGTTCCAGTGTAACGTCCCGCTGGTGGCGCAGGTCGCGATCGACGATGTCGGCGACAGTCAGGTGAAGATCGGCAACCGACTGATGCAGGTCGGGGTCAAGGAAGTCGATCAGCTTCGCGAGATTGTCGCCGTCGTCATCAAACCAATCCTCGTACTCGATCGTACACAGCTCGTAGTTTCGCAGGTTGCGGAAGATCTCGATCATATAGCCGAGCCAGCGGTATTCGCCGGCGTCGATATCGAGGCCGTCGCGCTGCTGCAGCGAGCGCGCGACATGGCTTGGATTGCGCAGGCACAGAATGACCTTCGGACTGATCGAGAGATTCCGGAAGATCTGGTGCCACATCGGCAGCAACCGCGCCGTGCGGGGATCTTTGAAGCCAAAGGCGGCGCTGCCGAGCCGCGCCAGCAGGAACTGTTCGATCTCGCGCTGGATCGCGCGGACGCGCGGCTCCGCCCACCAGGCGGTCGGCAGCAGCAGATCGTGCAGCGGCGTCAGGTAGGCGCGATTGAACAGCTGCAGGATCGCGTCATGGTAGCGGACGATGTCGAGCCGTTCCCAATGGCCTTTTGCATTGCTGGGCGGCGCATCGATATCGTCACTCATGTCGATGCCGAGCGCGGACAGCACGTGCGAGCACAACGAGGTGCCGCTGCGGTGCATCCCCAAAACCATGACGAATCGCGGCGGCGCCTCGCTGTTGACCGCCGGCGGCGGCCGGGACCGGGAAGCGATGACCGATCGCCGCTCGACGGCTCCGGATTCGCTCATCGAAACGTCCTCATGGCTGCCTTGGCGGCCGGTTCACGCCGGGCGCCGACAGCATCGGTTCCGGTACGACAACAGCGGCAACGAGCAGCTCATACAAAGCCCGGACGCGCCGCCCGACGGTGCCGAACCCGCAGCCGAGCCGGGTCAACGAGGGTGACAAGAGGGTCGAGCATTTTCGCCTATCCATCGGCCCGTGCGGCAGCGCCGTGCCGGAAGCTGATGCCGGCACGGCCAGCGGCTCGCGATGCAAGCCCGTCGACGCGGCGCTGAGGCACGGCAGAAACTGATTATCACCCGCCTTTCGATGAGGCAAGATTTGGCCGAACCGTTTGTCAGTTGGAGAGAGCGCCACGTTGCGGGAGCACGGATATGGATGACGACAGGAAACCGAGGCTTGTCGGCCTCAATCATGTTGCGATCGAGGTCGGCGACATCGACGAGGCACTGGCGTGGTATGGCCGGATCTTTGATTTCGCCCTGCGCGGCCGCGGCGAGCGCAACGCCTTCATCGACATGGGCGACCAGTTCATCAACCTGACGCGGGTTGCCGATCGCCGGCGGGACGAGGTCGAGCGGCGCCATATCGGCTTCGTCGTCGATGACCGCACCACCGTCAGGGCACGCGCCGAAGCGGCCGGCGCCCGGATCGTGGAGGGACCGTTTCTCGATTTTCTCGATCCCTGGGGCAACCGCATCGAGGTCGTCGAATACGCCAACGTCCATTTCACCAAGGCGCCGCATATCCTGCACGGCATGCGCCTCGATCTCGACAAGAACGCCAATGCCAGGAAGGAACTCGCCGACAAGGGCATGGCGGTGCCGGAATGAGCGCCCGCATGCGGTTCAGCCTGATGGTGCGCGGGCAGCACCCGCCGGGCGACATCGCTGCGCGTTTTCGCGACGACATCGAGCTGGTGCGGCGGGCGGACCGGCTCGGCTTTGACGGCATCGTCAAAGGCTCGCACTACAGCGCCCACCCGTTCGAATACGTGCAGCAGATCCCGTTCCTCTCCTATGTCGCCGCGATCGCGCCGCGCCTGCGGCTCATCTGCGGCCTTGTGCTGCTGCCGCTGCACAAGCCGCTCGACCTCGCCGAGCAGCTTGCGACGCTCGATGTCATGTCGGGGGGAAAGCTCGTCTTTGGCTGCGGCATCGGCTATCGCGAGGTCGAGTTCAGGGCGTTTCAGGTGCCGCGCGCCGGCCTCGGCCGTCGCTTCGAGGAATGCCTCGCGGCGGTAAAGCGGTTATGGACCGAGGACTTTGTGACGATGAAGGGTTCGCATTTCGAGCTCGACCATGCGAACTGCACCGTGAAGCCGCTGCAAAAGCCGATGCCGCCCGTCTGGATCGGCGCCAATGCCGACATCGCGATCCGCCGCGCCGCGCGCCTCGGCGACTGCTGGTACATAAACCCGCACAATACGCTGGCGACGATCGCGCGGCAGATCGAAGTCTACCGCCGGGCGCTCGACGAGTTGGGCAAGCCGTTCCCCGCGGAACTGCCGATGCGCCGGGAGGTGTTCGTGGCGCCGACCCGCGCCGAGGCGATTCGCCTGGCACAACCTTACCTCGAGGAGAAATACCGCGCCTACCGCGATTGGGGGCAGGACAAGGTCATGCCGGTGGGCGATGATTTCGATCGCGGCTTTACCGACCTGCTCGAGGACCGCTTTCTGCTCGGTTCGCCGGCCGAAGTTGCGGAACAGATTGTTCGTCTCAATCGCCGCTTCGGGGTCAACCATATCGCCGCGTCGGTACACTGGCCGGGCATGCCGACCAGCCTGGCACTGGATCAGCTGCACATTTTGGCCGAGGCGGTGATGCCGCAGGTCGAGCAGGCGCTTTAGGCCATCGCGTCGGCCCCCACCGATGGTCGCCTGCGGCCGTCCCGTTCGGCAGCGTCGGCGACGATCAGCTTCTCGTCGTCACGCCGCCGCGTAGCGCGTGGCAGGCGCCGCGGCATCGGCTATAATCAAGCGGCGAGGCGCCGGCAGCCGGCGCGCGCCCTGCCCGGAGAACCCGATGCCCGACGGACAGCGCGGCGTACGCCGCAACAAGAGCGAAGACGACATCACCGCCGAAGTATTGGCAC
>DATJSO010000197.1:0-19333 GCA_035504075.1 Allostellaceae bacterium | reverse complement strand
TCGGCATGCGGCGCCGCAGGCGGATGTGCGGCCGGCCCCGGCCGCACGGCCGCGTGCTCTTCGGTGCGCGGTGCCGCAGGCGGATGTGCGGCCGGCCCCGGCCGCACGGCCGCGTGCTCTTCGGTGCGCGGTGGCGGATGGGCGACGCCGTGCTCCGGCCGCACGGCAGCGTGCTCTTCGGCGCGCGGTGGCGCCGGATGGGCAACGCCGTGCTCCGGCCGCACGGCCGCGTGCTCTTCGGCGCGCGGTGGCGGATGGGCGACGCCGTGCTCCGGCTGCACGGCCGCGTGCTCCGCCGGTGCGGCGGCGTGCGGCGGCGCCGTGCGGATGCGGTTCGGCTCGGCCGCCGCCCGCTGCGGCAACGCGGTGACCGCCGCGGCCCTGGCGGGCGCGACGGTGCCCTTCGGCAACGCGGCCTCCGGTCGCGCATGCGTCAAGCGTGCGGCTTCGGCCGGCGCGACGAGCGTCATCGGTCCCCGGTGCCGCCAAGTGTCGCCGGGTCCGACCGAGACGTTGCGCGTGATCCGCGTATAATCCGTACGGTTGACGATGATGCGGTGGTCGTGCCAGTTCGGCCGGCTCCAGCCCCATAGCGGTGCGACAACGCCGAAGCCGATGCTGAGCTGGATGCCCGGCATGATCGTCTCGGCCACGAAACCCGGCGGCGGCGGAATGTAGACCGGCGGGTAGTCGGGCGCCGGCCAATAGCTGCCGTAGACGACGACCGGGTTGTAGACCGGCACGTAAATCTCATCCGGCTGCGCCGGCAGGATGACGACGGCGCCCTCTTCCTCGCGGACCACCAGATGGCGCAGGTAACGCAGCCGGCCAGTGCGCATCGCCAGGAGGCGCAGATGCTGGACCTGCGCCATCACCTGCGGCTGCTGCGCTGCGAAGGCGACGCCGAGCGCCTGCGTCCAGTCGATGTGCTGGCTGAGCATTGCGACGACCTGCGGGAACGGGACGAGCGCCTTGACGCTCGGGTCCCAGGGCAGGGGCTGCAGCGCGGCGGCGAGCGCGTCGCCGCGCAACGCCGCGTTGTTGGGATCCTGCAGCCACTGTGCCGCCGCGATGATCTGGTCGGGATAAGTCGCCGCCATCAGCACCTGTGACAACAGCCCGTCCGGGTAGAGCGCAATAGGCGCGACGAGCTGGTCGATCTGCTGCGGCGTATAGGCGGTCGGCGCCGGGCTGGGCGCATTGAGCGCCGCCTCGGCCTCGACGCGGGTCGGCGGGCCGGCCTGCGCCAATGCCAGGCCGGGCGCCGCCAACAGGAACGGCAGGACTTGCGCCATCGCGCGCAGTCGGAACGCAGTCATGTCATCACCCTATTGCTGGGCGGCTGGGCGCCCGTTCGGCGGTACCGGCGATCGCATCGCACGATGCCGCGACTGTCGCGAATAACACGCGACCAGCCCCCTCAATTCCGCAACCACGGCAAATCGAATGGAACCGGCTGCGATGCGACCGGCTCCGGCGGGCGCCGCTAAGCCGCTTTCAACAGGCCGCGCAGCACATATTGCAGGATGCCGCCGTGGCGGAAATATTCCAGTTCGTCGAGCGTGTCGATGCGACAGACGACCGGCTCGTCGCGCACCCCGCCCCCCGCATCGTGGATGCGCAATGTCAGCATCATGCGCGGTTTGAGACCGGCTTCGACGCCGACGATGTCGAGCACCTCGTTCCCGGTCAGCTGCAAGCTCTGGCGGCTCGTGCCGTCGCGGAACTGCAATGGCAGCACGCCCATGCCGACGAGGTTGGAGCGGTGGATGCGCTCGAAGCTCTCGACGATGACCGCCTTGACGCCGAGCAGCAGCGTCCCCTTGGCCGCCCAGTCGCGCGACGACCCCGTGCCGTACTCCTTGCCGCCGAAGATGACGAGCGGCACGCCGCGTTTTTTGTATTCCATCGCCGCATCGTAAATCGGCATGACCGTGCCGTCCGGCTGCAATTTGGTCATGCCGCCCTCGACGCCCGGCACCATTTCGTTGCGGATGCGGATGTTGGCAAAGGTGCCGCGCATCATCACGTGATGGCTGCCGCGGCGTGCGCCGTAGGTGTTGAATTCGGACGGGCGCACCTGATAGCCGATCAGGTATTCGCCGGCCGGGCTTTCGGTCTTGATGCTGCCGGCCGGCGAGATGTGATCGGTCGTGATGCTGTCGCCGAAGATCGCCAGTTCGCGGGCGCCCTCCACGTCCTTGAGCGGCCCCGGCTCCTTCGGCATGTTCTCGAAATAGGGCGGCAGCGCGAGATAGGTCGAGCTGTCCTCGAAATCATAGGTCAGCCCGCCTGCGCCGGTGACCGCGCGCCATTCCGGCGGGCCTTCGAAGACATTGGCGTAGCGCCGCTGGAAATCCTCGCGCTTCACTGCGCTCGCCACCGCGTCGGCGACTTCTTTGTTGGACGGCCAGACGTCGCGCAGATAGACCGGCTTGCCGTCGCCGCCCTCGCCGAGCGGGTCGTTCGCCAGGTTGTGCCGCACCGAGCCGGCCAGCGCGTAGGCGACCACGAGCGGCGGCGAGGCGAGATAATTTGCGCGCACCTGGGCGTGGATGCGGCCCTCGAAATTGCGGTTGCCCGACAGCACGGCGGCAACGGCGAGATCGCCGTCGTCGATCGCCTCCGACACGTGCTCGGGCAGCGGCCCGGAATTGCCGATGCAGGTCGTGCAGCCGTAGCCGACGAGCTCGAAGCCGATCTTGTCGAGGTATTCCTGCACGCCGGCCTTTTCGTAATAGTCGCTGACGACCTGGCTGCCCGGCGCCAGGCTCGTCTTGACCCAGGGCTTTGCCTTCAGCCCCTTTTCGACCGCCTTTTTGGCCAGCAGCCCGGCGCCGAGCATGACGCTGGGGTTGGAGGTGTTGGTGCAGCTGGTGATCGCCGCGATGACGACATCGCCGTCGCCGAGATCATAATTTTCGCCTTCGACCTTTGTCCGTTTCGGCTGGTCGCGGCCGGCCAGGCGCGGCAATTCGCTATCGAACGAGACGGCGACGCCCGACAAGGCGATGCGGTCCTGCGGCCGGCGCGGCCCGGCCAATGACGGCTCGACCGTGTCGAGATCGAGTTCGAGCAGGTCGGAAAAGACCGGCTCGGGCTGTCTCGGGTCGTGCCACAGGCCTTGCGCTTTCGCATAGGCCTCGACAAGCCGGACCCGCGCCGGGTCGCGGGCGGTGATCGTCAGGTAGCGGATCGTCTCGGCGTCGACCGGAAAGAAACCGCACGTCGCGCCGTATTCCGGCGCCATGTTGCCGATCGTCGCGCGGTCGGCGAGCGCCAATTCGGCAAGGCCGGTTCCGCAATATTCGACAAAACGGCCGACGACGCCGCGCCGCCGCAGCATCTGGGTGATCGTCAATACGAGATCGGTCGCGGTCGCGCCCTCGCGCAGCCGGCCCGCGAGCCGCACGCCGACGACCTCGGGGATCAGCATCGAGATCGGCTGCCCGAGCATCGCCGCCTCGGCCTCGATGCCGCCGACGCCCCAGCCGAGCACCGAGAGGCCGTTGACCATCGTCGTGTGGCTGTCGGTGCCGACGAGCGTATCGGGATACGCGATGGTCTTGCCGTCCTCGTCGGTCGTCCACACGACCTGCGACAGGTATTCGAGGTTGACCTGGTGGCAGATGCCGGTGCCGGGCGGCACCAGGCGGAAATTCTCGAATGCCTGCTGGCCCCAGGCGAGAAAGCGGTAGCGCTCGCCGTTGCGCTCGAACTCCTTCTTGACGTTGGCGGCAAATGCCGCGCGGCTGGCGAAGGCATCGACCTGCACCGAATGGTCGATGACGAGATCGACCGGCGACAGCGGGTTTATCTTTTTCGGATCGCCGCCTAGGTCGAGCATCGCCTGGCGCATCGCCGCCAGATCGACGACGGCCGGCACGCCGGTCAGGTCCTGCATCAACACGCGCGCCGGGCGGAACGCGATCTCGCGCTCGGAGGTCTTGGCGGCTAGCCAGGCGCCGACCGCCTTGATGTCGTCGACCGTGACGGTGCGGCCGTTCTCCAGCCGCACGAGGTTTTCCAGCAGCACCTTCAGCGAGAATGGCAGGCGCGCGATATCGCCGAGGCCGGCTGCCGCGGCTGCCGCATCGAGACTGAAATAATCGTAGCGCCGGTCGTCGACATCGAGGGTGCGGCGGGCCTTCAGCGTGTCATGGCCGGTGACGCTCACGGGGCTTCTCCTGTCGCAGGGCGGCGCTACGATACTCCGCCGCTCCGCCGGAGCAAGTTTGCAGGGCGGCTCGGCGCTGCGTAATCCGCCACCTCACCCCGGTTCGGCGGCATGCGCTGCGCTTGTCCGCCCTGCGGGCAAGCGGGCGCGGCCGCGTTCGGTCAGCGCGATATGCCCGTCCGGCCCGTGCCGCACGAGATCGTCGGCGAGCGCGTCTTCCCAGGCGCAATTCAGCGGACACGTGCTGCCCCAGGCGTCGCGCACCTCGCGCGGCGTGCGCGGGCGCGCCGCCAGCCATTCGAGGAACTGCACGACCAGCAGCTTCGCTTCGCTTGTCATGGCAAGCCTTCCACGGCGCGACCCCTCCGATGCGCGCCGATCCTACGGTCGTTCCGGCGCGTTGGCCAGCGCCAGCGCTGGCCGGACTCGATCCGGCCACCCCCAATCTCTCCGGGCGGCGTTGATCCCCCGCCATGAACTGATAGCCGCGGGCCAAGGTGACGCCGGTTTTATAATCGATGCGATATAGCGCCGCAGCGGTATCGAGCGCATTCTTCAGCATCGCGGCGGCGAAGACCGCGTCGTTGGCGGCGGCCGCCGACCCCGCCGTCGGCTCGGCGGCGGCGGCGCGCGCGATGATTGCAGTCTTGACGAAGCCGCCGCAGTGAGCCGACGAGCCGGGATGCGCGTGGCGCAACCCTCGACTGTCTTTCTCCGGAGCTCTTCCGGGGCATTCCGATCGTGTCGTCGCTCGCCCACACACACTTTACTCGCCCGTCGTATCTGTCAGAACATAATGCAGCAACCGCTTGGCTGGGAGGAAGGAATGCCGGTGAAACTTATGGTTCAGGGCGCGGCAAGGGAAATAGCCCGCCATCCGTCGTGTCGGATCGCGCCGACCCTCGCGCTTGCGGCGCTGATCGGCCTCGGGTTATCGCTGCCGGCGCGGGCGGCCGGCGCGGTCAACGTGCTCTACGCCGGGTCGCTCGTGAACCTGATGGAGCACGGCGTCGGCCCGGCCTTCGACACGGCGATCGGCGATCACGTCCAGGGTTATGCCGGCGGCTCGAAAAAGCTTGCCAACGAGATCAAGGGCAAGCTCCGCCACGGCGACGTTTTTATCAGCGCCAACCCCAAGGTCAACAACGCGTTGATGGGCGCGGCCAACGGCGGTTGGGTCACCTGGTACGTCACCTTTGCGCATTCTCCGCTGGTCATCGGCTACAACCCGAACAGCAAGTATGCCGCCGATTTCAAAAGGAAGCCGTGGTACGAGGTATTGCAGGAGCCGGGCATCAGGATCGGCCGCACCGACCCCAAGCTCGATCCGAAAGGCGCGCTGACCGTCGCGCTGATGGACAAGGCGCAGACTTTCTACAAGACCCCCGGTCTCGCGCAGCGCGTGCTCGGCGCAGCGGAAAATCCGGCGCAGGTATTGCCCGAAGAGGAGTTGGTCGGGCGCCTGCAATCGGGCCAGCTCGATGTCGGTTTCTTCTATTCCACCGAAACCTCCGAGGCTAAAATTCCGGTGGTCGCGCTGCCGCCGGCGATCACGCCGGAAGCCCGGTACACGGTGACGATCCTGCACGGCGCGCCTGATCCCAACGGCGCCGAACGCTTCGTCGCCTTTCTGCTTGGCGCGCAGGGGCGCAACCTGATGACAGAGCATGGCCTTGCCGTTGATACGCCGGTGCTGACCGGCGCCGCCTCGGCATTGCCCACCGGCCTCCGGACGCTCGTCGCCCAGGCGAAGTGAGCCGGCGCATCGCGGCGCCGCTGCCGTGGCTGGCGGGGCTGCTGGCGCTCTATCTCGTCGCCCCGCTGGTGGCCGGCATCCACCAGGCCGCCTATGCCGATTGGCGTTCGGTCGATGTCGGTCAACTGGCGCGCGCCTGCGCCACCTCGCTTGCCAGCGCGACCGTCGCGACGGCGCTCATCGCGTTGTGCGGCATCCCGCTCGGATATCTGCTCGCGCGGCTGCCGGGCCGCGCCATGGGGGTGCTCGGTTTTGTCGTGCAGTTGCCGCTCGCGCTGCCGCCGCTGACCAGCGGCATCCTGCTGCTGTTTCTCGTCGGCTATGCCGCACCGATCGGCCAACTGACCGCCGGCGCGCTGACCGACTCGTTTCTCGGCATCGTGCTTGCCGAAACCTTTGTCGCGGCGCCGTTCCTGATCATCGCGGCGCGCTCCGCGTTCGCCGCGATGGACCCGGTTTTGGAGGGCGTCGCCGCGACGCTGGGCCGTCAACCGATCGCCATTTTCACGCGGGTCTGCCTGCCGGTCGCATGGCCGGCCATTCTCTCGGGCCTGCTGCTCGCCTGGCTGCGCGCCTTCGGCGAGTTCGGCGCGACGGTCATGGTCGCCTATCATCCGTATTCGCTGCCAGTATACACCTACGTCGCGTTCGGTGCGCAGGGCCTGCCGGCGATGCTGCCGATCCTGCTGCCAACCCTCGTGCTCGCCGTGCTGGTGCTGGCGGCGAGCGGGGTCCCGAACCGCCGCCGGCCGATTGCCTGGCAGCCCCGATCGGCGCCACGGACCACGGCGATGCTCCCGATCCTGCCCGCGCGTCCGACCGCCGCGCCCGCCAGGCCGTTTGCGTTGGAATTGCGGCTCGATCGGCGGCTCGGCGATTTTCGCCTCGAGCTCGACTGGTCGGCCCAATCGCCACGATTGGCGGTCCTCGGCCCGTCGGGATCGGGTAAGTCGCTGACGCTGCGGTTGATCGCCGGTATCGACCGCGCCGATCGTGCCAAAATCAGCGTCAGCGGCACGGATCTGGCGCCAATCCCACCGCAGCAGCGGCAGATCGCCTATGTTCCGCAGAATTACGGCCTCTTCCCGCATCTGCGGGTGCACCGGCAGGTACAGTTCGCCATCGGCGCGACGCCGGCAGCCGCGCAGCGCTGGATCGACTGGCTCGGTCTTGCCGAGTTGGCGCAGCGCTTTCCGAGCGAATTGTCGCTCGGCCAGCAACAGCGCGTCGCACTGGCGCGCGCGATGGCACGCCCGTCGCGCTTGATCCTGCTCGACGAGCCGTTTTCGGCGCTCGATGCGCCGCTGCGCTCACGCCTGCGCGAGGAGATGCTGGTCCTGCAGCGCGAACTCGGCGCCGCGTTCATCATCGTCACGCACGATCCTGAGGAGGCCGCCCTGCTCGCCGACGAACTCCTCGTCATCGATGCGGGACGCGTGCTGCAAGCCGGCGCGGCGGCGGCGGTGTTTGCCCGGCCGGCGAGCGAGAGCGTGGCGCGTCTTCTCGGTGCCGCACATTCCTTCGAAGGCATCGCGCTGGAGCCCGACCAAATCGCGCTCGGCGGCGGCGTCGTGTTGAAACTTGCCGGGCCGCCTCTGCGGCCGGGAACGCCGATCGGCTGGAGCGTACGGCCCGGTGGCATCCGTCTGAGCGCCGCGGGCGCGTATGGCGGCTGCGTCGAGCATCAGCTTGCCGCCGGGATCGGCAGCCAACTCACCATCCGCCTCGGCGATGCGCGCGTCCGGCTCACCGTAAACAGCACGGGACATGTCAACGGTGCGCCCTGCCGGCTCGACATCGATCCTGCCGCCGTGCAGGTCTGGCCGCGATAACGGTTAGATTACGGAAAGGTGGCGGTATGGTTTGCGAAAACGAAATCCGATGAGCCTAAGTCGCAGTTGCGGTCGCATCTACGCACCCTGGACCTCGCGCGTGAAGGCGCCCGGCCGTCGCGACAGCCGCTGAACCCGCATTGCCGCTGTCCGCATCGCGTGCGAAATACCGCGCGCTCGCCAGATCCTGCGGCCAGTTTCCCGTTAAAGCAAAACCACGATCTTCTGCCCATTTTGCGGTGTTACAAAACAGCTCCACTCGGCAGCAAGAGACCCTAGCCGCCTTCCCCGGCGCGATGGTAAATGGCAACGGCGTCGAACCGAAAGAAAACACAGTTAAAACTACCTTCGACGCTTGCCCGGCGCGCGTTTCTCCCATTATCATCAATTACGATCGTTAAAAAAGATAAACGCGCCAAAGTTAAGGGCAGGACGAGCGTTTATCCAGGGGTGACGTAATGGCGCATTTGCCGTTTTGCTGCGCCGCAGGGCAGCGGCGCCGACGGAAATCCGACAGTGCACGGACCCGCATTCGTGTTCCAGGAGGCAGTGCCGGCCGATGAGTTGCTACGTCATTCGCGGCGCGCTTACCAGCGGCACCGGCAGCGGCATCGTCCTGTTCGACGCGGCGATCCGGAACCGGGCGTCGCGGGCGCTCACGTGACGAGTTCGACCGGCGGCGATGGCGGTGACGCCGTCTACGGCACTGGCGCGGCGGCATGGATCGTCGGCAATTACGGCACCGTGCCGGCAACCGGCAGCGGCGGCCTCGGTGTCGATCTCACCGCCCCCGGTACGCTCGTCGATGGCGGCACGATCGCTGACGCCGCGGCCGCCAATACGCCGGAGTTGGCTGCGGGCAACTCGCCCGGCGGTGCGATTGCCGCAACCGTGACGAACCCCGGCACGGTCGGAGCGGCGGGATCGCCGAGCTTTCCCGGCAACATCGCGAATGTCGGCGTCTCGACATCGGCACCGGGCAGGCGGTGGCGCTTTACGCCGGCGCCGGCGCCGGCGGCGACGGCAGCATCGGGTTCCCGGCAACCGGCGCCCGGCTCATGGTCGGCGCGGCGCCACTCGGCAATACGATCGACAATTTTGCGCCGGGCGACGCGATCGACTTCACCGCGCTCAGCCATGACGCGTCGAACACCGCATCGTACGGTTCGTCGAGCCATCTTCTCATCGTCAGCGGCCGCGGCACGGCGCTGTTGACGATGAACGGCATTCCCGTTGACACTCTTTTTCTCGCGACCAGCGATGGCCACGGCGGCACCTTGGTGGAGGCGTTCATGCCCGGCGGATCCACGTTTTCCGGCACGATCACCGACGGCATCGTCCTCGACAACCCGACGACGCAGAACCCGGCGACGATCGCCTCGGGCGCCTATGTCACGAATAACGCTCATTATTACGGTGGCGATGCGGTCTACGGCACCAACGCCGCCGCCTGGACGCTGACCAATTACGGCACGCTCAACGCAACGCAGTCGGGCAGCGAGGGTGTGCAATTCCAGTCCGGCGGCGACGTTAAAAACGCCGCGGGCGGGCAGATCACCGGCGCCAATATCGGTGTTCTCGTCAACGGCGCGGCCGGCACGGTCGAGAACAGCGGCACGATCGTCAGCACCGGTACGGCCAATGGGTTTGCCGTCCAGCTCGACATGGGCGGCCTCGTCACGAACGGCACGACGGGGCTGATCGCCGGCTATCACGGCGGCGTCGGCATGTTCCCGGCGAGTACGATCAGCAACCCGGGCACGCTGACGATCGTCAATTACGGGAGGATCCTCAGCACCCAGACCGCGACGACGCCGACCACCGGGTTCACAGGTTGGGCGATCGAGGTCGGCGGCACCGGCGCCGGTGCGCAGATCACCAATTTCGGCACGATCGCCAATGCCGAAACACTGGGCGGCGGCGGCGCCGTGCTGGTCAACCCCGCCAACGGCGGCGGCAGCGTCGGCAATTACGGGCTGATCCAATCCGACGCGACCGGAATCTCGCTGAACGCCGGCAATGTGACCAATGACGGCAGGATCCTCAGCACCAGCACGACCGGCACCTATTCGGCAGTATTCATCGATGACGGCGGCGCCGTCACAAACGATGCCGAGGGGTTTATCGAGAGCGGTTGGATCGGCGTCGGGTTCGGCCGGACCGCGGCCGGCACGGTAACGAATTTCGGCACGATCGCCAGCACTTCGGAATTCCTTACGACCTCGGGGTTCCACGGCACCGGGGTCCTGCTCGAAGACGGCGGCCTCGTCGTCAACGGCGCCGCGACGGCGACGAATGCGCTGGTCACGGCGACCGGGATCGCCCTCTATCTCGGCGGTGGCGCTGGCGCGCCGACCTCCGGTGCGGTCAGCACGGTCGTCAATTACGGCACGATCACCGGCACCGGCACCGGCACGCTGGCCGACAACGCCGTCCACCTGTCGTGGGGCGGCACCGTCATCAACCACGGCCTCGTCGAGGCCGCCGCCGCGCAGGCGCTGGTCATCGATAATGCGGCCGGCATCGTCGTCAATTTCGGCACGATGGTGAACCAGGGCGGCGGCGTCGGCAGCCATTCGTCGGATATTTACCTCGACGCCGGCGGCACGATCACCAATTACGGCCTCTTGAGCGGCGCGGTCGGCTACAACACCGGCACGACCAGTTCCTATCCGGGCGTCGTCGAAGCCAACAACCAGCGCGCGACGCTCGTCAATTCCGGGACGGTCAGCAATCCCGACAATTCCAATGGCGTCAACCTGCTGCGCGGCGGCCTCGTCGTCAACGGCTCGCCGGACGATATCGCGGCGACGATCTATGCGCACCGCGCCGGCATCTATATCGGCGGCAAGCAGGGGACGCCCTATCCGGGCGCAGTCGGCACCGTCGTCAATTACGGCACGATCGGCAACAGCAGCACAATCAGCCAGGCGGTGCGGCTCGTCGCCGGCGGCACCGTCACCAACCGCGGCCTCATATGGAGCGGTCGCACCGGCGTGTCGTTTGGCGGCACGGTCGCCGGCACGGTCGACAATTTCGGCACGATCGCGGCGACGCCGCCGGTCGCCTATGCTCGCGGCGCCGGCGTCTATATGCAGGCCGGCGGCGTGATAACAAACGCTGCCGGCGCGTTGATCACCAGCACGAAGACCGGCATCAGCTTCAACGATACCCTCGGCACGACGGTCAGCTTCGGCAGCGTCGTCAATTACGGCACCGTCGCCGTCACCGGCACAAATGCCGGCGTCTATTTCGGCGAGGGCGGCATCCTGACCAACGAGGCCGGCGGCATCATCACCGCCGCGGCCAATGTCGGGGTGGCGGTCGAGAACCAGCCCGGCAGCGTTATCAATTACGGCACGATCGAGAGCCTCGGTACGGCGCACTCCGCGATCAACATCAGTGCCGACGGGCTGGTCGAAAATGACGGTCTGGCGGAAGGCGGGCTGGCCGGCGTCACGGTCGGCCAGACATTCGCGACGAGCGCCGACGTGACGATCGTCAACCGCGGCACGCTCAGCGGCAGCACCGGGGTCGAGGGCGGCGCGCTCAATGCCGGCGCCCTGACGCTCGCCAATTACGGCACGATCGTCGGCACTGCCGCCGACGGCGTCGATTTTGCCGCCGGCGGCACGGTTACGAACTCCGCCGGCGGCCTGATCGTCGGCGCCGAGGATGGCGTGTCGCTTTCCTCGACACCCGACACTGTCGCGAATAGCGGGACCATCATCGGGACCGCCGATCTCGGCGTCTATCTGGCCGGCGGCACCTTGGCCAACAGCACGACGGGCCAGATAAGCGGCGTCGACATCGGCGTTCTGGTCGACGGCGCGGGCGGCACGGTTGAGAACAGCGGTACGATCGTCAGTATCGGCACGACCAACGGCGCGGCCGTGCAGCTCGACATGGGTGGTCTTGTCATCAATGGCACGAGCGGTTCGACGGCCGGGTTGATCAGCGGCTACCACATCGGCATCGGCTTCTTTCCGCCCTCGACGATCGCCAATCCCGGCACGCTGACGGTCGTCAATTACGGCACGATCCTCAGCACCCAAACCGGCACCGCCGCCGGTACCGGTTTTGATGGCTGGGCGATCCAGACGGCGGACAGTGCCACGGCGATCGTCGACAATTTCGGCACGATCGCATCCCGGCAAACCGATGGCGGCGGCGGAATCCTGCTGGGCGCAGGCACGATCGTGAACCACGCCGGCGCCCTGGTGTATGGCGAAATTACCAACGGCTTCACCGGTGTCGGCGCTGTCACGCTGGTCAATTCCGGCACCCTCGAAAATCCGACCGGCGGACCGGGATCCGAAGTGTATCTGGTGGCCGGCGGCGTCGTCAGTAATGCCGTCGGCGGCCTAATCCTGAATAACGGCACGGTGCATGCGGTCAGTTTCGACAATACGCAGCCGGCCGGCGTCAGTGTCGGCACCGTATTCAATGCCGGAACGATTGCCAACGGTGACGCCAGCACGTTCGCCACGGTTTTCTTCGGTCAAGGCGGGTCGCTGACAAATTCGGTCGGCGCAGTGATCACCGGCTATGCGAGTGTCATCTCCGTTGACTCGAGCGCCGGCACGATCACCAATTTCGGCACGATCGCGCATGTCGGCGGCGGCAGCAGCGGCCAGGCAGTGTATCTCGGCGCCGGCGGCATCGTCACGAATTACGGGCTGATCAGCGGCGCGCGCGCCGGCACCAGCGCCGCCAACGGCTACCCCGGTGCGGTTGAAGCGAACAACACTCCGGCGACGGTGGTCAATCTCGGCACGATCACCAACCCGAACAACAGCAACGGCATCAACCTGCTCGATGGCGGGCTGCTGCGCAACGGCTCGTCGGACGACGGGCAGGCGACGGTCGTCGCCGTTAAGACCGGCGTCTATATGGGTGGGACGCTCGGCGTGCCGACTCCCGGCGCGGTCGGCACGGTCGTCAATTACGGTACGATCGCCAGCACCGTCACCGGCGGGATTACGGCCTCCGCCATCGTCTTTGCCGCCGGCGGCACGGTCGCCAATTCCGGCCTCGTCGCCAGCGCCGACGGCAACGGCATCGTCATCGAAGGCACCGTCGCCGGCATCGTCACCAATTTCGGCACGATTGTCAGCAATGGGACGCGCAGCAACGCGATTCTGCTCGACGCGGGCGGCATCGTCACGAACGGCGCCGCCGATCTCACGACGCCGCTGATCGACGGGTTGTGGATCGGCGTCGATCTGATCACGGTCGCCGGTACGGTCGTCAATTTCGGCACGATCGAGAGCACCTCGACGATGACGCTGCCGGGCACCGTGGCCGGCGGCGCCGCAACAGTGCACGGCACCGGCGTGCTGTTGCAGCAGGGCGGGCTGCTGGTCAACGGCAGCGCCGAATCAAACGGCGGCCTCATCGTCGGTTACGGCCACGGCGCCTATATCGGCGGGCGGTCCGGCGTCCCCAATCCGGGCGCAGTCGGCACGCTGATCAATTACGGCACGATCGCCAGCACCGCGACGGCGGCAACTCCCGACATCTTCGGCGTCGGATTGTCGGCCGGCGGCACCATCGTCAACGACGGCGCGATCGAGGCCGCCGCCAATCCGGGTGTTGTGCTGAAGGGTACGGCGGCGGCAACCGTCATCAATTCCGGCGTGATTTCCGGCTCGGTCGGCGTTTATCAGCTTCCCGGCTCCAGCGGCGGCGACACGATCGTCAATTACGGTACGATCGTCGGCGCCTCCGGCACCGCGGTCAGCTTCGCGGTGGGCGGCGACGAACTCGTCATTGAGGCGGGCTCGACGCTGGGTGGCGCGGTTGCCGGGTTCCAGGCGGGCGATACGATCGACCTGCCGGGTGTCGTCGCCACCGCGATCAGCTACCAAGACGGCGTCGTCACCTTGACCAACGCCGGCACTGTCGTCAGTGAGATCGCCGTATCGACGCCATACGATAACCCGGCCTTTTCCGAAGTGCGCGACGGCACGGGCGGCACCGAGATCACCGTCACTCCGCCGGCAAGCGGCAGTTACACCTACATCACGAACTTCACTAAAACCGACGTCATTCAGACTGGCCTCATCAAGGAATTTCCGACCGGGATCGTCACCGGGAATGAGGGGCTGACCGTTCCGTTCGACATTGTTCCCGATGCGGCCGGCGACAATTTTTCCGAGATCGCGAGCAGCCTCACGATCAATGTGTCGATTGCCGACGTGACAAACGTTTTCACGCTGATGAACGCCTACCATCCGCCGAATGGGCTCGACGCGGCGAGCGTCGAGTTCATCGGCAGCGAGGGAGCGACCGAGACATTCACGCTGGTCGACGGGACCCAGATTCGCGACTTCTTCCAGGGCTCATACGCCGACACGATCAACGGCTCGACGACCCAGAATTTCTTCACGGTTGAGGACGTTCAGGACGCCGCCGGCACCGGCAACGTCAATGACGGCGAGGTCGGCACGTACAATATCGACGAGCAGGATTTCACCCTCGATCCGGCATTCGCGACGCAAGATCTGACGCAGATTGTCATCACGGATCTGGCGCCGGATTCGGTCACGCCGATCCTGCTCGGCATCACCGCGGAGACCGGGTCGAACACGTTCGTGTCGGCCGGGCAGACGCTGATCGTGTCGGCTGGCGAGACGTTGACCGACGTCGTCGTATTGTCCGGCGGTACGCTCGAAATCATGTCGGGCGGCACGGTCATCAGCGCCGACGTCACCAGCGGCGGCCGCGAAATCGTCGAAGCGGGCGGCCTCGACGTCAGTGCCACTGTGGCGGGCGGCGGCTTCCAGGACGTGTTCGGCACCGCAAGCGGGGCGCTGCTCGTCGCCGGCGGCAGCCAGACAATCGAAGCGGGCGGCGTCGCCGTCGCGACCGTGCTCGACAACGGTGCGACCGAGACGGTGTCGAGCGGCGGCATCACGAGCGGGACCATCGTCAGCGCCGGCGACGAAGAACTTGTGCTGTCGAGTGGCACCGCGGTGGCGACGACGATCGACAGCGGCGGCAGCGAAATCGTCTTGGCCGGCGGCACGGCAATCAGCGCCAGTATCGTCGGCGGCCTCGTCGACCTGCAGGCCGGCGCCGTCCTCAGCAATACGGTGACTTTTGCCGGCACCGGCGGCACCCTCGAATTCGATGCTGTCGCCGTCTCCTCGACAGTGCCGATCGATGGCTTCGTCGGCGGCGACACGATCGACCTGCGCGGGCTGGTGTTCGCCGCTTCGGTGTCGGCCACGGTGTCGAGCGGCACGCTGACCGTGACGAGCGGCGGCAGCACGATCGACCGGCTGACGCTGGTCGGCGTTCCGGACGGAGTGCTGCCCGTTATGCCTGACGGCTCGGGCGGCAGCGAAATTCAATTCGGTGCGATCAGCGGCCTCGTCGTGTCGGCGGGGGAAACGGTTGTCGTCTCGGCCGGCGAGATATTTGTCGATACGACCGTCGAGGCCGGCGGCACGCTCGAAGTCGCGGCGGGCGGCACTGCCAGCGCGACGACGATCCAGAACGGCGGGACGGAGTCGGTGGACGCCGGCGGCAGCGATATCGGCGCTAGCGTCAGCGGCTACCAATACGTCTACGGCAGCGCCACCGGCACGACGATAGGCGAGTTCGGCGAGCAGAGTGTCGAAACCGGCGGGACGGCGGTCGCGACGACGCTCGGCGCCGGCGACCAGTACGATTACGGCCTCGCGGTCAGTACGATTGTCGGCAGCGGCGGTTATCAGGGCGATTACGGCGTCGCGATCGACACGACGGTCGCCAGCGGCGGTGTGCAGGAGGACGACGGCACGGCTGACGGCACGACGCTGTTCCGCGGCGGTGAACTGATCGTCGATGCCGGCGGCGGTGCATTCGGTGTCGCGGCAACCGAGGGCGTCACGCTGGTGCGCATCGAGGAGGCGAACCAGACCGTCTATCTCGGCATGTCCGCGCAAATCCTGTCCGGGTCCATCGGCGAGACGACGATCGCCGACTTCACCGTGCTCGAAGTGACATCCGGCGGGGTCAGCGTCGGCACGACGGCCGGCAATGACGGCGTCATCGAAGCGCTGAACGGCGGCGTCGCGAGTGCGACAAGCGTGGCAAACGGCGGCGCCGTTATTGCCGGCTCGGGCGGCTCGGTCGAGGGTGCGACTGTCGCCTACACCGGGAACATCAATGTCCTGGCCGGGGGCATTGCAGGCGGCACCTTGATCAATGGCGGCTACGAGCAGATCGATGCCGGCGGCAGCGACAGCGGCACGACGATCGCCTACGGTACGCAGCTCGATTACGGCAGTGCCAATGATACTTCGGTCAGCGGCGAGGCGGCAAATCAGGCCGTCTACGGTACTGCCGACGATACGACGATTACCGCAGAAGGTTCGCAACTTGATTACGGCACGGCGAGCGGCACGACGCTCGCCGATGGCGACCAGCTGGTCGAAGCGGGCGGCGTCGCCGTCGCGACGAGCGTCGGCGCCGGCAGCCAGCAGAACGTCTCGGGCATTGCGGTCGCGACGACGATCGGCAGCGGCGGCGAGCAGAACGTCTTTGCCGGCGCCGCCGCGGCCGACACGGCGATTTTCGGCGGCGGTACGCAAAATATCTATGGCGGTGCGGCAGCGGGCACCGCGATCGCGGCCGGCGGCGTGCAGCAGGACGACGGCGCCGCGGTGGCGACCGTACTCGCGCAAGGCGGCGAACAGATCGTGTCGGCCGGGGCCGGTGCCGTCGGCCTTGCGACGACGGCCGGGGCCGGTGCCGCGCTGGTGACGATCGGCGCGCTGAACCCGAACAGCAACGTCACCGAAACGATCTATCTCGGGGCTGCGGTGCAGGTGCTGTCAGGCCCGCAAAGCGGCGTCACGGCGGGCGGCGGCACGCTGATCCAGATCGCCTCGGGCGGCCTTGCGAACGCCGCCGCGGCCGATGGTGGCGGCGCTGTCGAGTTGTTGGCCGGCGCCGCGGCAAACGCGACCAGCGTTGGGTCGGGTGGGGCGCTCATCATCGATGCGGGCGCCGCTGTCGCCGATACGACGGTCGCAGTCGGCGGCAATTTCGATGTTTCCGGCGTGGCCAGCGGCACGACGCTCGGCGGTTATCAGCAGATCGGCTCGGGGGGAACCGCATCCGGCACGACTATCACCGGCCAGGGGCGGCAGGACATCGAACTGGGCGGCGCGGCGGGCGGCACGACGATCAGCGGCTTCGGCACGCAGTACGATTACGGCACGGCGACGGGAACGACGATCGACAGCGGCGGCGGCCAACTCGATTTTGGCAGCGCTTCCGGCACGACAATCGACAGCGGCGGCCAGCAGGCGGTCGAAGCCGGCGGCACGGCGACCGCCACCTCGATCGGCAGCGGCGGCTACCAGATCGTCTACAGCGCCGGCCTCGCCAGCGGCGCGACGATCGGCAACGGCGGCGAGCAGTATCTCGAAGACGGCGGCGCGGCAATCGGCGCGGCGATCGGCAACGGCGGCGGGCAATACCTCGACGGCGGCCTCGCAATCGATACGACGGTCGGCAGCGGCGGCGCCGAGCAGGTCTATTACGGCAGCGCCATCGGCACGACGCTCGATCTCGGCGGCGAGCTGATCGTCGCGAGCGGCGAAGCGGCATCCGGCACTGTCGCGGCAAGCGGCACGACCGTCGTCACGCTCGAGGAGCGCGACCAGACGGTCTATCTCGGCGTCGCAGCGCAGACGCTGACGGCGGCTTCGAGCGGCGCGAATGTCGGCGCCTTTACCCAGCTCGAGGTGGTCTCGGGCGGCCAGGCGGTCGCAGCGATCGTTGCCAGCAGCGGCGTGCTCGCGGTCTTCGGCGGCGGCACGGCAAGCGCGGCAACGGTCGAGGGCGGCGGCGCCCTCATCGCGGGCTCGGGTGGAATTGTCACGGCAACCACCGTTCTTGCCGATGGCGTTCTCGATGTGCTCGCCGGCGGCGCCGACAGCGGCACGATCCTCACCGGCTACGAGCAGATCGATGCCGGCGGCAGCGACAGCGGCACGACGGTCGACGCCGGCCAGCAGCTCATTGCGAGCGGCGCTGCGGCGACCGACGCCGCGGTTCTCGACGGCGGCTTCCAAGCGGTTTCCGGCACTGCGACGGGCACGACGATCGCCGGCGACGAAAGCGAGCAGGAGGTCGAATACGGCGGCACCGCGAGCGGCACGACGATCTCCGCCGGCGGCGAGCAATACGTTTATGGCACCGCGACGAGCACGACGATCGACGCCGGTGGCGAGCAGCAGCTCGAGGGCGGAGCCTCCCTCGATGCGCTGGTCGTCGGCGGCGGCCTCGAGCAGGTCGATTATGGCGCGGCTTCCGGCACGACCCTCGCGCTTGGCGGCGAACTGGTCGTCGACAGCGACGCCACGGCCACCGCGACGACCGCGGCCCCCGGCTCTACGCTGGCGACGGTGTACGGGCAGGAGGAGACCACCTATTTCGGCGCCGCCGCCACGACCCTGTCCGGCACGACCTCCAGCGGCGCCGTCATCGACAATTTTACCGTGCTCGATGTGGTCTCCGGCGGCGTCGAGTCGGGCGCCACCGTCTCGACAACCGGTGTGCTCGAAGCCCTGGCCGGCGGTGTCGCGGCCGGCGCATCGGTGACGGAAGGCGGTGCCGTGCTGGCCGGGTCGGGCGGCAGCGTCAGCGGCGCGACGGTCGGCGACGGCGGCGTCCTCGACGTTCTCGCCGGCGGCATCGCCAGCGACACGACGCTGGACAGCGGCTACCAGATGATCGGCTCCGGCGGCAGCGCGACCGAGACGGCGATCGGCGACGACGGCGAGCAATATGTCGCGTCCGGCGGCACGGCCAGTGGCACGACGGTCTCCGTCGGCTACCAATACGATTACGGCACGGCCGTCGATACGGTGGTCAGCGGCGGCTCGCCGTATCAGTTCGTCTACGGCACGGCGAGCGATACGACGGTCGACGGCGCCACACAACAGGTAGAGGCCGGCGGCACAGCGGTCGCGACGACGCTCACCGAAGGCTACCAATACGTTTTCGGCACGGCAAGCGGCACGGCCGTCGGCAGCGGCAGCACAGAGGACGTGGAATTCGGCGGCGTCGCGCTTGCCACCTCGATCGGCGCCGGCGGCTATCAGTACGACGACGGCACGGCGGGCGGAACGACGATCGCCGACGGCGGCTATCAGGATGACGACGGCACGGCGAGCGGCACAACGGTCGCCGACGGCGGGGTCCAGGACGTCTATGGCACGGCGAGCGGCACAACGCTTGCCGTCGGCGGCGAGCAGATCGTCGAAGACGGCGCCACCGCGAGCGGCACGACCGCGGCATCGGGCGCCGCGTTGGCGACGATCTCCGGCCCGGGACAGACGATCTGGCTCGGCGTGTCGGCGCAGCTGCTGTCGGGTACGACGGCAAGCGCCGCCGTCATCGGCGGCGGCACGCTGCTCGAGATCATCTCGGGCGGCGTTGCATCCGGCACGGTGGTCGGCAATCTCGGCGTTGTGGAAGCGCTGAGCGGCGGCAGCGCGAACGGCGTGACATTGGCGAGCGGCGGCGCCGTTCTGGTGTCGGCCGGCGGTATCGTCGCCGACGCCG
>DATJSO010000196.1:0-2803 GCA_035504075.1 Allostellaceae bacterium | reverse complement strand
CGGGCCGCATCGTTTTCTTGTCGCCGTCGGCACGCCGGCCGGCGCCGCGCTGCTGTCTGAGATTGCCTGGCGACCCGTCGAAAGCGGCGACGAGGCAGCGGCTGCCGCTGCGGTGGCCCGAGCGGCCGCACAGATGGGCCGAACCATGCCGGATGCGAATGACGTGCCTGAACTGTTGCGGCAGAACCTCGATCACCCGCGTTGGAACGAGGTTGCCGATCGCTGCCTGACCTGCGGCAATTGCACGATGGTTTGCCCGACCTGCTTCTGCACGACTGTCGAAGACACGGTGTCGCTCGACGGCGCTAAAGCCGAGCGCGTGCAGCACTGGGATTCGTGCTTCACGACGGATTTCTCCTATCTGCACGGTGGCAGCGTGCGCGGCTCGCCGCGTTCGCGCTATCGGCAGTGGATGACCCACAAGCTTTCGACTTGGGTCGATCAGTTCGGCACTTCGGGCTGCGTCGGCTGCGGCCGCTGCATCACCTGGTGCCCGGTCGCCATCGACATTACCGAGGAGGTCGCCGCGATCCGAGCCGAACCCGTTGCGGCCGCCGGGCGCGCGAGCGGAACCTAGGCATGCGAACGCGCGGCCTCGAACAGCTGATCTGCGAGCATCCGATGTTTGTCGGCCTCGCCGCGCCGCACTGCGCATTGATCGGCGGCTGCGGCCGCAACGTCCGCTTTGACAAGGGGACGTATTTGTTTCGCGAAGGCGAACCGGCGAACGAATTCTTTCTGCTGCGGCATGGCCGCGTCGTGCTGGAGATGACGGCGCCGGGGCGCGGCCCACTGCGCTTTCTGACGATCGGCCCTGGCGAGATCGCCGGCGTCGCGTGGCTGATCCCGCCCTACCGCTGGGTTTACGACGCGGTGGCGGTCGACTTGACCCGCGCAGTCGCAATCGATGCGCGCTGCCTGCGCGACAAGGCCGAAGCCGACCATGATTTCGGCTACGAAATCATGAAGCGGTTCATGCCGGTGCTGGTGCAGCGGCTGCATGCGGCGCAACTGCAGATGCTCGATGTCTACGCCGCCGGCGATTGACGCGGCGATCATGCCGGCGGTCGTCGGCGTCCGCAGCCGCCGGCGCGAGACACGCGACACCTGGACTTTGACGGTCGATACCGGCGATTTCGCCTTCGCGCCGGGCCAGTTCAACATGCTTTACGCATTCGGCATCGGTGAAATTCCGGTCAGCGTCAGCGGCGACCCGGGCAAGCACGGCCCGCTGGTCCACACTATCCGCGTGGTCGGTGCTGTCTCGCGAGCGCTGACGCAGCTGAAGCGGGGCGATGCGCTCGGTCTGCGCGGGCCATTCGGCAGCGCTTGGCCGGTTGCCGAGAGCCGTGGCCGCGACATCGTCGTGGTCGCCGGCGGGCTGGGGCTGGCGCCGTTGCGGCCGGCGATCTACCATCTGCTGGCCGAGCGGAACGCTTATGGTCGTATCGCGGTGCTTTACGGCAGCCGCAGCCCCGACGACATCCTCTATCGCCGCGAATTGGAAAGCTGGCGGCGCCGGCTCGATGTCGAGGTCACCGTCGATCACGCAACAAACAGCTGGCACGGCAATGTCGGCGTCGTAACGAAATTGATCGGCCGCGCCGGCTTCGACCCGGACCGCACGGTGGCCTTCGTATGCGGACCCGAAATCATGATGCGCTTCACCGCAAACGCCCTCGAAAGCGCCGGCGTCGCGCCGCAGCGGATTTACGTTTCGATGGAACGCAACATGAAATGCGCGGTCGGGCAATGCGGCCACTGCCAGTTCGGCCCCACATTGGTCTGCCGGGATGGGCCGGTGATGCGCTACGATCGGGTCAATCGCCCGATGTTGATCAGGGAGTTGTGACGTGGCGAGGGGCGCGGCTGCGCGCAAGCCGAAGCTGGCGGTGTGGAAATTTGCCTCGTGTGACGGCTGTCAGCTGAGCCTGTTGGATTGCGAGGATGAGCTGCTGGCGCTCGCCGGCAGGGTTGACATCGCCAATTTCCCGGAAGCGTCGCGACGCATGCTGCCGGGGCCCTATGACCTGTCGCTCGTCGAAGGCTCGATCACGACGCCGTCGGATGCCCGGCGCATCCAGCGGGTGCGCCGCCAATCGCGCCGCTTGGTGACGATCGGCGCCTGCGCCACCGCCGGCGGCATCCAGGCGCTGCGCAATTTCGCCGATATCCACGCCGTTGCCGCCGCGGTCTACCCGCATCCGGAATATCTCGATGTGCTCGGGACCTCGACGCCGATCAGCGCCCACGTGCCGGTTGATTTCGAACTGCACGGCTGCCCGATCGACAAGCGGCAATTGCTCGAGGTCATCACCGCGTTTCTCGGCGGCCGCCGGCCGGCGTTGCCCGGTCACAGCGTCTGCATCGATTGCAAGCGGCACGGCAACCCTTGCGTCATGGTCGCGCACGGTACGCCCTGCCTCGGGCCGGTGACGCAAACCGGGTGCGGCGCGATCTGCCCATCCTACAACCGCGGCTGCTACGGCTGCTTCGGTCCGGTCGCCGGCGTCAATACCGCTGCCGTCGCGCGAGAATTCGCCGCTCTCGGCATGGCCGAGCGCGATATCGCCAGGGCGTTTCAAACGTTCAACGCCGCCGCCGGAGCGTTTCGCGAGGAGGCCGAGAAGCATGGCGCGTAGGACGCTGAAGGTCGATTACGTCGCCCGGGTCGAGGGCGAAAGCTCGCTCGATCTTGACATCCGTGACGGCAAGGTTGCCGGCGTGCGGCTCAGCATTTTCGAGCCGCCGCGCTTTTTCGAGGCGCTGTTGCGCGGCCGCGGCTACGAGGAAGTCCTCGATA
>DATJSO010000195.1:0-23698 GCA_035504075.1 Allostellaceae bacterium | reverse complement strand
GCAGCCGGCTCGGCGACGTCACCGGCGTAGAGCCGCACGTCGGCGGCGCCGAGCGCCCGCAATTCGGCGATGCGTTCGGCCGCCCCGGGCGTTGCGGCGCCGCGCCGACCGAGCAACGCGATCGAGCCGGCGCCGCGGCGCGCCAGCCATGCCGCCGCGGCAAAGCCAAACCCCGTAACGCCGCCCGTTACCAGGTAGGTGCCGTCGCGGCGCAACGCGATTGCCGATGCGTGGCGCAGTCGCACCGCGGCATTGCCGTTCGGCGTCAGCACCAGCTTGCCGATATGGCCCGACGCCTGCATGAGCCGGAACGCCTCTTCGATCGCGGCGAAACCGAAGCGTCGATGCGCCAAGGGGCGGATCGCGCCGTCGCCGAGCGCCGCCGACACTTCGGCGAGCAACGCCTTCGCCAGCTCGGGCCGCTTGACCGGCAGCTGGTCGATATCGATTGCGAAATACGAGATGTTCTGCCGCAGCGGCCGCAGATGGATGCGGCGATTGAGGTAGAAGTCGCGCTTGCCGAGTTCGAGAAACCGGCCGAACGGCTTCAGCACGGCAAGGCTTTCTTCCATCGCCTCGCCGCTCAGCGAATTGAGCACGACATCGACGCCGCTGCCGCCGGTGAGCGCCCGCACCGCGTCGGCAAAGCCGGCATCGCGCGAATTGAGCACATGATCGGCACCGGCCAGCCGCAGGAATGCCCGCTTAACGTCCGAACCCGCCGTGGCAATGACGATCGCGCCGCGATATTTGGCGTACTGGATCGCCGCCAGGCCGACGCCGCCGGCCGCGGCGTGGATCAGCACCGTTTCTCCCGCCGCAAGCTGCGCCAGCGTGCCGAGGGCGTAGGTCACGGTGACGAACGCGACGGGCAGCGTCGCTGCCGCGGCAAAGCCGGTCTCTGGCGGGATATGGATCACCGCATCCGCAGACGTCGTGACCTGCCCCGCGAGCGCGGCGGGAGCGAACCCGGCGACCCGATCGCCGATCGAGACATGCGCGACCCCGGCGCCGACCGCGCGCACGACCCCGGCGCATTCGAGACCGAAGGTCGGGCCGGTAAAGCCATCGATCAACGCCTCTTCCGGGACCAGCCCCATCGCCCACATGAGGTCGCGGAAATTGAGCCCCGCCGCCTCGACGTCGATCGCGATCTCGCCCGGCCCCGGCGGGCGCGGTGCGACCGGGCGCCAGGCCAGCGTGTCGATACCGCCCTGCGGCGCGCTCGTCAGCGCCAGCGCATCACCCGGCGCCGCCCAACGCGGCGGCAGGCCGCGCCGCAACCGCAGCACGTGCCGCCCGGCCATTGTCCAGACGATCTCAGTTTCCCGATCCGCGGCCGTCAGTTCGGCCGCAATCGCCTCGCCACGCCCAGCGTGGCCCATCTGCGGCGCAAGATCGATGAGGCGCAGACGAAGCTGCGCGGTTTCGTTGATCAGCACGCGGCCGAAACCCCACAGCGCGCCGCCGATCAGCCCGTCGCTGCCGCCGCCGGCGGCCTGCTGGGCGCCGGTCGTGACCAGCCGGAGCGGGATCTGCCGTCGCGCCGCCGCCGTCGCCACGCGGGCGAAGAGGGCCGCCTGCCGCGCCACAATCGCGACCGCGTCGCCGTCGCCGCACGATTGCAGGATGAACAGCGCGATTTCGTCGGCGCCGGAGGCCGTCTCGCAGCCCGGCGCCGCGGCGGCGAATGCCGCGGGATCGGTAATGCGGACGGCGTGACGATCACGAGCCAGTCGATCGGCAAGCGCTTCGATACCGTTGTCAGCCGCGGCGAGCAGATTGATCGTCAGCGGCCGCACCGCGTCTCCAGCCGCCGCCGGCGCGGCCGCCGCGCGGCCCCAGAACAGCGAGCATGGCCATGCGCCCGTCGTCAGCGCCACCGTCGCCGCGCCGACAAATCCGCCGTCGGCCAGTTCGTCTCGCCACTCCTCGCCGGAGCGCAAGCGCGACGCCGCGACGGCAGCGTCGCGCCACCATTCCGGACAGCGGCCGAATACCAGGTCCCACAGCGCGTTCGGTGCGGGTTCGACGGCGAGCAGCAGCCCGCCCGGCGCGAGCCGGCCGCGCAACGCCGAGAGGGCCGCCGCGTCGATTCCCGAGCGGGTACAGGCGAACAACGACACGACCACGTCGAAACGATCGACCTCCGCATCGGCAGCCGGATCGCCCGGCGACCAGCAACGGGCACTGGCGCCGGCAATGCCGGCAAGCGCGGCGCCCAATTGCGCCGCCTGCGCCGGATCGGGGTTCGTTGCGACATAGGCGACGCTGGCGCTCGACTGCGCCAGACGGTCGAGCAATTGCCGCGTCGCACCGCTCGCCGCACCGATTTCGAGCACCCGCAGCGGCCGCGCCTGCGGCCAGCGCGCGGCGATCTCGCCGAGCATGTCGCGCACGAGGTTGATGCCTGCGGCGCCCGCCGGCGAGCCGTGCAGGAGATGCTCGATCGGCGGCGGCGCCTTCTCCGGCGATCGCGCCCCCTCGGCAAGAAAGCGGGGCAGATCGGCCATGGCCGCCGCCGCCAGCGCCAGTTCGGCGACGAACTCCGGCGACTCGGCCAGCAGAAGCCGCCAAAGATCGGCAGCCGGAGGGAGATCGGGGCTGGCGGCGATCCGCCAGATCGGCCCCGTTGCAGCGGCGGCGCCGACCCGCTCGAGCAGCCGCAACAGGCAGCCGAACAGCGCCGCGGCTTCGGGCGCGACGATGCCGGCGCCGGTAATTTCGTCAACCGTGAACGGCGTATCTAGCGCGACGGCGCGCGGCATCGCCGCGAGCCCGGCGGCGGCGACCAACGCGTCGGACAGCAGCGCCTGCTCCGTTCCGCGTTCGGCGGTCTGCGGCGATGCGGCAGCAAGCCGCCGCGCGGTTTCGGCGATCTCGTCGAGCACCGGCGGCGACGGCGCGTCGGTGAGCGGCGCCGGGACCAGATCGAACCGCGCGACGACATCTTCGGGCGCCGCGCGGCGAGACAGTGCGACGCGGCGAAACCAGCAATCCGTCAATTCGCAAACCGCGACATCGCCGTCGTCGAACAGCACGATATCGGCCGCGGCCGAGCGCATGCCGCGGCGGGTCAAACGCAGGCGGGCGCTGCAGATCCGGCGCCCGAACGGCGCGGCAAGACGCACCCGCCCGAAGCGCCAGGGCAAAAAGCCGACGCCCGGAGCATCCTCGGCGCCGTCGGCGATCAGCGCCAGCAGGCCTTGCAGCGCGCCGTCGAGCAGCGTCGGATGGACGAGAAAGGCGCCGTTGTTATCGGCAACGGCCGACGGGTCGAACTGCACCAGCGCCGCACCGTCAGCCAGCACATCGACGCGGCAAACCGTGCGGAACTGCGGGCCGTAATCGAGGCCGAGGCGGCTCGCCAGGCGGTACAGCGCCGCCCCGTCGATCCGCCTTGCGACCGCGGCGGGTTTGCCGCAGCCGAGCGGCGGCGGCCGATCGCCGCCCACCGGCAGTCGCGCGACGGCGTGCGAGGTCGGCGGCTCATCGACGAGCCGCGCGCGGCTGACCAGCTCAAACTCGCCGTCTTCGGTGCAGATGCAGCGGATTTCGCGCGAACGCCCAGTGTCGAAGGGCAGCGGCCGGCGCAGCTCGACATCGGCAACCTCGACGACCGCGGCATCCGGCCGCCGCAGCCGTGCCGCCGCGAGCGCCATCTCGAGCACCGCCGCGGCAGGCAGCACCGGCAACCCCTCGATCGCGTGATCCGCCAGCCACGGCAGCCGCTCGGCATCGAGATGATTGAGCCATGTTGCCACCGGGCCGGGCTGGCGAAAACCGAGCAGCGGGTGATCGAACGGCGGGTCAACCGCGCGGGTGTCTTCGACCGTGCGCTCGAACCAGAAATGCTCTTTCTGCCACGGGTACAGCGGCAGACGGGACGGGTCGCCGGCGCCGTCGAATTGGCGGCCGGCGGCGATACTGTGGCCGGCGACGTGGCAGCGGACGGCGATCGCCGCAAAGAGATCGGCGTCCGTTTGCTTGCGCACGAGCGTCGGCAGCACGCGCCCTTGATCCCCCGCCGCGCGCAGCCCATCCTTCAAATAGGCCTGCAGCACCGGGCTCGGGCCGATTTCGAGAAAGGTCCGGAAGCCGGCCGCCGTCAGGGTCCGCATGCCGGCGGCAAAGCGCACCGGGCGGCGGATGTTGTGCCACCAATAGGCGGCGTCCAGTCCGCCGGCGCCGACCGGCTCGCCGGTGACCGTCGAGACGAGCAGCGTCTCCGGCATAACCGAAGTCAGCCCGCCGAGGTCGCTCACGAGGTCGTCGCGGATCGGCTCCATTGCCGCGGAGTGGAAGGCGAATTCGAGGTCGAGCACGCGGCAGGCGAGGCCGCGGCGGCGCGCCTCACCGGCCAGATGTTCGACCGCCGAGGCCGATCCCGACAGCGTGACCGAGCGGCCGGCGTTGATCGCGCCGATCTCAAGCGGGCTGCCGACAGCCGCAAGCAGTTCCTTAGCCGCATCATGCCCCAGCGCCAGCGCCGCCATGCGCCCGGTCCCGCGCGTGCGCTCCTGCTGCCGGCTGCGGGCGACCACGACGCGCGCCGCGGCGGGCAGGGTCAATGCGCCGGCGCTCCAGGCGGCCGCAATCTCGCCGACGCTGTGGCCGATATGGCCGGCAGCGGCGACCCCGAGGCGGCGCAGCACGGTCACGATTCCAACCTGGATCGCGAACAGCAGCGGCTGCGCGACATCGGCGCGAACCAGCCGATCGGCATCGGTGCCGCTTGCGATCGCGTCCACGATCGACCAGCCGAGCAGCGGCCGCAGCACACCGTCCGCATCGGCGACCGCATCGCGAAAGGCGGCGCTGGTCCGATAGGCGTCGCGGCCCATCCCCGGCCACTGCGCGCCGTTCCCCGAAAACACAAAGGCGAGCTTGCCGTCGCGCACCGCAGTGCCGGTCACGACGGCCGGGCAATCCTCGCCGGCGGCGAAATCCGCCAGGGCCGCCGCCATGTCCGCCGGGTCGTCGCCGAATGCGACGAGCCGCTCGCCGTGGTGGTCGCGGCGGCGCGCAGCGGCGCGCAGCATCGCCGGTACGCCGGCGGCCGGCGCGGCGGCAAGCGCGCTGCTCCAGCGCTGCGCCAGTTCGCGCAATGACGCCTCCGTCCGGGCCGACAACAACAGCGGCGGTGCGGCGCGATCGGCCGGCGGCGGACGGCGCGGCGGCGCGGCGAGGATGGCATGCGCGTTGGTGCCGCCGAAGCCGAACGAATTGACGCCGGCGCAGCAGCCGGACTCGATCGGTTCGAAACGGCGGACCAGCCGCAGATTGAGCCGGTCGAACGCGATCGCGGGGTTCGGCTCCTCGCAGTGCAGCGTCGCGGGCACAACGCCGCGGTCGAGCGCCAAAGCCGCCTTGATCAGACCGGCCATGCCCGAGGCCGGTTCGAGATGACCGATATTGGTCTTGACCGAGCCGATCGGCAACGGCGCGTCGCGCGCCTGACCGAGCGCCTGTCCGACCGCCGCCGCCTCGACCGGGTCGCCGGCTGGCGTACCGGTGCCGTGCATCTCAAAAAACGCCAGATCGCGCGCGGCGATGCCGGCATCGGCGCAGACGGCGCGGATCAGCGCGGCTTGCGCCGCCTCGCTCGGCAATGACAGGCCGATCGTATGGCCGTCGGAATTGACGCCGGTGCCGAGAATGACCGCGCGTATCGGGTCGCCGTCAGCGAGGGCCTGCGCCAGCCGCTTCAGGATGACGGCGCCGCCGCCCTCGCCGCGGACATAGCCGTCGGCGCGCGCGTCAAAGGCAAAGCAGCGGCCGCGACGCGACAGCATCGAGGCGCGGCAGAAGCCGATGAACGGGTATGGCGCCAACAGCAGGTTGATGCCGCCGACAATCGCCGCCGCGATGCGCCCGCCGCGGATCGCCTCGCAGGCATCATGCAGCGCCACCAGCGAGGACGAGCAGGCCGTATCGACGGCCAGGCTCGGGCCGCGCAAATCGAAGACATGCGAGATGCGGTTGGCGAGGATGCTGAGCGTGCCGCCGGTCATGAAATAGGAATCGCCGCTCGCCGGGTCGCCGAGCCGCAGGTCGCGGTAATCGGTCGTCGAGGCGCCGACATAGACGCCGGTCGCGCTGCCGGCGAGGCTGGCGGCGGGGATGCCGGAATCCTCGGCGGCGTGCCAGACGAGTTCCAGCAGGATGCGCTGCTGCGGGTCCATCTGCGCCGCCTCGCGCGGCGAGATGCCGAAAAAAGCGGGTTCGAACAGATCGACCCCGTCGATCAAACCGGCCGACCACGTGTAACTGCGCGCCGGTTCGCCCGGCGTCGGATGATGGAAAAACCGCGTCGACCAGCGGCGCTCGTCGATCTCGGTGACGGCGTCGGTGCCGCGCATCAGCAGGTCCCAGAATGCCGCCAGGTCGGGGGCGCCCGGAAACCGACAGGCGGCGCCGACGATTGCGATCGAGCCGTCACTCATGATGCGAGCGCTGCTTTCGGCATCCCGATACAAGCGGCCGATCTGCGGGTTTTCCGAGCACCGCGGCGGCATTCCTCACCGTGCCGCCGTTCGGCGGCCTGGTTTCGGCCAGAACGTTTGACATGATCGGCTGCTGGCGCCATCGGCGGAAGCTAGCGGACCGGGCGGGGCAAATTCAACCGCAGCCTCACCCGGCGGCCGGCGACAGCGGCTTTTCGTAAAAAATGCTGGTGGCGATGCGGTGGGGCGGCATGTCGGCATAGTGGCCGAACGCAGCGCGCCGGCGAAAGCCGCAACGCTCGTAAAGGCCGATCGCGTCGCGCTGGTGGATCCCGGTTTCGAGCCGCAGCACCGGTTTGCCGGCGGCGCGCGCTTCGTCTTCGAGGCGGGCGAGGATCGCCGTGCCGACGCCCCGCCCGCGCGCCGCCTCGCGGGTATACATACGTTTCACTTCGGCGTGATCGGCGGCCAGCGCGACGGCGCCGCAGCCGATCGCGGCGCCGGCAATGCGCGCGACAAAAAACCGGACATGCGGCTCGAACACCTGAGCGAGCGACAACCCGTGCCGCTGCTTTGGCTCGTACAGCGCCCCGAGTACCTGGTCGAGTTCGCCGATCAATGCCGCCGCATCCGCATCGGGCGCCGTGACATGCGCGATGACGATCGTCGTGGCTACACCCGTTCGAGGACCGTCGCGATACCCTGGCCGACGCCGACGCACATCGCGACAAGCGCGTAGCGGCCGCCGCTGCGCTGCAATTGCCGCGCCGCGGTCAGCGCGATGCGCGGCCCCGAGGCGCCCAAGGGATGCCCGATCGCGATCGCCCCCCCGTTGGGATTGACGCGGCCGTCGTCGAACCGCACGTCGAGACCGCGCAGACAGGCGAGAACCTGCGCCGCGAAGGCCTCGTTGATCTCGATCACATCCATGTCCTTCAGCGTCAGGCCGGCGCGCTCCAGCGCCTTTTTTGCCGCCGGCACCGGGCCGTACCCCATGATGCGCGGCTCGACCCCGGCGACGGCCGACGACAGGATCTTGGCGAGCGGCCTGGCGCCCGCGGCATCGCCGGCCCTCTTGCTGGCGACGATCATCGCGACCGCGCCGTCGTTGATGCCCGAGGCGTTGCCGGCCGTCGTCACGCCGTCCTTGAAGAGCGGCCGCAATCTGGCGAGCGCCGCCATGTCGGTGCCGGGGCGCGGATGCTCGTCTTCGCCGACCGTGACCGGGCCGGCGCGCCCGCCCGGCACCTCGACCGGGATAATCTCGCCGGCATAAAAGCCGTCGGCCTTGGCGGCGGCGTATTTCCGCTGCGACGCGGCGGCGAAGACATCAGCCTCTTCGCGGGTGATCTGGTATTCGCGGGCAAGATTGTCGGCGGTTTCCGGCATCGTGTCGGCGCCATAACGGCCCTCGACCTGCGGGTTCGGGAAGCGCGCCCCGATCGTCGAATCGAAGACCCGCGCGTCGCGGCTGAACGCGCTTTCCGATTTGCCCATGACAAACGGCGCGCGGCTCATGCTCTCGACGCCGCCGGCGACAAACACGTCGCCCTCGCCGCAGGTGATCGCCTGCGCCGCGGTCGCGATCGCGTTGAGACCGGAGCCGCAATTGCGCTGCAACACCGCGCCCGGGATCTCGATCGGCAAGCCGGCGACAAGCGCCGCGTGGCGGGCGACGCAGCGGCTATCCTCGCCTGCCTGGTTGGCGCAGCCGACAACGACATCCTCGATCCGGTCGGGAGCAAAGCCGCTGTCCTTGACGACGCGGGCGATGACCGACGCGAGCATATCGTCCGGCCGCAGCTTGGCGAGCGCACCGGCGTGGCGGCCGAAGGGGCTCCTCAAACCGGCGTACAGATAAGCGTCGAGCATCGTCCCCTCCTGGGCTGCGCGGGATTTGCCGCAGTGACGCCCGGCCGCCCGGCGATGTCAAGTTCCCCCGCGAGACCGCGCGCTGATGTACTACTTTTGTTCCAGTTTGTCAAGCGCGATTGCGATTACGTAGGTTCGTCGCCGGCCGAGGCGGGCGGCTGGCGGTCGGCCCACGGGCGGGCCGCCTCGAACAGGGCGGCGGCGCGCAGGAGGCGAGTATCGCCGAGACAGGGGCCGACCAATTGCAGGCCGATCGGCAACCCGCCCTCGCCCCGGCCGCACGGCAGCGTCACGGCCGGGTTGCCCGCCAGGTTGAACGGCAGCGTATAGGGATACCAGGCGCGCCGCACGGTGTCGGCCGGGACGCCGTCGATGTCGATCGGCGCAAAGAAATCATGGCCGATCGGCAGGGCGGTGCGCGACAGCGTCGGGGTCGCAACGATGTCGCAGCGGCAAAACCATTGCTGCACGTCGCGAAACACCTGGGTGCGTGCGAACATCGCCTCCTGCAAGGCGACGGCGCTGTGGCCGGCGCCCGTGTCCATCTGGCGCAGCAGCGTCCCGCTCATGCGCTCGCCGAATTCCGGCACGTAGCGGCGGAAGCGGGCGTTCCAGAAGGATTGCGTCAGGACAAGCCAGATCGGCTCGGTGCTGGCGAAAGCATCTTCGACCGGCTCGACGATCGCCCCCAGTTCCGCAAAACCGGCGAGCGCCTCTTCGCAGGCGGCACGCACCTCGCGCGCCAGCATCGTATTGCCGAGAAGCGGCCGCCAGGCGATGCGGACGCCTTGCAGGTCGCCCTCGGGGCGCGCGGCGGCGACAAAATCGGGCGGCATCCGACCGAGCGAATGCGGGTCGGATGGATGCGGCCCGGCCATCGCCTGCAGCATCAGCGCCGCATCCATGACGGTGCGCGTTATGGGCGTGATGTGCGACTGGTTGCCGAAGCCGTCGGGCGTACCGTCGTGCGGCACAAGGCCGAGCGTCTGCTTGAAGCCGACAACGCCGCAGCATGCCGCCGGGATGCGGCCCGAGCCGCCGCCGTCGGTGCCGACCGCGAGGGGCCCGAGCCCGGCGGCGACCGCTGCCGCGGCGCCGCCCGACGACCCGCCGCAGGTGCGGGTCAAGTCCCACGGATTGGCGGTGCGGCCGAACAGCGGCGCATCGGTAAAGCATTTGTGGCCAAATTCCGGGGTCGTCGTCTTGCCGACGAGGATCGCGCCGGCCGCCTTCAGCCGCGCCACCGAGGGCGCGTCGGCCGCCGGCACATGGTCGGCCAGTGCCACCGACCCGGAGGTCGTGCGCACGCCCTGTGTCGCAACGAGATCCTTGACCGACAGCGGCACGCCATGCAGCGGGCCGAGACGGTCGCCGCGCAGGACCGCCGCCTCGGCCGCGCGCGCCGCGACGCGCGCCGCATCGGCACAGACGGTGATGAAGGCGTTCAGATGCGGCTGGCTCTGCTCGATGCGGGCGAGCACGAGATCGACGAGATCGACTGGCGACACCACCCGTCGCGCGACGAGCGCCGCAAGCTCGGCCGCCGATGCGAACGCCAGTTCGTCGCCGCGCCGCACGGCGGTCCGACGTGACGCCGTCATCGGCGTCCGCCCGGCTCCTTGGTCGCGCCTGCCGACAGTTTTCATCAGCGGTCTCCAACGAGTTTCATGTCATCGCAGAAAGGCGGCGGAAGCATACCCGAGACGGCCCGATCGGCGCCGCAATCGTCGGGCGGCACCGGTTCTCCGGGCAACGCCGTGTCGTTTGCGCCGGCGCGGCGCCGACCGACGGTTCGAAAGGACATCTGCCGCTTGCTGTCCATCCGCACGGCCATTATATCGGCGCTGCGCCGCCGATTCGCGCCGGCCGCGGGCGCACCGTGGCCGAGGTCGGGCGGCATCGGCTCCACGCACATTGCCAAAGCGACCCGCTGCGCCCTAACCGGCATCGGCGGGACCCAGACCTCTGCGATCGCCAGCGGCACACCCATCCGAAGAAGAACGACAGCATCAAACGGACCGGCCAACAGATGCACGCCAACGAGATTGTTGCAGAAAGCACGCACGGCTTTCTTTCCGGCGGCGGCGAATTAGGCCAGTTGATACGGCGGTTCGATTGGGCCGCAACATCGATCGGAACGCCCGAGACATGGCCGCAGAACCTGCGGATGGCGCTCCGCATCATGCTGACCTCGCGGCAGCCGATCTGGATCGGCTGGGGTCCCGAGCTGATCTATTTCTACAACGACCCCTATAAATCCATCATCGGCGGCAAGCATCCGCAAGCGCTCGGCCAGCCGACCATCGAAGTCTGGAATGAAATCTGGGGCGACATCGGGCCGATGCTCGATACCGCGATGAGCGGCGACCAGGGCACCTATGTCGAGGCGCAGCTCCTCATCATGGAGCGCAACGGCTACCCGGAAGAGACGTATTACACCTTTTCCTACAGCCCGATCCCGAACGACGACGGCACGGTCGGCGGCATCATCTGCGCCAACACCGACGACACCCAGCGCGTCGTCGGCGAACGCCAGCTCGCATTGCTGCGCGACCTGGCGGCGGACACCAGCCATGCGCGCAATTGGCAGGAGGTGTGCGAGCGCGGCGCGCGCGCCCTGCAGGCGAACGGCCGCGACCTGCCGTTTGCGATGATCTACCTGGCGGAACCGGACGGGGCGCTGCGGCTTGCCGGCGCCGCCGGCATAGCGGTCGGCCATCCCGCGGCACCGGAGAATGCCGCCGCCGTTCGCCCGCCGTGGCCGCTTGAGGAGGTTTTGCGTACGCAGTCCGCTCAGACCGTCGCGGACTTGCCGCCGGAACTGCGCTCGCTGCTGCCGACCGGTCCGTGGGCCGAGCCGCCGAAGGACGTGGCGCTGCTGCCGATCCTGCCGGCCGGCGAAACCGGCCGCGCCGGCGTGCTGGTCGTCGGGCTCAATCCGTACCGCCTGTTCGACGAGAATTACGGCAGTTTTCTCGGGCTGGCGGCGGGCCAGATCGCCGCCGCCATCGGCAACGCGCACGCCTATGAAGAGGAGCGGCGGCGCGCCGAGGCGCTGGCCGAAATCGACCGCGCCAAAACCACCTTCTTCTCCAATGTCAGCCACGAATTCCGCACGCCGCTGACACTGATGCTGGCGCCGATCGAGGATGCGCTGAACGATGGCTCGGTGGCGCTGCCGCCGATCCACCGCGACCGGCTTGAGACGGCGTATCGCAACGCGTTGCGGCTGCTGCGGCTGGTCAACGCACTGCTCGATTTCTCCCGCATCGAGGCGGGTCGGACGCAGGCCCGCTATGAGCCGACTGATGTGGCGCGGTTGACCGCCGAACTGGCGTCGAATTTCGAATCCGCAACCGAGCGGGCCGGGCTGGCGCTGAGGCTGGCATGCGAGTCGCTGCCGCAGCCGGTCTATCTCGACCGCGACATGTGGGAGAAGATCGTCCTCAACCTGCTGTCCAACGCCTTCAAGTTCACCTTTGACGGGGCGATCACGGTCACGACCGGCACGTCGCCCGACGGGAGGGCCGCCGAGCTGACGGTTCGCGACACCGGCGTCGGCATTCCGGCCGACGAACTGCCGCGGCTGTTCGAGCGGTTCCACCGCGTCGAGGGTCAGAAAAGCCGGTCATTCGAAGGTTCCGGCATCGGCCTCGCGCTGGTGCAGGAACTGGTCAAGCTGCACGGCGGCGATATCCGCGTCGAAAGCGCGCACGGCAAAGGCACGGCGTTTACCGTCTCGGTGCCGTTCGGCACGGCGCACCTGGCGAGTGACCGCATCGGCATCGGCGATTCGCACGGGTCAACCTCGCTGCGGGCCGACGCCTACGTCGATGAAGCACTGCGCTGGCTGCCGTCGGCGGACCGTGCCGGGGCAGGTCCGGCCGATCGAGCCGACGAGGCGCCCGATCTCCCGTTCGGCGCCGGGACGCGCGGCGCGCATGTCCTTGTCGCCGACGACAACGCCGATATGCGGCGATATGTCGGCCGCCTGCTTGGCGCTCGCTGGGGGGTGCAGACCGCAGCGGACGGCGAGGCCGCGCTGGCGGCGATCCGCGAGCGCAAACCGGATCTCGTGCTGGCCGACGTGATGATGCCGCGCCTCGATGGCTTCGGCCTGCTACGGCGCATCCGCGCCGACGAGGCGCTGCGGGATGTGCCGGTCATTCTGCTGTCGGCGCGGGCCGGCGAGGAGGCGCGCGTCGAAGGACTGCAGGCCGGCGCCGACGACTATCTGACAAAACCGTTCGCGGCGCGCGAACTGATCGCCCGCGTCAATGCGAACCTCGAAATGGCGCGCATCAGGCGCGAGGCGACGCTCGATCTTCGCGAGAGCGAAGCGCGCTTCCGCAACATGGCGGACCACGCGCCCGTCATGATGTGGGTGACCGGCCCCTCCGGCGCGCTGACCTACCTCAACCGCGTCTGGTCGGAGTTTACCGGCCAGACCGATGAGCGGGCATTGGGGCATGGCGCGTGGGACGCGCTCCACCCCGAGGATGTTGCACAATCGAAGCAGATGTTCTTCGCTGCCAATGCCGAGCGGCGCGCCTTCCGGATCGAATATCGGCTGCGCCGCGCCGACGGCGTCTATCGCTGGGCGCTTAGCGCCGCCACCCCGCGCTTTGCCGAGGACGGCGAGTTTCTCGGCTACATCGGCTCGGTCATCGACATCACCGAGCGCCAGGAAGCCAAGGAGGTTTTGCAACGGGCCAACGAAATGCTGGAGCGGCGCGTCGCCGCCGCCATAGCCGAGCGCGTCGAGGCCGAAGCGCAACTGCGCCAGGCACAAAAGATGGAAGCCGTCGGCAAGCTGACCGGCGGCGTCGCCCACGATTTCAACAATGTTCTGCAGGTCATCGCCGGCAACCTGCAGCTCCTGACCCGCGATGTCGCGGGCAATGTGCGCGCCGAAGAGCGCCTGCATACCGCGATTTCGGCGATCTCCCGCGGGTCCAAGCTGGCCGCCCAACTGCTGGCGTTCGGCCGGCGCCAGCCGCTCGCTCCCAAAGTGATCAACCTTGGACGGCTGATCCGCGGCATCGATGACATGCTGCGCCGGGCGCTGGGCGAAGGAATCGAGATCGAGACGACGATCGCCGGCGGCCTTTGGAATACGTTCGTCGATTCGGTGCAGGTCGAGAACGCGTTGCTGAACCTGGCGATCAATTCGCGCGATGCGATGGAGGGGCACGGCAAGCTGACCATCGAGGCCGGCAATTCATTTCTCGATGATGCATACGCCGCCCGCCATGCCGAAGTCAGCCCGGGCCAGTACGTTGTCGTAGCGGTGACGGACACCGGCTGCGGCATACCCGCTGAGGTCATGGAGCGGGTATTCGAACCGTTTTTTACGACCAAGCCGGAAGGACACGGCACCGGGCTCGGCCTCAGCATGGTTTACGGCTTCGTCAAGCAGTCGGGCGGGCACATCAAGATCTACAGCGAGCCCGGCGAGGGCACGACGGTGCGGCTCTACCTGCCGCGTGCGCGCGAGCAGGAAGACGTGGAGACCGATTTGGACATCGGTGCGGCGAGCGGCGGCATGGAGACCGTTCTGGTGGTCGAAGACGACGACGAGGTGCGCGCCACCGTCGTCGATATGCTGTCCGACCTCGGCTATCGGGTGCTGAAGGCCCGCGATGCTCAGAGCGCCCTGGCGATCGTCGAGAGCGGGGTGCCGATAGACCTGCTGTTCACCGACGTCGTGATGCCGGGCAGCCTGCGCAGTCCCGAATTGGCTCGGAAGGCGCGCGAGCGGATTCCGGGGATAGCGGTTCTGTTCACGTCCGGCTACACCGAGAATGCGATCGTGCACGGCGGCCGCGTCGATGCCGGCGTCGATTTGCTCAGCAAACCCTACAGCCGCGAGGCGCTCGCGCGCAAAATCCGGCACGTCCTGCGCAACCGGCAGCAACGCGATCTGGCGCCGCCCGATCCCGCACCGCGGCAGCACGATCCCGCACCGCGGCAGCACGATCCCGCACAGCCGCCGCCCGCCGCCGGGCGCCGGCTGCGCGTCCTGCTCGTCGAGGACGACGAATTGATCCGCCAGATCACCGAAGGCATGCTGACCGAGTTGGGGCATGCGGTCGCGGCGTCAGGCACTGCATCCGATGCGTTCGATCTGTTGGACAGGAACGCATTCGACGTGCTTGTCACTGACATCGCCCTGCCTGATATGCCCGGCGATCAACTCGCCCGGCGGGCGCTGGACCGGCAGCCCCGGCTCCACATCGTGTTCGCTTCCGGATACGACGCCCTTCCGCCCGCGGCCGAAGCGTTCGACCAGGCGGTGCTGTTGCAGAAGCCCTACGACAAGCGGCGTCTGGCCGAGGCGGTGAATACGGCAATGGACACAGCGCCGCGAGCCGACAATTGATGTGGAGCGGGGAAGAACCGGCTCTCGCAGCCTGCCGCGCAGATCGGGCAGACGACCGGCGGCGGCTCACTCGCCGAGGCAGTCCCGGCGCAGCGCTCCCACGGCCCGCAGGCTGATCTCGCCCCGCAGCACGTTAAAGAGCTGCGGCAACTCCTCGATGCGCGTGTACCAAAGCAATTCACCGATGCGGGTACGCCCCGTCGCGCCGACCACGGCTCGCTGCTGCCGCCCGATCGTCGTCCGGAAGCTCAGCGCGCAAACTCGGCGCCCGTCCGGCGACAGGCGCTCCTGCCGGACGAGCACCGGGCCGACACTGTCCAGTTTAATCGCGATCGCGACGAGCAGCAGCAGCGGCAGTGTGGAGATGATTATCGCGCCGCCGAGCGCCCGATCGCCAATTCCGGCCCAAGTCCGAAGTTCATTCCGTCGGGGACCAATGAGCGCGGCCGCGTCGGAGCCCGCCCTGTCCGTCCGCGGTGGTGCCATGCGGCCGATCCGAAATGTTCCACAAGGTTCCGACGAGCGCTGCGCCCGTCTCCACCGTCAACGGTGACGTTAGCATTCTGTCCGGGCTGCTCGCCTCTCTCAATTGGGGGAGACGCCGTCGGCGGGCGCCGGTCGTTCCGCGGCGGCCGCGCGCAACCAGCCAAAACCCCAGCAAGGCCGCGGCACGGTTGGCTGGGGCGGCAGGAGTCGAACCTGCGAATGGCGGAATCAAAATCCGCTGCCTTACCACTTGGCTACGCCCCAGCAGGCAAAGCCGGCTTATTGGTCCTATCCTCACGTTCGACGCGAACCGTCGGCGCGTCAAGCCCGGCGATGTCGGGCTGGCCGGCGCGCTGTCCCGAATTTGCTGCATTTACGCGGAGCAGGACGTTCGGATGCAGCGCAGGGCGATCCGACTTTGTGCCCCAGAGCAATGCCCAAGAGCCTGTTTCGCACGAAATCCCGCTGCCAGGAACCGACTCCGATTGCCGCCTGTTAGTCAGCAAGATTGCCCGGAAACCATCGACGATGATTCGGGCGCAGCCGCGAACGGAGTACGCTATGCTTTACTGGGCGCTGGTTTTTCTGGTTATCGCGATCATCGCCGGCTTCTTCGGCTTTGGGGGGGTCGCCACGACTGCCGCTAGCATCGCGCAGATCCTGTTTTTCGTCTTCCTGGTGGTGTTTGTCATCGCCCTGATTACCGGGCTGATGGCGCGCCGCGGACCGCCCGTGATATAGCCGAAGCTGCGGCGAATCGGATCGGACGGCGGCAGCGGCCGGGCATATGCCCGGCCGCGCCGTCGCCTATTCGGCGGCCAGGACGCGGGCGAGCTGGCTCAGCGCTTCCTGGTGGCGTTCATTGGGGATCTGCGCAAAATTGCGTGCGAGCTCCAGGCACATGCGCTCGCGCGGACTGATGGCACGGGTGTCCTGCGTCTCCAGCCCGTCGAAGAAATAGCCGACCGGCACGCTCAACACGAGGGCGACCTCGTACAGCCGGCCGGCGGATATGCGGTTGATGCCGCGCTCATACTTGTGCGCCTGCTGATATGTAACGCCGATCAGGTCGGCCAGCTGCTGCTGCGTCAGCCCCAGCATGATGCGGCGTTCGCGGACGCGCGCCCCGACGTGGCGGTCGATGTCCTGGGTCCGCCCCGGCGCCCGCCGCGATGCCGTCGCGCGGTATGCCGGTCCGCTGTCCCGGCCTGTTTCGGGGCGCGCCCTTCTCGTACGGTCGTGTTCGCTCATGTCACTCACTCGTGCTGATGGCGCTTCAAGGGCCGCGTCGGGCATGCCATTTTGGCCCGGCGCCCGTGAGGTCTGCTCAACCACCGCTCCTGTCGAATTGGAGCGGGGCGTTGTGTCAAATTTGAGGCACGCTTCGATAATGCCACGGCTCTGGTGAGATGCCCATCGCCTTGTGATTGTGATGCGGCCGCTGCCGGGAGCGCAATAGAAGCCCCGGCCGGGGGAGCGCCGGCGCTTTCGTTGCATGGCGACCACACGGGACGCCGGGCGCCGGGCACATCCGGCTTCAACCGGACGTTTATTCGTGCACCGGCGCCGCAATGGGTTAAGCTCGCCGCGTTTACCCTGATATGGCTCAACCGCGATTCGCGTCGGGGCGCCGACGAACATTTGGAGGCTCCATTGACTGCTGACCGCACAACGCGCCGGTCGCTGCTGCACGGCGGCTGCTTGACGGCATTGTGGATCGCCACGGCAGAGGCGCGCCCGGCGCAAGACCCGCGCGCCGTCGTCGCCTACGTCGCCGCCGAGGGGCTGGCGGCCGCCGATCCGCGGCGCCCGCTGCAGGAGCGCGTGTCGCGGCTGCGCCTGTTGTTCAGCCACTATTTTGACATCGGCCATATCGCCGCGTTCGCCCTCGGCCGCTACCGCCTGCTCGCGACGCCGCAGGAGCTGCAGCAATACAACGCCCTCTACGACACGTTCACCGTTCTGGTTTATGGCGATCAGCTCGCGAAGTACGCCGGCGCGCAGGTGCAAATCACCGGCGATTACCCCTACGGAGTGGAAACCGTCGTCGCCAGCGAAATCACCCGGCCGGGCGGCGGCGGCGCAAAGATCGACTGGTCGCTCGTCGTCCGCCACGGCCGCTGGAAGGTCAGCGACGTCGTCGTCGGCGACGTCAGCATGAAGGCCAGCCAGCGGCAGTACTTTTCGCAATGGATCGAATCCAACGGCGGCCGCTTCGACGCGCTGTTGGCGGTCATGCGGCAGCAGATCGCCGCGGCGCGTTCGGGCTGATCCAGATCGACGCCCGCGCCGCCGCGACCGGCCGATCGCGGCGCATCAACGAACGCGGCAAGATCATGCCCCCTCGTTGGGGTCGGGATAGAGTTCGCCGACGATACCGGTAATGCCGGGCGGCGCGCTCGCCAGCGAGTAGCGGCCGTCGCGGTCGCGCCCGAGACGGCCTTCCAGACGCAGCGCGTCGAGCGCCAGAGCAACGTCGCGGCCGTCGTCGCTGCCGACCCCTTCGACGATATCGGCATAGAATTTCGGCCCCTGCGCCAGCGCCGCCTCGACCGACTGGAACCGCGCCGGCCCGTCGAACACGCGGGCGGCGGCGCGGGTCAGCGGGATGTTGCCGGCGCGCCCCAACGGCTTTGTGCAGTCGAACCCGGCCTTGGCGCCGGTGCGCCGCCCGGTGAGCGAGGGGTCCATCGTCATGCCGAGCATGCCGTCGAGCACGACGAGGTCTTCATGCGCCTGAAAGCGCGTGCCGAGCGCCCAGGCGACCTGGCCCTCGTCGCGAATGTCGATGTCGTCGTCGAAGACAAAAATGTGCTTCACCGGCCGCAGTGCCCCGAACAGCGTCAGGATCGCCTGCCGCGCCTCGCCGGGCGCCCGCTGGCGCATCGCGATGCGCAGATTGTTGGCGCCGCCCGAGCGGGTCGAAAGATGCGCCGCCGCCGCATCGCGCCCGCTCGCCCGCAGGATGCGCAGCGCCTCGGCCTCGGTACGCAAGGCGCTGATATTGGCGCTGTCGGTCTGGTCGAGCACATGCGCCGAGCCGTGCAGCAGGCTCAGGTGCAGCACGTCGCGGCGCATCGTGATCGCCGTGCAGTGAAATACCGGATCCATATGGATGGCGCCGTAATAGCCCATGTATTCGCCGTAGGGACCCTCCGGCTCGACATAGCCGCGCTCGTCGAGATAGCCTTCGAGCGTCATCTCGGCGTCGGCCGGCACCAGGATGTCGTTGGTCAGGCACTTGACGACGGCGGCCGGCTCGCCGCGCAGCTGGGCGATCAGCGCCAGTTCGTCGTCGCCCTGGCGCATCGTCGCGGCGATGAAATCCAGCGGGTGGGCACCGACCGTGAACGCGATCGGCAGCTTCTCGCCGCGCGCGACGCAGGCGTGATAGATGCGCTTCAGATCCGACGGCGCGGTGACGTTGGTGCCGCATTCGCAGCGGTTGCGCAGCGAGAGGCGCCGGCAACCGACATTGCGCCGGCCGGTCGCCGGGTCCACGGTAAAATCCATCGCCGACGAGATGTAGCAGCTGCCGTCGTAAGCATGCTGCGGATGGAACGGCAGGCGAGCCAGGTCGACATCGCGGCCGGTCAGCGCAATCGCATGTACCGGCGCCTCGTCCGACGGGATTTCGACGATCTTTTGCGGTTCGGCAAGACGCCGGTAATACGCGTCATAGATCGCGTCTTCGCTTGTGCCGAACGCGGCGGCGAGGCGCCGGCGACTGCCCGCCGTCTTGGCGACGAGTTCGACCCGCTCCGGCCCGGCCTGCCGGAACAGCACCGCCTTGTCGGTGCCCTCGATGATCGGGCTCACCCCGGTGAGCGGCACCGGCTCGTCGTGCACCTCGACCTCGTCCAGATCGATAAGGCGCTCGACAAAGCGGCGCAGCCGATATTTTTCCGTATCGATGTCGGAAGTGCCGCGCGCCATCGCGTTTCTCACCCTCGGTATTTGCGGCAGGATACCGCGCGCGTTGCGGATCGCCAAACCTTGATGGTGGCAGCCGATGACCGAGGCGACCCCGTTTTCAGCCGACGGCGTGCAGGGATTTCTTCATCGCCCTCCGGGCAATGCGCAGGGCGGCGGCGTGTTGACGCACGGCGCCGGCGGCAATTGCCGTGCGCCGCTGCTCGTCGCCGCGGCGGCGGCCTTGGCCGATGCCGGGTTCGTCGCGCTGCGCTGCGACCTGCCGTTTCGCCGGAAGCGGCCGACCGGGCCGCCCTCGCCGGCCGGTGCCGCCGCCGACCGCGCCGGGCTGCGCGCCGCTGTCGCAGCGCTGCGCCTCCTGTCGCCCGGCGCAATGCTGCTGGGCGGGCAGTCCTACGGCGGGCGGCAGGCGACGCTGCTCGTGGCGGACGAGCCGGGACTGGTCGATGGTCTGCTGCTGTTCTCCTATCCGCTGCACCCGCCGGGTCGGCCGGAACGGCCGCGGACGGAGCATTTCCCGAGACTTTCGGCACCCTGTGTCTTCGTGCACGGCACGGCCGATCCATTCGCGACATCGGCCGAACTGCGCGCCGCGATCACCGCGATCCCGGCCGCGACGACGGTAATCGAGATCGTCGGCGCCGGTCACGACCTGAGGCGCGGTCGCTTTGACCTGGCGCCGGTGGCCGCCGCCGCATTGCGCCTCGTCGCCGGCTGAGCGCGGGCCACTCCCTCATGCCGCCGACAGCATCATGTCGCTGATCTTTTCGGCCGTCATCAGCGTCGGGAAGTTGGTGTTGGCGCACGGGACGCACGGGAACAGCGAGGCATCGACGACGCGCAGCCCCGCGACGCCACGCACGCGGCCCTGGTGATCGGTGACCGCGATCGGGTCGTCGTCGGCGCCCATCCGACAGGTGCAGGTGGCGTGCCAGACGCCGATCGCCGCCTTGCGGATGAAGCCTTCCAAGGCGTCGTCGTCGGTCATCAGCCGGTCGAACGAGAAGCCTTCGACGATGAAGCGGTTGATGATCCAGCGCCTGAGCCACTCCGGCCCGTCCATCGCCTTGGCAATCAATTGCGTCAGCCGGCGGTTCTTGTCGTTGACGACGCCGATCTGGCGCACGCGGTCGCTGTAGCTCGCCGGAAACGGGTCGCAGACCGCTTCGCCGAGAGCGCCGCGCAGATGCAGTTCGCCGATGCGGCGAAAACCGTCCATCAGCCGGTCGAGGTCGCGCCGGTCGGACAACAGGTTGAACTCGACGATCGGCTCAGCCCGCCAATCGGCCGCGGCAAGCCGCACCTGCCCGGTTTCCGACAACGTCTTGTAGACGCAGACAAGCTGCGACGCGATCTGCTCGCCGACCGCGTGCCACGCCGATTTGCTGACGGCGGCGACAAACATGTCGCCCGGGGCGATGCCGTCGATGCCGGACGAATAGCGCAGGGCCAGCAGGATGTGGCGCCGCGTCTTGCCGTTGAGCCGCTGCTCCGGCTTCATGAAGGAGGAGACCGACACCGACGGGTGGTCCATCAGCCGCTGCCCGACGCCCGGCACGTTGGCGCGTACTTCGATGCCGAGCTCGCGCAGCGCGGCGGCCGGACCGATGCCGGCGCGCAGCAGGTGCGCCGGCGAGTGGATCGCGCCGGACGAGACAATGACCTCCCCGCGGCCCTCATTGACGCGAAACTCGGTTTCCTGGCCGCGCACCAGCGCCTTGACACCGACACACTTCGTGCCTTCGAACAACAGGCCCTGCACCTGCGTCTCGGTCGAGATCGTCAGGTTGGGGCGGCGCCGCGTGCCGTTGTCGAGATAGCCGATCGCCGCCGAGACACGGCGGTCGTAGAGGTTGGAGATCGTGATCGGAAAATAGCCGTCTCGGTATTCGCCGTTCTGGTCCTCGATATAGTCGTAGCCGGCCGCCTTGTAGGCTTCGGCAACCGCCCTGGCGTGGCCGCACCACATGTCGGGCCAGATGCGGCGCACCGGGATGCGGCCGTCGCGGCCGTGCCACGGCCCGTCGAAATCCATGTCGCGCTCGACCTTTTTGAAGTAGGGCAGCACGGCATTCCAGTTCCACCCCCGAGCGCCGCGCTGTTCCCACTCGTCGTAATCGGTCGGCGCGCCGCGGTTGGCGAGCTGGCCGTTGATTGACGAGCCGCCGCCCAAGACGCGCGCCTGCTCGTATTTGCGCAGGGGCGGCCGTTCCTCCGGCCGGTTGTGCGGCACGATCTCGGTGTGGACGCGCAGTTCCTGCCAGTGAAAGCGCGGGTCGAAATAGGCGGTGCCGGGATAGGCGTCGAGGATTTCCGGCGGGACCTGGCCATCGGGCGTGTCCTGCCCCGCCTCGCACAGCAATACCCGGTTGCCGCTCTTGGCGGACAGCCGGTGAGCCATCACCGACCCGGCCGAGCCGCCGCCCGCGATGATGTAATCATAGGTCATATCCCCTCCCCGGCACGATTGTTTGGAACGACGAGATTTTCCGCCGAGCTCCGGCGCGGAGCAAGCGCGATCGAGCCGGAACGCTTATACTCGCGCCATTGTTTCCAACGGGCGGCGATGATCGCCGGCTGATTTCGATCCCCGATCGAGTGGAGAGCTCCGATGGCCGACAATCTAAGACTTCTCGCAATCGCCGCCGCTTTGGCGGCTGGCGCATCGACCGCGGCGCTGGCGCAGTATGCACCCTGCCCGCCGGGCTATGCGCTCTATGGCGACTCATGCCAACCGGTCGCCGCTCCGGCGCCTGGTTATCCCTATGCGCCGAACAATCCGGTGTCGGGCGCGGCCGCCGGCGCGGCGCAGGGAGCGGCAGCGGGCGGTGCCGCAGCGGGTCCGGTCGGCGCTATTGTGGGTGGCGCCCTCGGCACCGCGACGGGTGCCGTCGCCGGCGCCGCCAACGCCGTTGCCGGCGGCCCGGCGGTTGCCGTGCCGGCCGCTCCGACCTGCAGCCCGGGCTATGTGTATTACAATGGCGGCTGTTATCCTCGCTAAGCGAAGCGCAGCCACCGCCATTGGCGAGTGAAGCGGACGGGGTCCGCGCCTTGCGGCGCGATCCCCGTGTTGGCAGCGGCGGTACCTGGCTGAGCGCGGCCGGCGCAACGCGCGCAACGCGACAGACCGGAACAGGCGGTTTCAGAGCCCCGTTACCCCCTCAAGGCTCGGCAACGGCCGATGCCCTCTGCACTCGGTAACGAGAGGTAATCATGTCCACCAAACTTGGCGCGCTGACGCTGGCCGCCGCTCTGCTCGCCGGCACATCGGGCCTGGCGCTGGCGCAAACCTATTACGGCAGCACGCCTTATTATGGATCCAGCCAGTATTACGGCTACAGTTCGACGCAATATACCTGCCCAGCCTACGGCTATATGGGCTGCTGCTGGACCCGCGACCCGAGCCTGACCGGCTTCGGCAGTGACAATCTCGGCCATGCGCCGATCCCGCAGATGGCGGCGGGCACCAACTACAATTGGGCCTACAACACGAGCCAGTGGCGCCAGCCGGGGAGCTACGCTTACGGTACCTATTCGCCCTATTACGCTTACGGTACCTATTCGCCCTATAACGGCTTTGGGAGCGGCAGCAGCTACAGCCCGTACAATAGCTATGGCTACAACAGCTGGGGCTGGGGTTACTGATCGTGATGATCGAGCCGGCGCTGCCGGTGCCGGCTCGAACTCGGAGGCATGTCGTGAACAAAAAAACGGTCGCGCCGTTTCTCGCCGCGAGTTTGCTGGCGATGATCCCCGGAGTGGCCGGCGCGCAGGCCGCTGCCGGCTATTCGGGCGGTTGCACCGCATACGGATATTACGGCGGCTGGGGCAGCGCACCGCCGATCACTGCGCCGTATGCGGCCTGCAACAGCATCCCGAGCTTCGGCTTGAGCGCGGAATGCACCGGCAGCCCCTGTCCCGCAGCGACCGGTGAGTGGGGATATTCGAGCGGATGGGGATATGCCGGCGGATGGGGATATTCGGGCAGAGGATATCCGGGTAACTAACATCGGCCGGGCCTGACCCGGCCGTCGACCTCTTAGCCGCCGGCGATTTTCGGGATCAGCACGACCTCGCTGTCAGGCTTCAGCGGCGCCTGATAGGCGTCCTGGAAGATCTCGCCGTCGATCGCGACCGCCATTCCCTGGTCGATCTGGTGGCCGAGACCGGGAAACCGGCGGTCGAGCTCGGCGATCATGCGGCGCACCGTATCGGCTACGACGTCGAATTCGCTCTGCCCGCCGGTCAACCGGCGCGCCGCGATCCCGGCCAGCACTACGCGCGGCATCGCTTCCCCTCTCCGTTCTGCCCGTACAGTATCGCAAACGGCGGCACCGGGAGCCAGTTCGCCGCACGGCTCCCTCATCGCGGCGGGCGGAAACCGGCGCGGAAGACTACCGGTCCGCTCGGCCGCGGCAGCGGCGAGCCGCCCGGCGGTTCCCGCGACACGAGCAGTTCGCCGCTCCGGGCGAGCTTGGCGACAAGCGCTGGCATCTCCGGGATGACGGCACGGCCCCGTCGCGGCATCAGGCCGAGCGAGCGCGCCCCCGCCGGCGTCGCCAGCCACAGCTGCCAGGCC
>DATJSO010000194.1:0-17893 GCA_035504075.1 Allostellaceae bacterium | reverse complement strand
ACGCCTATGTCGATGCCAGCGAGCGGGCGCTGACGTTCTACCCCGGGGCGCTCGCCGCCTATGACGGCGCCATCGCCGCCGATCCCCATTTCGCCCTGGCGCACGCCGGCCGGGCGCAAGTCTTAATGCGCGAGGGCAACTTCGCCGACGCACAAGCCGCCCTCGCCGCCGCCAAAGAGCTCGCGGTTGGCGTGAGCGAGCGCGAGGCGAGCCACATCGCGATTTTCGACCTCGGTTCGAGTGGCCAGACCGATGCGGCCATCGCCGCCGTCCGTGCGCATTTGGCGGCATGGCCGCGCGACGCGCTGGTGATCTCGATTGCCGCCAACCCGAACGGCTTGATCGGCGGTTCCGGCCGGCTCGGCCAGAAGCACCAGATCGCCGAATTGATGGACAACCTCGCGCCGCATTACGGCGAGGATTACTGGTTCCTGTCCTATCACGCGATGGCGCTTTCGGAAGACGGGCGGCTCGCCGAGGCACGGCGCAAAATCGATCGATCGGTGGCGCTCAACGCAAAAAACGCGCACGGCGCACATGGGTTTGCCCATGTCTGCTACGAAAGCGGTGAAGCCGAGACGGCGCGGGAATTTCTGCTGTGCTGGCTGGCGGATTATCCGCGCGACGGCTTTTTCTACGGCCACCTGAGCTGGCATCTGTCGCTCATTGAATTGGCGCTCGGCCACCCGGAGGAGGCGCAAGCGGCGTATCGCGACGCAATCGCACTCGGCCGCCACAGCGGCGGGCCGCAGCTGAAGATATCCGATGGTTGCGCGTTTTTGTGGCGTTCGGAGCTTGCCGGCCAGCCGCGTGACGCGGCCGCCTGGCGCGCCCTTTACGATTATGTCGGCGAGGCGTTGCCGCGACCAGGCAGCGGCCTCGCTGATTTGCACGTCATCCTGGCACATGCCGTGATAGGCGACGATGCGGCGCTCGCGGCGCGTAATCGCCAGATCGAGGAACTCGCGGCGGCCGGACGCTACCCTTCCGGCTGTTACCTGCCGGCGCTGGCGCGCGGCTTTGCCGCGTTCGAGCGGCGGGATTTCGCCGCGGCGATCCAAGCGCTCGCTCCCCTTGCCGGGCAGAACGAGCGCATCGGCGGCAGCCGGGCGCAGCACGATCTGATCGAGTTCACGCTGCTCAAATCCTATCTCAGCGCCGGGCGCCTGGAAGAGGCTAGGCGGCTGCTGAATGGGCGCCGTCCGGGCGCCTCCGGCGTGCCGGTAGCGGGGGTCGCGGCGGTCCAGTAACGGTCGTCATGTCGCACAGCCGGGGGAAACAAAATATGCCGCTCGCTGCCGCGCCACTCAGCGAACACTAAGAATTGCGTCGAGCACTTGCGTGAGCACGCGCGCGCGGCATTGTCGGCCTCTTCCCAGGCGGCACCGGGCTGCTACCGCACCGCCGACGACATCGCCCGAATACTGTCTCGCCGGCTGCTACGACCAGGTCAATATCCTGGATCGCCGAGCGTACGGCGCAAGCGTCGGCTGGGTAAAATCAAGGAGGTATGTGATGACCAACGATGCGCTGTTCCGCCCGCTGATCGAGACCGCGAGGGATTTGCGCGACAAACGGATGACCGCGCAAGAACTGATCGAGGCGGCGATTGCCCGGCACGAGCGCTTTGGCGAAAAATTGCACGCCTACTCGCACTGGGCGCCGGAACAGGCCCGCGCCGCTGCCGCGGCGGCCGATGCGGCTTTTACTGCCGGAGTCTCAGTGGGGCCGCTTCAGGGTCTGCCGGTGTCGATCAAGGACCTGTTTGCCGCGTCCGGCTATCCCTGCTTCGCCGGGTCCAGCCGCCGGCTGCCGGCCGATCCGTGGGAGCGCGACGGACCATTGGTGGCGACATTGCGCCGCCAGCTTGGCGTCATCATGGGCAAGACCCACATGGTCGAGTTCGCGTTCGGCGGCACCGGCCACAACAGCCACTGGGGCGCGCCGTACAATCCTTGGGACGCCGCCGCGCACCGTTCCGTCGGCGGCTCGTCGAGCGGCGCCGGGGTCAGCCTCTTGGAAGGCTCCGCGTCGCTCGCGTTCGGCAGCGACACGGCGGGCTCGGTGCGCATCCCGGCGTCGATGACCGGCACTGTCGGCCTGAAGGTGACGCTCGGGCGCTGGTCGACCGACGGCGTCGTGCCGTTGTCGCCGACCTTCGACACGCCGGGCCTGTTGGCGCGCAGCGTCGCCGATGTCGCCTACGGCTTTGCCGCGCTCGATCCCGCCGGGAAGGATCCCGAGCACATCCTCGCGCGGGCCGTCCATATTGCGGGGGTTCGCATCGGCGTCGGCGACCCGTTTCTGTGGCGCGACTGCGATCCGGGCATCGCCGAAGCCGCCGAAGAGGCGGTGCGGGCGCTCGGCCGAGCCGGCGCCGAGACGCTTGAATTCGTGCTGCCGGAGGCGGAAGCGGCCTATGCGGTCTTCATGCAGGGCAGCCTCAGCGCTGTCGAACTTCGCAGTTTCCTCGATTTGGAACTGCCGGGGTGGCTGGCACAATTCGACCCGGTCATCGCACCCGCGGTACGCAATGCGGAAAATATCAACGCGCGCGACTACTTCGGCCGTCTTGCGCGATTGCGGGCGCTGGCGCGGACCGCCGCGCCGCGTCTCGACGCGATCGATGTGATCGCCTCGCCGACGCTGTGTGTGACCCCGCCACTGATGTCCGATGTCGCCGAGCCGGAGGGCAATCTGCGGGTCAACCGCCGCATCGTGCGCAACACGGTTGCCGTCAACTACCTCGGCCTGTGCGCGATCACACTGCCGGTCGGCCTCGACCGCGCTGGCATGCCGGTCGGGCTGCAATTGATCGCGCCGGCGGGCGCTGAAGAAAAGTTGCTGGCAATCGCACTGGCGGCGGAACGTGTTCTCGGCACCGCTTCCGATCGGCTCGGGGCGCCGCTGCTCCTCCGAGCGGCCTGAATGAGAGGGCCGTGATGATGGATTGGCTGCGGCCACGGTCAGGCTTTTTCGCGTCACTCGCCCCTTCTGCGCCTATCGCAAGCCGTTGACCGAACAGCGGATGAGCCGCATCGACGCGAATCAGGAGTGTCGGTCGCTCCGATATTGCGGTGTTCAATCGTGGTCGGCGACGCCGTCGTGGCGACCGCGATTCTCGACCGGCTGTTGCACCACCGCCATGTCGTCACGATGGCGGCGACAGCTACCGGCTGCGCGAAAAGCGCAAGTCCGGCCTCTTGCGTTCGTCTCTGGTCGAGCAGAGCGCGGCGGGTCTCGAACAGCCGCCGCAATGGATCGCTGTTACGGAAGCGGCCATGCCGGTTCTTCGACGGCCGCCCGACCTAGGTTTCTGAGATAGCCTGAGATGGCCTGAAACCGGGATTTGGTGGAGCCGAGGGGGATCGAACCCCTGACCTTCGCATTGCGAACGCGACGCTCTCCCAGCTGAGCTACGGCCCCGCATCGAGATTATTTGCCGCCGGCGGCGGCCGAGGGCGTCCGGACTATGGTCAGCGGCCGGCCGGCTGTCAAGGACCGCCCCGGCGGGTAGTGTCCTAATTTGCTTCTCCGGTGCCGCCCCTGCCGGCTACCGGATGCGACATCGATGAGCGATACGCGGCGCCGTTGCGGGGCGCAAAACGACGCCGCAATCTCGCTCGCTCGCTGCGGCGGTGATGGAGGGCCTGCTTTGAACCAGCGTTGGCTGCGCGTTTTTGCACCGATCGCGATCGGTGTGGCCTTCCTAGCCGCGTGGCAGGCGGCCGTCCGCCTCAACAACATCCCGCCCTACATCCTGCCGGCGCCGAGCGCCATCGCCTTGAGCCTGTGGACGGACGGGCCGAGCCTGTGCGGCTCGCTGCTGGTAACGCTGCGGATCACGCTGGCGGCGCTTGCCGCCGCGGCACTGTTCGGCGGTGCACTCGCGGTCCTGTTCGCGCGCTCGCGCATTCTGGAATTGAGCCTCTTTCCCTATGCCGTCATTCTGCAGGTGACGCCGATCGTCGCGATCGCGCCACTCATCATCATCTGGGTGCGGCAACCGTTCCTGGCGCTGCTGGTGTGCGCCTGGATCGTTGCCTTCTTCCCGATCGTCTCGAACACGACGGTCGGCCTCAACAGCGCCGACCGCAATCTCCTCGCCCTGTTCCGGCTGTACGGCGCGTCGCCGGGACAGACCCTGCGCTATCTGCGGATGCCGACGGCGTTGCCGTATTTTCTCGCCGGCCTCAGGATTAGCGGCGGCTTGGCGCTGATCGGTGCGGTCGTCGCCGAATTTGTCGCGGGCACCGGCGGCGCCGAGACCGGCCTCGCCTTCCGCATCCTGGAAGCCGGCTACCGGCTGGCGATCCCGCGCCTGTTCGCGGCGTTGTTCCTGCTGTCGCTGACCGGCATCGTGATCTACCTCCTGCTCGATCTGCTGTCACGCCGGCTGTTGCGCCGTTGGCACGAAAGCGCGATCGCCGCCGAGGAGGATTGAGGCTACGGCAGGATCAGCATAGCGACGCGCAGGATCCGTTCGATCGCGGGATCGTCGATCGGCAGCTCTTCCTCGGGATTGTACATCTTGCAGCGCAGCGCCCCGACACCGTTGCCGATGATCAGCGCGGCGTCGGCGCTGCCGTCGCGACGCTGCACGAACACGACATCGCCGAGCGCCACCGGCGCCTGTGGATCGACATAGGCAAGCGCCTCCGGCCGCAGAAAGCCCAGGCGTTGCGAGAAATTGCGGACAAAAAAGGCACCTTCGCACGGGCGCAGCAGCTCGCTGACAGCGATTTCGCCGACGGCATCGCCTCCTTGGTCGATCGTGAAACGCCGGTTGCCCGCGGCGTCGCTGGTCAGGCTGCCGTGCACGGGCAGCGCGGCAGAAGCGTCGGGCGCGCCGACATAGCGAATGCTGCGGCGCATCGCATAGCGTTCGATCGCGCCGAGTTGGCCCCAGCGGCCATCCTCCTTCAGCAGCGCACGCGGCGTACGCGGCAGCAGCCGTTCGGGCGGCGTGCCACTCTCCAGCTCCCTGCGGTTTTCGCGCGCCCGCCGTTCGAACATCGCGATCAACCGGTTGGCCGTCAGGCCGTAAAACTTTGCGACCGCGTCGATCTCGTCGTGTTGAATCATGCGGCTTGCCATCTCGACGCGATGGTAGACGGAAAGCGTCATGCCGATCGCATCGGCCACCTGCTGCATCGTCCGGCCGTATTTTTTGCGCAGCTGCGCCAGCACGTAGCCGGTGGCGGCGGCGCCGCTTTCGATGCTGTGACGCACCGCGTCATGCTGCGCGCGTTGCCAGCGGCGCACTCCGGCGGGCGCATCGCGGCCGCTGATGACCGGGATGTCATCGGGGCGGCAATCGAGGATCATTGCGAGATCGGCCAACTGCAGGTTGGTCAGCCTGCGTTCGCCGCTTTCCATTTTCGAAATTGTCGATTCGCTGAGCGGCGGATCGAGCAGGCGTCCGAGCTGTGCTTGCGTCAGCCGCTTCCGCAGCCGCAACTCTTTGATGTTATTGGGGAAGACAATCTCGCCCTGGACGCGCGTCGGCTGGCCCATTGCACGATAGTTGCGAAACTTGTGATTATCGTCAAGCTGGGTTGTCATCGGGGGAAGCGAGAGTCGGGCATGAATGCCATCGGGTTGCCGGAACTGTCACCGCTTGGCAGCTCGCGTCGCCCTGCGACAGCCTGAAGGGATCGAATGGGCGACCAGAGAACATTGGCGCGGGCGAGGCTTCCGCGCAATTGCATCGGCAGCGGTACTGCTCCGGCATTGCCCGGCGATGTGGCCGGCAGGGCCGAATGCCTCAAGCAGGTGTTGCTGGCCTTTCGGGATATCGCCGATCGTGACGATATCCACCGGGCAGCGGAACGGCTGGCGCAGGTGCAGCAATGGATCCGCGATGAGGCCGCTCGCGCGGCGGCAGATCCAGTTTTTGCCGAGTTACGCGCGGTCTGACTCGAGCAAGTCTGCAGACGCAGCCTCATTGAGCGCCACCTGGCGGCGTCAGCAGCGCCTCCAGTTCGATGATCTGCTGCGCGATCTGCTGCGGGTTCAGCTGGTAGGCGCCGGTTTGGATCGCCTGCTGCAATTCGGCAACCTTCGCCTCATCGACCGGCTGCACGCCGCTGGCCGTCGCCGCGATTGTCGCGAGCAGCGCTTCGGCGCGCGCGACATCCGCCGAATCGATGCGCGGCGGCGTCTCCGATTGGCTGTTCGGCGCCGTTCCCGTCGAGGTGCCGGCCTGCCCGGTCGGCGCAATCTCGATCTGGCTGGTGGGATTAACCCCTTGGATCGGATCAGGCATCGCTTTCCCGCCCTGTCAATGCGCTGTCGGCTAATCTGGCATCAGCAACGGCGTCGGGAAATACCCGCCGCCATACCGCGGCAAGATCGTCGAGAGCGACGCGTCCGGCGGCGATCGCTTCGCGATCGTCCCAGGCATTGGCTTTCAGGATTGCCGCCAGGACGTAATGATAGACGCTGGCGAGGCAATCGCTCAATGGGCCGCCTTCGAACCCCGACAGGCCGAGCATGAACTCAATGACCTTGGCGGCCGAACTGAGTGCTTTGGCCTTTCTCGGCCGGTCTCCGGCGGCGAGCGCCGCGTCGGCCTGCACGAGGAAGGTGCGTGCCGCATCGAGCGCCATTTTCATGAATTCTTCCGGCTCGGCGCTGATCCCCGCCACCCGGCCATAGGCCGCGAGACCGCTCATCTGGTCAATCATTTTATCCCCCGGTCCCGCTGGTACTCTGGTTGAAATAGGTGGCCAGGAAGTCGCTGACGGTCTCCAGTTGCGTCATAGTCGCTTCGGCGTTGCTGTACTGCTGCGTCAGCGTTGCCGTCTCCTGTTGCGCCTGCTGCTGCAGTTGCGCGATCTGCTTGTTCATCGACGTGATCGAAGCGGTGAGCGTGTTGATCTGGCCGGTGACGCCGCCGCCGCCGCTGGCAAGCGCGCTGCTGACCAGGCTGCTGAGGCTGCCGTACAGTCCGTCGCTGACCGTCACTTGACCGAGCGACCCGGTGATGCCGGCGCCGATCTGCAGTACCAGACCCTGCGCCGGGCCGGCGCCGAAGACGCTCAACACGCCGCCGCTGCCGCTGGCCGCCTCGCCGTTAACCGTGCCGGTTACGGCACTGCCGGTGTTTGCCGTCACATCGACGGCGTAGCTGCCGGGCTGAGCGGCTCCCGCCGTCTGCACCGTAACGTTGGCGTTGCTCGCGGTCGCAGCCTTGCCGAGCAACGCGGCGACGGCGGCGTAATTGCTCTGCGCGGCGGTCTGGAATGACGAGTCGTCGAACGACACGGTGCCGCCGCTGGTGATACTGAAGCCGATCGTGCTCAGCGAGTTGTACGGCCCGTTGCCGCTCGGCGGCGCCGCGATCGCGTCGATCAGGCCGTTGCGCAGCACCTGCAGGCCAACATCGCCGAGCAACGGGCCGGCCCCGCTCGCCTGGCTGTACGAGCTGTACTGGTTGATCGTGGCAAGCACGGTATTGATGGCGCTGACGAACGAATTGACGGCCTGATCAAGCGCCGAGGCGCTTTGCGTCACCTGGACCGTTGCCGATCCGCTCGCCGCCAGCGTAAAGGTCAACCCCGGCACGACGCCGGCGACGGTGTTGGAGCCGCTGGTGATGGCGATGCCGTTCAGCGAGAAGGACGCGTTGGCTGCTTTCTCGCTCTCGGTGAGCCCGCCGCTGGCACCCGCGTTATAGCTGAGATTTGCCAGGGCGCCCGTACCGCTGACGGTGAATGCATTGGCAGCGCCGGTCTGCGCGCCGGTCAGTACCAGATGGTAGGACGTGCCGTCGTAAATGACGCTCGCCTGCACGCCGAGATTGGCCTGGTTGATCGCGTTGGCGATGCCCGCAAGGTTCGACTGGCCACCCGCGACCTGCACGGTCGTCGCCGATCCGCTGCCGACCTGTATCGCAATCGAGCCGGAGCCGAGCGTTGCGCTGGCGCTGGCGAAACCGGCGGAAAACAGGGTTTCCGCCGATGCGGGATGGACATCGGTCAGGGTATAGGCGCCGGGCGCAGCGGCGTTGGTGGCCGTGGCGGAAACAATGCCCGACGGGCTGGTGCTGACGGAGTTTTGCGACAACGAAGAAATCTCGGACAATCCGTTGACCGCAGACTGCAGGCTTGACAGCGCACTCTGCACTTTGCCGAGCGCTGAAATCTGCGTCTCGATCGGCGTTTCCTGGGCCTGAAGCGAGAGAGCCGGCTGCTGATAGGCCGTCTCAGCCTGCTGGATCAGCGAGGTGATCTGATCCGAACTCAGGACGCTGCTGACCGTCATCGGCTATGCCCTCGCGCTCGGGATGGCCTGTCCCCGGCAACGGCCCGGGGACAGGCCCTTCACTCGTCGATCCCGGCTACTGCAGCAGCTTCAGGAAGCTCTGTTCCAGCGTGCTCGACTGGGCCAGAGCCGAGACGCCGGCCTGCGCCAGGATCTGCTCTTGCGTCAGCTGCGTCGTCACCTGCGGGACGTTGGCGTCCTGGACGACCGACTGCGCCGCCGTCACGTTCGTCTGCGTCGTCTGCAGGTTCGAAGCGGTCGCCTGCAATGCCTGCTCGACCGCGCCAAGCTGGGAACCGATGTTTTCGAGCTGCTGCAGGGCGAAGGCGACGACGTTGATCGCCGCATTGGCACCCGAGATCGTACTGACATTCTGTGCCGCCAGCGTCGTCAGGCCCGAGGTGGTCTGGAGACCGATATCGGAAGCCGCCGAGGACAGCGCAAACGTGTTGCTCGACTGCAACGTGACCAATCCTTGAACCGTCGCCGCCGTGGCGTCGCCGCCGCCGGTGCCGAGCGTCACCGTAGTCGAGCCGCCGGCAGCCAGCGTGCCGGTACCGGCGAAATCGGCGATCGAGATGTTGTCGCCCTGTGCCTGGCTAAGGACCAACTGGTTGTCGGAATTGACCGTGGCAGTGACGCCGGTCGTGCCGGTCTCCTGGTTGATCGCCTGCACGAGCGATTGCAACCCGGTTTGCGACACGCTGGTTACCGTCGCCGCGATGTTGACATCGTTGGTCTGCGCGCCGCCGTTGCCGTTGCCGAGCGTAAACGAAACCGATCCGGAAGTGACAGTAAAGGCGACGCTGGTGTTGGCCACCGCGCTGACGTTGGTGTTGGAGGTGATGGCGTTGACCGACGCCGCGATGTCCTCGGCCGATTCGTTGGCGGTGACCGTGATGCTCTTGGCGCCGGCGGATCCCGAGACGCCGATCGTGCCGGCGGTGAACGCGCCGACGCCGCCCGAGCTGATCGCGTAGGAACTGCCGGTCACGTCGCCGACGCCGCCGGTGCCGACGCCATTGACCTTATAGGGACCCGAGGTGGTCAGCGCGCTCGACTGATTGGCACCGAGCTGGTTGGCAAGCGTGCTCGGCACCGACAGGCCGATCGTCTGGCCTTCCGAGGCGCCGACCTGGAATTGCACGCCGTTCAGCGAGCCGTTGAGCAGGTTGAGACCGCCGAACACGCTCTGCGACGCGATCGTCGAGATCTGGGTCTGCAGCTGCGACACGACGCCCTGCAGCGACTGCAGCTGCTGGGCGCTGTTGAGGCCGTTGGCCGCCTGGTCGGCGGTCGTGCTGATCTGCTGCAGGATGTTGACCTGCTGCGTGATCGCGCCGTTCGCAGTCTGCAGCAGCGAGATCGCCTGATTGGCGTTGGAAATCGCCTGCGTCGTGCCGTCGAGCTGGGTGGTAAATCCCTGCGCCGCGATGTAGCCGGCGGGGTTGTCCTGCGGGCCGTTGATCGCCAGACCGGAGGAGAGCTCCTGTTCCAGAGTGTCCGTCGTGTTGGACGTGTTTTGCAGCGCCTGCAACGCGTACAAGGCGTCGATGTTCGTGTTGATGGATCCTGCCAGCATCTTCGTCCTCCTGGCGCCGACAGGGCCCATGCCGCCCGTCGGGTAAGTTGCTCAAACGGTCCGTCGCGGCGAAGGGTTTCCCTGCGCGCTGCGGCGGGTTACGCCATAGAGGACGGACGCCCGGTAAATCTGTTGCAACAATTCGGCGGCATTTGATGCTTCACGGCAGCCACGCGCGCAGCCACTCTTCGAGATGATCTTCGAGGAGCCAGCCGGCGACGACCGCTCGCCGCAGCTCTTCGCCGGCGCGGCGCAGCGCGTCGCGGTCGGCGACCAGGTCCCGGATCGCCTTTGTCCAGGCATTGTGGCGATTGGCGACACGGGTCACCGGAAGCTCGCACTGGTAGGGCAGGATGTCGGTGCACAGCACCGGATAGCCGAGAACGCCATACTCGAGCAGCCGCAGATTGCTCTTGGCTTCGTTGAACGGATGCTGTTCGAGCGGTGCGATCGCCAGGTCGAAATCGAGCGAGGCGAGCTTTTCGGCGTACTCGTGGAGCGGCACCCAGGCGTGCACCTCGGCGGCAAAAGGCCGCAGGTTGTCGGGGCACATGCCGAAAAAAACCCAGTCGACCTCCTTGGCGGTCGCCTGCACGGCGCTGGCGATGGCCGCCAGATCGCCGGTATGGCCGATCGCCCCGGCCCAGCCGACGCGCGGCTTGCCGTGCGGCCGCCGCTTCGGCACGAGGCTCAGCCAGCGGCTCTTCTCCAGCCGGTTGGGCAGCACGACGACCTCGTCGCATAACCGGCCATAGGCGCGCGCCAACGGTTCGGTGCTGACGACGAGACGGTTGCAATAGCCGAGCGCCTGCTTCATGCGCTCGCCGATGTCGCGGGCGATATTTTTGCGATGCACGCTCTTCGGCGGCAAATTCGTGATCAGGTCATCGATCTCAAAGACGCGGAACGTGTCGCTCAGAACCTGCAGCTGCTCGATGAAGGCGATCTGATGCCATTCGAGCTGACGCTGCAGCACGACGCTGTCCGGCGCAGCGCGGGCCACCTCGGGCGGTGTCGCCAGCCGCATCGTCTCCCTGCAGTGCAGCCGGCCGGATTGATAAAGGACGCGGCTCGGCGCGATGATCCGGTACTCGCCGCAACCTTCGCGATCGGCGGCATAGGCGATGACGCGCCGGCGCGGCCGCAACTCCGGGTCCCAGGTAGGCGGCCCTTCCGTCTCGACGGCAAATCCCATCGCCATCGAGGTGAGATTGCGGTTGTACGCGGGATCAAAGGCGATCTGCGGCATCCAGCGGCGGAACATCGCGACCCGTTCGCGCCGGAAGCGCGCCTGCTTTTCCTGCTGCGGCTTGCGCTCAACGTCGGAGTTCAAGCTGGCGCTCGAATCGTGCAGCAGGCGGGCAAACGGCGTCCAGACGACGCGAAACCCCGCCGCCCCGACCCGCAGACAGTAATCGATATCATTGTAAGCGACCGCGAAATCGGCTTCGTTGAGGCCGCCGAGCGCCTCGTAGACGGAGCGGCGGGTCAACAGGCAGGCGCCCGTCACCGCCGACAGTTCCTGCACGACGCGGGCGCGGCCCCAATAGCCGAAGGTCTCCTCCGGCTCGCCGGCGTAAGGATGCTCGGCCGGCGCCCCCCACCCGACGCCGAGAATGACGCCGGCATGCTGAACCCGGCCGTCGGCATGCAACAGCTTCGCTCCGACCACCCCGACATCGGGGCGGCGGGCCAGCGCCATCATTTCGCCGAGCCAGTCGCCGGCCAGCGGCGCCGCATCGTTGTTCAACAGGCAGAGATATTCGCCGCGCGCCTCTTCGCGCACGGCGCGGTTGTTCATCGCCGAGAAATTGAACTCGCCCGGGTGGCGCAACACCCGGATGCGGCTGCCGATCTCGGCAAATTTATCCTCGATCGTCTGCAGATAGGCACAGGCTTCGGGATCGGCGCTGCCATTATCGACAACGACGATCTCGTAGTTTGCGTATTGCGTCTCCTTCAGCACCGCCTCGATGCAGCGCTTGAGAAGAACGGGCTGATCGCGCGATGGGACGACGATCGTAACGAGCGGCTCGGGTCCGTCATGCCGGTAGCGCACGCGGCAGAAATGCGGCTGCTCGCCGGCTTCTGCCGTCGCGGCGATGCCGAGGCGGTCGAGATGGGCCTGCACGACCGCCGGCATCGCGGCGCAGATTTCCGCGATCGGCCGGGTCGAGCGGCCGGAGGTCGTCGATCTGTGGTAGAGCACGTCGGCGATATGGCCGAAACGGGGCGGCTGCAGCCGCTCGGCCAGGCGCAGCGCAAGATCGTATTCCTCGATGCCGTCGCACGCCGGATCGAAGCCACCTGCTTCGACGAAAACCTCGCGCCGCACCGCCAGCAGGCCGCCGACATACGGCAGGCTGCGGAGCAGATCCAGGTTGAAATCGGGCTTGAAATGCGGCGACGACCGGCCGCCTTGCGGATCGACGCGATCCTCGTCGCTGTAAACGGCGCCCCATTCGGGATGGGCGAACAGCGTCTCGCCAAGGCTGAACAGCGCATGTCGGGCGAGCGTGTCTCCGGCGTCGATCAGCCCGATCCAGTCCGCGCCCGACGCCGCCAGCGCGTGGTTGAGCCGCGCCACCGCGCCGCCTGCGCCGCTCTGCCAGAGGAGCCGCGGCTCGCCGCCCAGCGCCGGCGGCATGTCGGCCGCGGCCGCGACGTGCAATTCCCACTCGCCGGCGAGTTGCGCACGCAGCGACAGCAGCGTCGCCTCCGCCCGCGCCTCGGTGCCGGCCGGCAGAACCATGCCAAGCGCCAGCTTTGGCACGTGCGGCCATCGCCCGACGCGCTCGGCGACCCAATCCGTGCGGGACACGGCGGTCGACGCGCGGCTCTCGATCCATTGGGCGTACCCATCGGCGGCGCTGGACGGTGCGCCGGCAACCGCCGCGGGGCGCTGCCTTAATAATTTGAGTTCGCCGTTCTGGCGCAACACGAGCGCGCGCAGTTCCGTCGCCTGGTGCTCGGCCCGCGCAAGCCGGGCGGCGAGCGCCGCATCGGCGCCGACGATCGGCAGGTACAGCTGGTCGGCGCGCCGCAACTCGCGCCCCATCGCGTCGCAAACGTTGCCCACATCCGTTCCGGCGCAAAGCGCGGCGTACACGGCCTCGACCCACTCCCCCATATGGCCGGGCGGCGACCGCTCGCCCGCCCGGTGGTGGCGCAGGTCGGCCGACAGGTAATCGTCGATCGCCGTCGTGACCGCAGGCCCGGTCGCCGGCCAGGCGATATCCAGTTCGTCCGCGACCCTTGCTGCGACCGCGCGCCACCCGCCGACCACCGTGAGATGCTCGTACTGCACGAAGCTGCGCGGCAAGCCGCGAGTCGCTCGCTCGGCTTCGAGCACGTGCCGCAGCCACAGCAGCAGACCGCGCTCGGTGCCGAGCCCGTCGCGCGCGGCAAGCGAGGCGGCGACATCGGCTGGATGGCGCAGCGCAAGAATGAAACGCGGCGCCGCCGCCAAATCCCCGAACAACGGCAGCCACAGCGGCAGCAGGCGGGACAGCCGCGGGTCCTTCACGCCCCACAGCGCGGTATCGGCAAAATCGCGCGCCAGGATCGCGGTCAGGCGGCCGCCGGCGCGGCGCGCCGCTTCGCTCTCGCAGAATGCCGCGGGCAGCGGGCGCAGATCGTCCCAGCTATAGCCGTATTCGGTCAGCAACTGGTGATGCACCGTTACGACGTCGATATGCTCCCAGTAGCCGCGTGGATTGTCGGGCGACGGCGGCATCAGGCGCGGACCGAAAGCGACGCCAAGATGATGCAGCATGCCGGCAAGGGCCGAGGTGCCGCTGCGGTGCATGCCGAGGACGATGAGCGCGGCCGAACGGACCATGCCGGCCGCAGGGCGTGCGAGCGGCGCCTGGGCGTGCAGGACGTCGTTCATCAGCACCCGCCGGTCGGCGATACCACCCCGTTCACGGCCCAATGACCGAGAACAGCGTCAGGTTCTGGATGCGCGCAAAGGCCTCCTCCGCCGCCTGCAGCGCGGTGACGCAGGCGCTGTAACTCGCCATGACCTGCGGCAGGTTGGCCGATTGCAGGTTGGACAGTTGTGTCGTGGCCTGCGTCGCGTCGCTCTGGTCCTGGTTCTGCACCGTCTGGATCTGCGATTGACCCGCGCCCAGCGCCGCTTCGGCGGTCAAAACAGCGCTCTGCCCGGCGGCCAGATTGCCGATGACGCTCTGGATCTGCTGCTGACCGGCATCGCCGCCCGACTGCGCCTGGGCCGGCGACTGCAGGCCGGCGATCAACTGCTGCACCGTCTGGAACAGGCTCTGGGTCGCACCCGGCTGCAGCGTAAAACTGTCGCCCGCCGCCGGCGTCCCAGAGATCGCGACATCAAGACCAGCGAATTGCAAATCCGTACCAGCGGCAAAGCTGCCCGATGCGACGACGCCGCTGCTCGCGGCAAAGCCGACGCTGCCCGGCGGGCCCGCACCGCTCGCCACGGTGTATTCGAGACCGCCGGCGGCGGCCTGCGTGAAGGCGATCGAATATTGCGTTCCAGCGGCGGCGGCAGCCTGCGTGAGGCTCGTCACCGCCTGCACCTGCACCGTCGCGCCGCCGCTGTTGTCGGCATCGGCGGTAACCGCAACGCCGTTATTGCCGATGGGCAGATCGGTGAAGATGCCCTGCGCCGACGCCGTCACCGGCACCGCCAAACCGGGCGCGATTTCGATCGCGTTTGTGGCGGCATCGCCGACAAAAGAGACTTGACCGTCGGCGGCAACGACAAAGGGCGCCGAATTCGTCTTGGAGCCGGCGAAGATGTAGTTGCCGCTGGCATCCTGGGTGTTGCCCAACTGGATCAGCTGTTGCAACGCGTTCTGCGCCTCGACGACGAGCGCGCTGCGCGTGTTGGCGCTCGTGCTTGCGCTGGCGCCGCTCAACGCGATCTGGTTCAGCTGGTCGATGGCGGTGTTGACCTGCTGCAGCACGCCCAGCGCGGTCTCGATCGACTGCGTGCCGGCCTGCGCGTTACTCGCGTCGTAGGTCAGCTGCTGGATCTGACCGGCGGTTTGGAGCGCCGCCGCCGCGCCGGCCGGGTCGCTGGCAGCGTCGGGCATCGTCTGCCCGCTCGCGATCTCCTGGTTGAGCTGATTGATATTGCTTTGCTGCGCCAATAGGTTGGGCAGCGATCCAAGCAGGAACTCGCTGGTGCTGATCTGCATGATTGTCGCCGCCTTATGCTGCCTCGAGCGCCGTGATCAGACTTTGAAACATCAGTTGCGCGCTGGCGATGACCTGGGCGGCCGCCTGGTACGCCTGCTGATAGGCGACGAGATCGGTCGCCTGCTGATCGAGATTGACGCCAGAAACCGATTGCTGGTTCTGCTGCGCCAGCGTCAACACGCCTTGCGCTGATGTTGCCGCCGCACTCGCATCCGCGCCGTTGCTGCCGATCGTCGTCACCAGGGCGGCATAGGCGTCGCCGAGGCTCTGGCCGCCGATGATCGGCTGGTTTGCGAGACCGGCCAGCGCGGCGATGTTGCCGCTGCTGCCGGAACCGCCCGGCGTCAGCGTAAAGGTGTCGCCCGCTGCCGCGGTGCCGGCCGACAACGTGACGGTTTCTGCGGTACCGGCGGGTGCCGGTGGCGACGGATAGGCGATCGCGATTTCGGCGCCGCTGGTAGCGCTCACCGAACCGGACGCAAGCACGGTGCCGGCGCTCGTCTCGATGGCGAAATCGGTTGCCGACGTGAAGACAATCGACAGGTTCTGCCCGAAGGCACTGGCCGGCACGATGACCGCGCCGGACGCCAGGCTGCCCGAGGCGACGGGGCCGCCGATGCTGACGGCAACATTGCCCTGGTTGTTGTCGGTGACGGCGCCGCCGGCGCCGATCGCGCCGGGGGTCACGACATAGGCCGCGGCGGCGGCGATCGCCGATGGATCGCTGGTTGTGACGGCGAGCGTCTGCGCCGCTGTTGCAGTCGGCTCGATCGCAAACGAGTCGCCGGTGGCAGCCGAGCCGGACACGCTGATCGTCATGCCGTCGAGACTGAGCGTCGGACCGTTGCCGAGGGTTGTCGTCTGCCCCGTCGTCGTGTCGGTCGCGGAAAATCCGCCGGCGGTCTTTGTGAGGACGAATTCGGCCGCGGTGAATTGCGCCGGATCGGTGATCGCCGCGCTCAACGTGCCGGTGCCCTGGTTTGAGCTCGCGGCATAAACGGCGGGTCCGGCGACCGAGAACAGCGGCTGCCCGAGTTGTCCGGCGGTATCGAGGCCGAGCGATTGCTGGTCGTTGACGGCGGCAGCGAGACCGGCGGCGAGCGCGCCGATGCCGTCCTGCGCGGCAATCAGCTGGGAACGCGACACGACAAGGCCGCCGAGTTCGCCGCCCGACAGGCTGCCCGTCAAATCCTGCCCATTTGGCACATAGGTGATATCGATCGCACCATCGCCGTACGCGCTCGGCGTCGCGGCGAGTTGGTAGGATGTGCTGCCGGCGACGAGGGCCGCACCCGACGCGGTATAGACGTCGACCGTGCCGTTGGCGCCCTGCAGCACGGTGACGCCGACCTGTTGGGCGAGCTGCTGCACGAGTTCGTCGCGCTGATCGAGCAGCGCGTTCGGCGGGTTGCCGCCCGATTGTTGCGCGATCTGCTGGTTGAGATCGGCGATCTGGGCGCTCAGCGTGTTCACCTGCTGCACGCTGGCCGTCAGTTCGCTGTTGATCGTGGCGATCCCGGATGCGACCTGGCCGCCGACCGAGTTGAATGCGCCGGCGAGCGACTGCGCCTGGCCCAGCAGCGCCTGGCGGTCGGGTTCGCTCGTCGGATTTTGGCTCAACGTGCTGGCGGCGGCAAAAAAGCTGCTGATCGAGGCGCCGAGGCCGCCGGCGCCGCCCGAGGCCACCGGAAAAGCGGCCGCCAGGTTTTGGCTATTCGTCTCGACGACCTGCGCCGCCTGGTTGGCCGAACTCGCCTGCACGACGGCTTGGTAGATGAACTGGTCGAACGCGCGCTGCACCGAGGTGACCTCGGTGCCGTCGCCCGGCGTGCTGCCGCTGCCGGGCAACTCGGCCTGGACAACGCTTTCGACATTGTAGCCGGGCGTGTTGGCGTTGGCCGTGTTGGTCGAGACCGTCTGCATCGCAATCGTTGCCGCCTCGATGCCGCTGGCGCCAATCTCGGCGACTTGCGTCAGGCTTGCCATTTCAACCGCTCCCCAACAGGCGGCCGCCGCTGTAGCGCCGCACCCCGCTCAACGGCGCATCGCCGCGCCGCAGCCGCAATTCGGCGGCCAGCTCCTGGCGGCGCAGCTCCGCCGAAGGCCGGCACCGTCCGACCTCGGACGCCAATTCGTGAAGCGCCTGGTCAAGTTCGGGCGAGCCGGCCGCCGCGCTGCCGCGCTGCCGCGCCGCCGCCGCGATCAGTGCATCGATGACGGCGCCGCGCCGTTCAATCAGATATCGCGCCGTGGCGGCCGGCCGCCGCGCCAACCGGCCGTTCCGCTCGATCCGGAACAGGCGGGTGACGCGCCGGGTCATGTCCAGTTGGATCGCGGGATCGCCGGCCGACCGCTTCACGACGCGCGGCTCTCGTTACCGGCAAAATTCGGCGGCAGCAGCGGGATCGGCCCGGTGACCGCGGCCTCGATCGCCGGGCTTGCGGCGACGGCCGCCAGCTTTGCCGGATAATCGCCGTCCGTCGCATAGCCGCCCTTGATCAGCCCCTCGGCGTAATTCCTCGCATTGTCGCCGGCGCCGAGCGCGGCGCGATAGCGGCTGCTGCCGCCGACCAGCGAGACGAAATCGCGCACCGCGTCTTCAAGGCTGCCATACGAGCGGAACGACGCGGTTTGCGACACCGATCGACCGCCTTCGACCTCGTGCGTCGCCGCTTCGACCTGCGAACCCGACCATGTCGACCCCGCCTTGACCCCGAACACGTTGTTACCGACGACCGAGCGTCCCCAGCCTGTTTCCAGTGCAGCCTGCGCCAGCAGGACGCGCGCCGAGACGCCGATTTGTCTGGCTGCCCCGTCGAGCAACGGCCCGAGGCGTCCGGCGAACGCCGCCATCTGGGCGGC
>DATJSO010000193.1:0-6174 GCA_035504075.1 Allostellaceae bacterium | reverse complement strand
ACATCGTCTTGGCGATCGCCGAGGGGGCCGCGGTCATGCGCGGCGAGGCGCCGCCGGCCAATCCCCATGGGGTGGCGGCGGAGTAGCGGCCATGCCGGAGGGATCGATCGGCCAGCCGGTCCGGAGGCGCGAGGATTACCGCTTCCTGACCGGGCAGGGCACCTACACCGACGACATCAACCGCCCGGGACAGGTCTATGCCTATATCCTCAGGAGCCCGCACGCCAACGCCCGCATCACCGGCGTAAACACCGGCGCCGCAGCGGCTGCGCCGGGCGTCGTGGCGGTCTTTACCGGCCAGGACATCGCGGCCGAAGGGATCGGCGGCCTGCCGTGCGGCTGGCTGGTCAATTCGAAGGACGGCTCGCCGATGAAGGAGCCGCCGCACCCGGTGGTGGCGGTCGATCGGGTCCGCCACGTCGGCGATCCGGTGGCAGTCGTCATCGCCGAGAGCTACCAGCAGGCGAAGGACGCCGCCGAGAAGGTCGCGGTCGATTACGCCGTGGAGCCGGCGATCGTCGATCCGGCCGCGGCGCTCCGGCCGGGCGCGCCGCAGGTGTGGGGCGGCGAGGCGCCGGGCAATCTGTGCTACGACTGGGCGCTCGGCGACGAGGCGGCGGTCGACGCGGCGCTCGCCCGCGCGGCCCGCGTCGTCAAGATCGACATCGTCAACAACCGCCTCGTGCCGAACGCGATGGAGCCGCGCGCCGCAATCGGCGAATTCAACCGCGCCACCGGCGAATACACGCTCTACACGACGAGCCAGAATCCGCACGTGATCCGCCTGCTGATGGGCGCATTCGTGCTGCACATCCCGGAAGCGCGGCTCCGCGTCGTCGCGCCCGATGTCGGCGGCGGCTTCGGCTCGAAGATCTATCACTACGCCGAGGAAGCGATCGTCACCTGGGCAGCGGGCAAGGTACGCCGGCCGATCAAATGGACGGCCGAGCGGTCGGAAAGTTTCATGTCGGACGCGCATGGCCGCGACCATGTGACCCACGCCGAACTCGGGGTCGATGCGCAGAGCAGGTTTCTGGCACTGAAGGTTCAGACGATCGCCAATATGGGCGCCTACCTCTCGACCTTTTCAACCTGCGTGCCGACCTATCTCTACGGCACATTGCTTGCCGGCACCTATACGACGCCGGTCATCTATTGCGAGACCAAGGCGGTATTCACGAACACCGTGCCGGTCGATGCCTACCGCGGCGCCGGGCGGCCGGAAGCAACCTATCTGGTAGAGCGCATCGTCGATCTGGCCGCCGACGAGCTGGGCCTCGACCCGGCCGAGCTGCGTCGCCTGAACTTTATCCCGGCCGACGCCTTCCCGTACCAGACGCCGGTGGCGCTGCAATACGACAGCGGCGACTACCAGACGACGCTGCGCCTGGCGCTCGCCGCCGCGGCCTATGACGGCTTCGAACAGCGGCGCCAGGAAGCGGCGCGGCAGGGCAAATTGCGCGGCATCGGCGTCGCCACCTATATCGAGGCCTGCGGTATTGCGCCGTCGGCCGTCGTCGGCTCGCTCGGCGCGCGCGCCGGTCTCTTCGAATCGGCCGAGGTGCGGGTGCATCCGACCGGCAGCGTCACGGTGCTCACCGGCAGCCACGCGCACGGCCAGGGCCACGAGACGACGTTCGCCCAGCTTGTCGCCGACGGGCTCGGCGTGCCGATCGAGCAGATCGAAATCGTCCACGGCGACACCGACAAGATGGCCTTCGGCATGGGCACCTACGGCTCGCGCTCGCTGGCGGTCGGCGGCACGGCGATCATGAAGGCGATGGACAAGGTGATCGCCAAGGGCAAGAAGATTGCCGCGCATCTGTTGGAGGCGAGCGACGCCGACATCGAGTTCAAGGACGGCAAATTCACCGTCGCCGGTACCGACCGCTCGCTCGGCCTCGGCGAGATCGCGCTCACCGCCTACGTACCGCATAATTTTCCGCACGACGAATTGGAACCGGGGCTCGACGAGACGGCCTTCTATGATCCGAAGAACTTCACTTTTCCGTCGGGCGCGCATATCGCGGAAATCGAGATCGACCCCGACACCGGCCGGCTGGAAGTCGTCAACTTCACCGCATCCGACGATTTCGGCCGCATCATCAACCCGATGATCGTCGCCGGGCAGGTCCACGGCGGCCTCGCGCAGGGCATCGGCCAGGCGTTGCTCGAGGGCTGCGTCTACGACAAGGAAACCGGCCAGCTGCTGACCGGCTCCTACAATGATTACGCGATGCCGCGCGCAGACGATCTGCCGAATTTCAGGCTGTCGACGCACGTGACGCTGTGCACGCACAACCCGCTCGGCGTCAAAGGCTGCGGCGAAGCGGGCGCGATCGGCGCGCCGGCGGCAATCACCAATGCGATCGTCGATGCATTGAAGCCATTGGGCGTGCGCCATGTCGAGATGCCGGCGACGCCGGAGCGGTTGTGGCGCACGATCCGGCAGCACCAGAAGCAGGCGGCGGCAGACTAATTGCTTCGTTATGGCCGGGCTTGACCCGGCCATCCACGCGGACCCGCAGATGCCCGGATCAAGTCCGGGCATGACGGGATGAGGGATCGAAGGGAGAGGCCCGATGTACGAGTTTGAATATCTCCGCGCGACGAGCCTCGATGACGCCGCCGGCCGGCTCGCTGACGACGAAGCAAAGCTGGTCGCCGGCGGCATGACGCTGATCCCCACGCTGAAACTGCGCTTGGCAAAGCCGACCCAGCTGATCGACCTGGCAGCAATCCCGGCGTTGAAGGGCATCTCGGAACAGGGTGACGCCGTCGTCATCGGCGCGATGACCCGCCATGCCGATGTCACTCGCTCCGATGTCGTCAAGCGCGCGATCCCGGCCTTGGCCGCGATGGCCGGGCTGATCGGTGATCCGGCGGTGCGCAATCGCGGCACGATCGGCGGCTCGATCGCCAACAACGACCCGGCGGCCGATTACCCGGCCGCCGTCGTCGCGCTGAACGCCAGCGTGCGCACCAACAAACGCGAGATCGCGGCCGACCAGTTCTTCACGGGCCTGTTCGAGACGGCGCTGGAGCCAGGCGAGATCGTCACCGCGGTGCGGTTTCCGAAAGTGGCGCAGGCCAACTATCAGAAATTCAGGAATCCGGCCTCGCGCTACGCGATCGTCGGCGTCTTTGTCGCGAAGACGCCGGCCGGTGTGCGTGTTGCGGTGACCGGCGCCGGCCCGTGCGTGTTCCGCGTGCCGGAGATGGAGCAGGCGCTTGCCCGCTCGTTCACGCCCGATGCGATCAAGGACATTCAGATCCCGCAGGACGGCCTCAACAGCGACATCCATGCCAGCGCCGAGTACCGCGCCCATCTCGTCAATGTGATGGCCCGCCGCGCCGTACAGGCCTGCGCCTGAAGGGGTCGTCGCGCCGCGCGGCGTCAGGCCGCCGGGGTGCGCACATGCTCCGGGCGGAATCCGATACCGACGATCCGCGCCGGGATTCGGCGCAGCGGCGGGATCCAGTTGAACAGCCGAGCCTGCCACGGCGCCGTTATCGCCCGGTCGGCGCCGATGACCCGATCGAGAAACCGCCGCTGCATGCTCAGCTGCAATGCCTGCGTGAGGCGCATCGGCAGCGAGCGGCGGCGCTGCACGGCTGCGAGGTGGACGTCGGACAGCGTACCCTCGCGCAACGGCCCGACAAGCAGATTGGCCACGGCGATCGCATCCTGGATCGCGAGATTGATGCCGACGCCGCCAATCGGCGACATCGCATGCGCGCTGTCGCCGATGCATAACAGGCCGGGCCGCCACCAGCGCTGCAGCCGGTCGACCGCAACGGTCAGCAGCTTTACGTCGTCCCACCCCTGCAACTCCGCCACGCGGTCGCGCAAAAACGGCGCGAGCCGCGTCAGGTCGTTGCGGAAAGCGGGCAACCCCCTGTCGCGCACCGCGGCGTAGCCGTCCTTGCGGATCAGAAAGGCGCATTGCCAATAAACGCCGCGATCCAGCATGACCAGGAGCCGCCCATAATTCAGCCGGCCGGCGGTCTGCGGCGGATCGTCGGGGCGCCGTGAGAGCCGCATCCACAGCACGTCGATCGGCGCGCCGCTATCGACGACGGCGAAGCCGGCGCGCTCGCGCACGGTCGAATGCCGCCCGTCGGCGCCGACGACGAGATCGGCACGCACCTCAAACGGCCCCGCCGGCGTCTGCCCGCGCAGCCCGACAATACGCCCGCCTTCTTCGATCAGGTCGGAGACGTCGGCCTCCATCGCCAGGTGAAAGCCGGCCGCGGCCGCGCCCTTCGCCGCCAAGAAATTGAGAAAATCCCATTGCGGCATCAGCGCGACAAAGCGGCACCGCGTCGGCAGATGGCGGAAATCGGCGAAGATGATGTCACTGTCGCCGACGATACCGTGCAGTTCGGCGACTTCCTGGTGCGGCAACGCGAGAAAATCCTCGAGCAGCCCAAGCTCGTGCATGACCTGCAATGTCGAGGGGTGAATCGTATCACCGCGAAAGTCGCGCAGGAAATCGCGGTGTTTCTCGCACACCAGCACGCTGATGCCGGCTCGCGCCAGCAAATAGCCGAGCATCATGCCGGCCGGGCCGCCGCCGGCGACCGCACACCCGACGCGCGCGGGCAGCGCGCGGCCGTTCATCCGGAGTGCTCGACAGGGGATAGAAACTCGCCAGGGCCGTATAATAACGTGGCAATTTCAACGCGAGCGGAGCGCATTCCGATGTCCCTCCCGATGGTCAGTGCTTGTTTGCGCCGTACCTTGGCAACGATGGCAGTCGCCGCCGCAGGCATGCTGGGTGGCGCGCTACCGGCGAGCGCGCAGTACTATCCGTACTACCCGTACTATCCGTATTACAATCCCTATTACGCGCCGTATTGCAATCCTTATTACTATCCCTATGGCTGCGGCGCCTATCCTTACGACTATTACTGGGGTTGGGGCGGACCCGGATGGGGATGGCGCGGCGGCGGCTGGCGCGGCGGCTACCGTGGCGGCGGCGGCTACCGTGGCGGCGGCGGTTATCATGGCGGCGGCGGTCACGGCGGCGGCGGGCACCGCTGAGGACGAGAGGGGTCAAGTCGCCGGCGAGAGGGTCGCCGAGGCCGGGTCGCCACGCCGAAATCCACGGCGGCGCGGCCACGATCGGCGACCGCACCGCGATCGGCGCAGTCGAGCGGGCGGCTGCCGCAGTCGGCGTAAATCGCCGGAATATCGGCGCGGCAGCCTGCCGGAACGCCCAACAGTAAAGACCCTGTACCGGGTCTGGCCGACGTCTGCGCCAGTTGATAGGCGGCCGGCCGGCGCACATATATAGCGCGCTGCCGCGCGACGACGCGGCGGCATTCCGGGGGATCGGGACGGTGCTTTCCCGGGCCGGCCGGTCCTGCTTTTGACATGAGGTCCCTGATGAGCAAAGTCATTGGCATCGATCTCGGTACGACCAATTCCTGCGTCGCCGTCATGGAGGGCAGGAATGCCAAGGTCATCGAGAACGCCGAGGGCGCGCGCACGACGCCGTCGATGGTCGCGTTCACCGATTCCGGCGAACGCCTCGTCGGCCAAGCCGCGAAGCGCCAGGCGGTAACCAATCCAGAGAACACGTTTTTCGCGATCAAGCGGTTGATCGGCCGGCGCATGACCGACCCGATGGTCACCAAGGACATGGATCTGGTGCCGTACAAGATCATCGCCGGCGACAACGGCGACGCCTGGGTCGAGAGCCGCGGCAAGAAATACGCGCCCTCGCAGATCAGCGCCTTCATCCTGCAGAAGATGAAGGAAACGGCGGAAGCCTATCTCGGCGAGACGGTGACCCAGGCGGTCATCACCGTGCCGGCCTATTTCAACGACAGTCAACGCCAGGCGACCAAGGACGCCGGCCGCATCGCCGGCCTCGAGGTCCTGCGCATCATCAACGAGCCGACCGCCGCGGCGCTCGCTTACGGCATGGAAAAAAAGGGCGCCGGCACGATCGCCGTCTACGATTTGGGCGGCGGCACGTTCGACATCTCGGTGCTCGAGATCGGCGACGGCGTGTTCGAGGTCAAGTCGACCAACGGCGACACGTTCCTCGGCGGCGAGGACTTCGACAAGAAGATCATCGACTACCTCGCCGACGAATTCAAAAAGGAGCAGGGCATCGACCTGCGCAGCGACCGCCTCGCGCTGCAGCGCCTGAAGGAGGCGGC
>DATJSO010000192.1:0-14906 GCA_035504075.1 Allostellaceae bacterium | reverse complement strand
TGCACGGCGAGCACGCCGCCGCGCGGCAGCAGGGCGATCGTCTGCATGCAATCGGGGCCGCCGGTTGCCGGCCACGGCGCGGCGGCCTCGCGCGTCTTCCAATCCTCGATCTGCCGGCCGGTGACGGCGCGGACGTAATTGCGCGTCTCGGCCGGCAGGCCGCTTTCGGCTTGCAGCCATTTCTCGACGCGTGCAGCGCCGGCGTTGTAAGCCGCCGCGGCCAGACCGATATTACCGAACCGCGCCGCAAGGTCGGCCAAGAGGCGCCCCGCCGCGACAATCGCCGGGCCGGGGTCCCACGGATCGGCGAGGCCGCGGTCGAGCGCGGTCGGCGGCATGAATTGTGCTACCCCCTCGGCGCCCTTCGGGCTCAGCGCGTCGCTGCGGAACCCGCTTTCCTGCCACAGGATGCGCGTCAGGAAAGCGGCCGACAGACGGTCGGCGCCGGCGACCCGATCGACGGTGCGGCACAGCGCCAAACGCCCGCTCGGCGGCACGGCTTCGCGCGTCGCGGGCGTCGTATCGGCGGCAAGCGCGGCACCGCCGAACAGCATCGTCGCCGCCAGACCCGCGCCAAGCCGGCGCATGCCTCTGCGGCTCGTGCCAAGTCTGGCCGATTGCATGGACCCGCCGCCGCGCCGCCCGCTCACTCCACCTTCAGCAGTTCGACGTCGAACATCAGCGTCGCGTTCGGCGGGATGACGCCGCGGGCGCCGCGCGCGCCGTAGCCGAGATCGGGCGGAATGATCAGCGTCCGCTTGCCGCCTACCTTCATGCCGGCGACGCCCTCGTCCCAGCCACGGATCACCTGATGCGCGCCAAGCGTGAAGGTGAACGGCTGGCCGTGATCGAAGGAGCTGTCGAATTTTTTGCCCTTCTTGCCGGCGTCGTCGAGCCAGCCGGTGTAATTCACCGTGACCTGGCGGCCGGGAGTCGCTTCGGCGCCGCTGCCGACCGTCGTATCGGTATATTTAAGGCCGTCTGCCAGTTCGGTCATCTTGCCGCTTGCTCCTTGCACCGTCGCCGGAGCGGGCGCGGTCAGAGAAAACACAGCGAGCGCCGCTGCGGCGCCCAACAAGTGAGTCGATTTCATTGCAACACTGGTATGATGAGGCAGTTGCTGAGAGAGGGTGCTGGGGTGGACAGCGATGTTGTATCGGCAGGCATCCTGAACGAGACGGTCGCCGGCGTCACGGACATTCTCGGCGCCGAACTGGACGGGATCACGGTCGAGCGGGCGGTAATCGGCCTGTTCTTCACCGGTGTCAAGCTCTCGACCGGGCATGCCGGCGCCTGCGCGACACCGATCAAGACGATTCCGGAAGCGGTTTGTTGTCCGTCGTCGGCGCTGGCGATGCCGTTTCCCGGCAAAATGCGGGGACGGCCGGCGCGCGAATTGTTGCGCGACGTGTTTTCCGGGCACGGCATCCGCCGCGCCGTCGGCATCGCGACGCTGAATGCCTTGGCCGAGCGCTGCTGGGAAGTGCGGCCGCACCCGCTTGTCGAATTGCGCCGCGGCCTCGATGCGTTCGACGCCAATGATTTTCGCGTCGGCGAGCGGACCGTCGTCGTCGGCGCATTCGTGCCGTTTCTGAAAGAATTGAAGCGGCGCGGCCTACCTTATCTCGTGCTGGAGCAGGATCCGGCGACGCTGAAGGCCGACGAGATGCCGTTCTTCCGCCCGGCCGAACAGGCACGCATGGTCATCCCGCAGGGCGACGTCGTGCTGATTACCGGTACGACATTGCTCAACGACACGCTCGAAAACCTGCTGGCGTGGGCGCGGCCCGACGCCCGCGTCACGATGGTCGGACCGACGGTCGGGGTTTTTCCCGACGCGTTCCTGCGACGCGGCGCCGACATCCTGGGATCGGTCCGCATCACCGACCCCGACGCCTTCCTCGAGCTTTTGGCCGAAGGCGGCTCCGGCTACCATTTCTTCGGCCGCTCGGCCGAGAAGGTCGCCCTCGCCCGCCGCGAGGCGGTGCCTCGCGGCAAGGCCGCGTGATGTGCAATCCTTTCGGTCGCCATCTCCTGATGACTACTGCCCCTTCACCTCGATCTTCTTCTGGCGTTGCATTGCGTCGGCGGTCTTCGGCAATGTCACCGTCAGGATGCCGTTCTTGAAATTCGCCTCGATCTTGTCGCGGTCGACATGCTGCGGCAGGCGGATCACGCGGCGGAAGGCGCCGAAGCGGCGTTCCGACCAATGGTAATTCTTGTCTTTTTCGTCCTTTTCCTCGTGCTTTTCACCGCGGATCGTCAGCACGTCGTCGGCGAGTTGCAGGTCAACATCCTGTTCCGACAGGCCAGGCAATTCGGCTGTCAGGTGAAACGCCTTGTCGTCCTCGGCAAAATCGATCGCCGGCGCCGCAACATCGAAAGCGCCCTCGCCCGGCCACTGCTCGCCTTCGTCGCGCCATGCCGACGGCAAGCCGAAGCCGCCGCGCAGGAAGCGGTCAAACATGCGGTTCATCTCGCGGCGCATGTCGCGAAACGGATCGCTCGCTGCCGGGCGGCTTTCGCGCTGCCGTGCGGGTGCATCGGTCTGCTGGCGCTGCACGTCGAAATGGGTATCGGCCATTATTCGCTCCTTTCGCGCTTGCTGGCTGTGGCGCGGCGCCGTTTACGGCCGGATGCCGGCCGTCTTTCGTCGTCGCTTTGCTGCTTTGCCCCGCCAACGGCGGGCGCCCGCGGCGGTTCCCGCCATGCCTCGGCGGGCGTATGACAGCGCCGCTGCGAACGCGGGTGGCGGAGCCATGACGCGGCCTGAGCGGCGCGCCGGCGCGGGCCTCTATCGCTTGCTGGCATGGCTGTCGCCGGGGTTTCCGACCGGTGCGTTCAGCTACTCGCATGGGCTGGAAGCCGCCGCGGCGGCCGGCGCCGTCTACGACCGCGCGAACCTTGAGGCCTGGGTTGCGGCAATCGTGCGCAGCGGCGGCGGCCGCATCGACGCCGACATCCTGCGTGCGGCCTATCGTGCGGCCGCTGCCGGCGACCTCGACGCGCTGACCCGCGCCAACGCCCGCGGCGTCGCCTATCGCCCGACCGCCGAACTCGCGCTCGAAGCGGCGCAACAGGGCGCGGCCTTCCTTGCCGCATGCCGCGCCGCCTGGCCCGACGCCGTTCTCGCCGGATGGCGGCCGGAAGACGGCGCTTGTCACTCGGCAGTTTTCGGCGCAGCGGCGGCGCGCGCCGCAATCGGGCTCGGCGACGCCTTGACCGGCTACCTCCAGGCGTTCGCGGCCAATCTGATCGCGGTCGGACTGCGCCTCGGCCTCGTCGGCCAGACCGACGGCCAGCGCATCCTGGCGTCGCTGGAGCCGGTCATCGCCGGCGCGGCCGCCGCGGCGCTGCGCCGCGAGGGGAGCGATTTTGGCGCCGCGACCTTCGCCGCCGACCTGATGTCGATCGCACACGAGACGCAATATTCGAGGCTGTTCCGCTCATGACGACAAAAGAACCGCTGCGCATCGGCATCGGCGGACCGGTCGGGTCTGGCAAGACGGCCCTGATGGACGGCCTGTGCAAGCGCATGCGCGACCGCTGGGAGATCGTCGCGATCACCAACGACATCTATACCCGCGAAGACGCCGAGTTTCTGACCCGCAGCGGCGCGCTGCCAGCGGAACGGATCTGCGGCGTCGAAACCGGCGGCTGTCCGCATACCGCGATCCGCGAGGACGCCTCGATCAATCTTGCCGCGATCGCCGACATGACGCGACGCTTCCCGGCGACCGATGTCGTGCTGATCGAATCCGGCGGCGACAATCTGGCGGCGACGTTCTCGCCCGAATTGGCGGACCTGACGATCTACGTCATCGATGTCGCCGCGGGTGACAAGATCCCGCGCAAGGGCGGCCCCGGCATCACCCGCTCCGATCTTCTCGTCATCAACAAGATCGACCTGGCGCCGCTGGTCGGCGCGAGCCTCGAGGTCATGGCGCGCGACGCCGCGCACATGCGCGGCGAGCGTCCGTTCGTCTTCGCCAATCTGAAGACCGGCGAGGCTCTCGGCACGATCATCGACTTCATCGCCGCGCAGGGCGGGCTGTAAACTTGGCGCGTCGGCGAGCGCCGGTTTGTCGCCGAACGCCGCCGCGTTATTTGGCAGCGGCGGCCAGGGCCGGCGCCGGGGTTGCCAAGGCCGGCATGACCTCGCGTGCAAAGCGGCGGATGTTCTGGCGCGAGCCGCCGAAATTGATCAGCACGTACTCGACCCCGCCCTGCCGCAGCGCGCCGAGCTTGGCCGCGATCTGGTCCGGCGTGCCGAAGATTGCGGTCTCGTCGCACAGGCGGCGCACTTCGGCTTCATCGTGCCGGGCAAAGCGTTCACGTTCGTCGCCCGGCCGCTCGGCCAATTTGTTGATGCGCAGATGGCCCTGGAAGCGGCGAACATAGGCGGCCTCAAGCTCGTCGGGCGTGTCGGCAAAATGCACCGCGCGGGCCACGCCGACCGACATCGGGTCCCATTTGCGGCCGCGCGTCTCGCCGTCGCGCCGGAACTGGGCGACGTGGCGGAGCACGTCGTCGGCCAGATCATATTGTCCGAGCAGCAGGTTGTAGCCGCGCTCGGCGACCTGCCGCACCGAGCGCTCGCTGCCGGCACCCATCCAGAACGGCGGGTGCGGCCGCTGCGCCGAGGGCGGCTCGACGACGATGTTGTCGTATTGCCAATGGCGGCCGCAATGGCTGAACGGCTCGTCCGAGATAAAGGCCTTCGTGATGATGTCCATCGCCTCGTCAAAGCGGGTATCGGCCTCTTCCATCGCGACGCAGAACCCGGCGAATTCGTTGTAGCGGTAGCCCTTGCCGACGCCGAAATCGAGCCGCCCGCCGGACAGCAGGTCGAGCGTCGCGGCCTGCTCGGCGAGCAGCACCGGGTTGTGCCACGGCAAGACCAGAACGGCGGTGCCGAGGCGCAGCGTCGATGTGCGGGCGCCGAGCCAGGTCAGCAGGTTGAGGCTTGCCGAGACCTGGCCGAAGCCGGTGAAATGATGCTCGACGACAAACGTCGAGTGGAAGCCGAGGGCTTCGGCTTCGACATTGTTCTCGATCCACTCGCGAAAGCCCTGGCTGCTGTCGGTCAATTCGGCGCCGGGGGCAGGGCGGCGCGCCTGGGCGCTGCCGAACAATCCGAACCGCATCGTCGCTTGCTCCTCGTCTTGCTCGGCGCGAAACTACGCGCTGCGCTTCGATATGCAAAATGCCGCTATCCTATCGCTGCCATAGCAATGCGGCATCGCCGGCGCCGCCGTGCCGGGCAGTGGGCGCGCCCACTCTGCCGCCCTCGCGCACCCGAAATCGTGTACGATATGCGACAAGAAGGAATGCGAGGAGATGGCGATGCGACCGTCCCGACCGAGAATGCGGCGGTCGCGCATGCGGTCGCGCCGGCGCCTGTCGCCTTTCTCGGTCAATCGCATGGTGCCGAGCGTCCTGACGCTGCTGGCGCTGTGCGCCGGCATGACGGCAATCCGCTTTGCGATGAACGGCAAGTTCCGCTACGCGGTCTTTGCGATCATCGCCGCTGGCATTTTCGACGGCCTCGACGGCCGCCTCGCCCGGTTGCTCAACGCGACATCGCGGTTCGGCGCCGAACTCGACAGCCTGGCGGACTTCATCAGCTTCGGCGTCGCGCCGGCGGCGCTGCTCTACCTGTGGACAATGGCGCGATGGCACAGCCTCGGCTGGGCCATCGTGTTGTTCTACACCGTGTGCTGCGCCCTCCGGCTGGCGCGCTTCAACACCGAATTGGCCGCAGAACCGCCGCCGCCGTGGCGGGCGAATTTTTTCAGCGGCGCGCCGGCGCCGGCCGGCGCCGGGTTGCTGATGCTGCCGATGTTCTGCGGCTTTGAGTGGGGCGACTGGATCGCGCGATCGCCTTATCTCAACGGCGTGTGGATCGCCGCCATCGCGCTGCTGATGATCAGCACGGTGCCGACGGTATCCTTGAAGCGCATCCGCATACCGCATCGTCTGGTCGTGCCGACCCTGCTCGGCATCGGCCTGCTGACGGCGTTCTTCACGACAGCGCCGTGGCCGACACTGATCGCGATCGGCGCGGTCTATCTCGGGTCGATCCCGCTGACCCTGCACGCCTCCTACCGGCTGCAGCGCGCGACCGCTGCAACTGCCGGCGCGCCGGCTGCGGCGGCGGCGCCTGCCCTGCCGACGACGGCCCCGCGCCTGCCGACGGGCGGAATCGCACCGCCGCCGCACGAATGGCGGCATTGACGGGCATCGCAGCAGCCGAGGCGGTGATACGATTTCATTCGGGCATTCGCGTCGATGTGCCGAGAGGAGGGATGATGAGCGATCCGGACGAGGCGGTACGGTTCGGGGTGGCGCCCGATGGCGACGCGCCGATCGCCTATCTGCAGCGCATCCGCGATTATTACCAGCGGCTCGGCTATGGCGCGCCCTATCGCTGGGCACATTACGCTGCGGTGCCGTTTGCCGCGTTGGCCAAAGAACTCGCCGCGGCGCGCATCGTGCTCGTCACGACGGCGGCGCCCTACCGGCCGGACGCGGGCGACCAGGGACCGGGCGCGCCGTACAACGCCGCCGCCAAGTTCTACGAGGTCTATTCGGGAGACAGCCGGCAAGACCACGATCTGCGCATCTCTCACGTCGCCTATGATCGCGACCATACGACCGCCGAAGACCCCAACAGCTGGTTTCCGCTGCCGGCGCTGCGGCGATTGGCGGCTGCCGGGCGGATCGGCGAGGTGGCGCCGCGCTTTCACGGCATGCCGACCAACCGCAGCCAACGTGCGACGCTCGAGCGCGACTGCCCGGAACTGTTGCGCCGGGTGAAGGAAGACGAGGTGGACGCCGCCGTCCTTGCCGCCGTCTGACCGGTGTGCCATCAGACCGTGAGTCTGGCTGCACGCCATCTCGAAGCCGCCGGCATCCCGACCGTCATTCTCGGCTGCGCCAAGGACATCGTCGAATATGTCGGCGTGCCGCGGTTTCTGTTCAGCGATTTTCCGCTCGGCAACCCGGCCGGCCGGCCGGGTGACCGGCAATCGCAGGATTTCACACTCGACCTTGCGCTGCGCCTGCTGGCGGCGGCTCCGGCGCCGCGTACGACCGTGCAATCGCCGCTGCGCTGGGCGAACAACCCTGCCTGGAAGCTCGACTATTCCAATATCGCCCGACTGTCGCCCGAGGAGCTCGCGCGCCGCCGCGCCGAGTTCGACCGGCAGAAGGAAATCGCCAGATCCGGCCGCAGTTCAGGGTAGATCAAGGCGGACCGTGACCGCAGCGCTGGCGATGACCGCGCCGACGCCGCCAGCCTCGTCCGGCACGTCGAGACCGCCTTTGACGACCCGCACCGTGACCTGGCCGTGCGGCAACGCGGCCGTGACCCGCTCGGCGGCGACGCGCTCCGGCCGCTGCACGCCGATCGTAACCTCGACTTGCATCAGGGCGGCGTCGATGCCGAGGCTGCGGATCAGCGTCAGCGAGCTGTGGTGGATTGCGTCCTCGACCGCGCGCACGGCCGCCTTCGTGTAGTCGCCACCGTGCAGATCGTTGCCGGCGCCGAGTTCGGTAATGATGCGCTTCAGGCTCATCGCACGCCCCCCACCGGGACATCGAGCCGGACCACCGCAGCAGCATGCGCCAGGACGGTCGCGCCGGTGCCTTCGTCATTGGCGATTTCGAGGCCCCCTTCGACAAGATTGACGGTGCCGCCGCCGTGCGGCAGCACCGCCAACACTGCGGCCTTGTCGACACGGTCGGGGCGCGGCACGCCGATCGTTACCTCGACCTGCATCGCGTCGGCCGATTGCCCGAGCGCCGTCGCGACCGGCAGCGAATTGTGCCACAGCGCGTCGCGCAATGCGCGCACCGCGGCATTGGTATAATCGCGGCTGCGGATGCTTGTCCCCATGCCGATCTCCAGCACGATGCGTTTCAGCGCCATTGCCGGCCTCCCTAGTTGATCCGCCGCAAGCCGAGATCGGCGAGGCAGGAATCAAGCGGCTTGCTCTGCGCGTCGAGGATCGTGCCGTCGCGACAGGCAGCGACCTCGGCGATGTATTCGATGCGGGTCGGCGGCTTGCCGGTGGCAAATCGCCAGTCGCGCAGGTTGCCGGATGCAGGGTCGGGCGGCCGCCCGAAACCGACAAACACGCAGCCGGCGAGCGCCAGCGCCAGCAACACAGTAAACCGTGACATCGGCCAGCCCGATGGTGATCGCTGCGGCGATTCTACCCGAACCGGGACGCGCCGTCGCCCCCGTCGCGCCGACAACGCCGTGATCGGCCGGCTGACCGGAAATTATGCTGCATCGCGATACTCGGCAGACGCACGCGGAGCAGGAGCGTGCTATAATTCGTTAGGAATTTTATTCGACCCTGTCGGTCGGCGCCGCACGGCCGCCGCGACGGGATTTCGTTATCGGATCGTGCAACCAAAAGGTTCGGGGATCGCGGTGAGCATCGCCCCGCCAGAAGATCGCGTCGACGGCGAAGCAACCGTCCCCAACCGCGAATTTTCCGCTCGCCGCCGCACGATTCCGCACCTGCGTACGCGCGCCCGCCTGTTTCTGCGCCACAATATCCGCGACAGTCAGCTCGGCTTGACCGTCGTCGCGGCGGCGATCGGCGTCGTCATCGCATTCGGTGTCGCGCTGACCCGCAACATGGTCGATGAATTTCACCATTTCCTGTTCGGCGTGCCGATCGAGCAGCATATAAGCGGTGCGCTGTCGATCAGCTCGTGGCGGATATTGCTCGTCCCCTCGCTCGGCGGCCTTGCCTATGGACTGATCGCGTTTGCTCTGCGCCGCCGCTGGCCGCGCGATATCGTCGATGCGATCGAGGCCAACGCACTGCACGGCGGCCGCATGTCGTTGACCGACAGCGTGCGGCTGACGGTCATGACCATAATTTCGGCCGGTGTCGGCGCTTCGGTCGGCCTCGAAGCGGCTTATACCCAGCTCGGCGCGGGCACCGCTTCGCGCATCGGCAGGATGCTGCACCTGCGCCGCAACGACCTGCGCAATTTCGTCGGCTGCGGCGCCGCAGCCGCGATCGCCGCGGCATTCAACGCGCCGCTGTGCGGCGCGTTCTACGCATTCGAACTGATCATCGGCAGCTATACGCTGGCAACGCTCGTGCCGGTCGTCGTCGCCGCGCTGATGGCGACGATGGTGACCCGCGATCTGTTCGGCGAACAGCCGATTTTCATCGTCTATTCACCGGTCGATCTGCACGCGGCGAGCTATCTGATCATGGCGGTGATCGGTGTTGTTGCCGGCATGCTGTCGATCGCGGCAATGCTCGGCGTCACCTATGTCGAGCAGGGCGCGCGCCGTCTGTCGCTGCCGGTGTGGCTGCGCCCGGCGGCCGGCGGTCTGCTGCTCGGCGTTTGCGCGCTTGGTTTTCCGGAGATTCTCGGCAGCGGTCACGGCGGCATCGTGCACATGATCGCGACCGGCTCAACCGGGTTCACGCTGTGGGTCCTGCTCGGGCTGATCTTCTTCAAAACGGTCGGGTCGGCGCTGTCGATCGGCAGCGGGTTTCGCGGCGGCATGTTCAGTTCCTCGCTGTATCTCGGCAGCATCTACGGCGCCGCCTGCTCGCTGGTAATCCATCGCTATCTGCCGTGGGCGCCGCCCGACGAGGCCGTGTTTGTGCTGGCCGGCATGGGTTCGGTCGCCGCTGGCATCGTCGGCGCGCCGATGACGATGATCTTTCTCGTGCTCGAAGCGACGACCGATTTCTCGGCGACGATGGGGGTGACCGTTGCGGTCATCGCCGCCGCGCTCGTCGTGCGCCACTGCTTCGGCTATTCGTTTGCGACATGGCGCTTTCACCTGCGCGGCGTCGCGTTGCACAGCCCGCACGATATCGGCTGGCTGCACGATCTGCGAGTCGCAAAGCTGATGCGTCAGGATTTCGCGGTCGTACCGCCCCAGATGCCGCTCGCCGATCTGTGCCGGCAGTTCCCGATCACCGACGGCAGGCGAGTTTTCGTCGCTGACGAACAGGGCGGATACGAGGGCTATATCGACCTTATCGACGCGCACGGCACCGAACTGGTGGAGGGCGAGCCGCTAACCGTCAACGACGTCGCGCGCGGCGCCGACGATTTCCTGATGCCCGGCCAGCCGGTGCGTGAGACGCTCGACCGGTTTATCGAATCGGCAGCCGAGGTGCTGGCCGTCGTCGACAACCCCCGCGACCGTCATCTTCTCGGCTATCTGAGCGAGGCTTACGCGTTGCGCCGGTACTACCGCGAACTGGAAGCGCGGCATCGCGATGAACTCGGCGACGAGGCGCTGTTCAACGCAACGCATGCCCCCGAGCACTGATCGCAACAAGCGTGCCGTCGTCTCCGTCTGCGACGGCGCAGCGCGCCGGAACCTCGAACAGAGCGTGAAAATTCGCGGTATTGCTGGCGTTTAAGCGGCCAGTCTTAACGAGTTTTCGCGTTAACGAATTGGGCGATTTCGGGTCGCTGCAAAAAGCGGTGTTTTATCGAAAATCCGCGATGCTATGCTCTGCCGATGGGCGGGGGTCGAATTCTCGGATGGTCTTTGTTGCTGGCCGCGGTCTGTGCCGCGCCGGTCTGTGCATCGGTGCCGCCCGAGCCGCTCGTCGGCCGCGTTGTCGCCATCGAGGGCGGGATCCAGATACGCTCGGCCGGCGGCCAATGGAGTGCCGCAGAGGTCGATCTGCCGCTTGCCGGCGGCATGGCGGTGCGCGCCGACGCCGATGGTCGCGCCGAGTTGCGCTTCGGCGCCGATACAGTCGCGTTGGCGGCCGGCAGCGAAGTCGAACTGGGCCAGCTTGACGCCGCGGCAGGCCTCCATCTGCTGCTGCATCAGGGACGGATCGGGGTCGCCCTGTCACCGGCCGACCCGACGCACACGATCGATGTCGATACGCCTCGCGGCCAGGTTTGGCTCCAGACCGCGGGCAATTACGATATCGCCGCAGGCGACGCGAAGGGGCCGGTGCGGCTCGAGGTGTTCAGCGGGCAGGCCCGGTTTGTCGGCAGCGGCAGCGGCACCACGATAGCCGCCGGGGAGGCGAGCGCACTGGGCGCCGACGACCCGGTTCTGACAAAGCTCGACGCCGCGGCGACCGATGCATTCAGCCAATGGTGGCAGGCAGCCGACGCGGCGGCCGACGCATCGGCGGCACTCGCGCACGTGTCGCCCGAGATGACCGGATATGCCGCGCTCGCTGGCGCCGGCCGCTGGCAGAACGTAACCGGCTACGGGGCGGTGTGGTTTCCGACCGCGGCGCCGAGCGACTGGGTGCCTTATCGCTTCGGCCATTGGCGCTGGATCGAGCCCTGGGGCTGGACCTGGATCGACGACAGGGCATGGGGCTTTGCGCCGTCGCATTACGGGCGCTGGGCGCGCTTTCCGGCGGATGGCGGCACCCGGCGCTGGGGCTGGGTTCCCGGCGAGCCGCGCGTCGCCGACCCTGAATTCATGCCTGCCGCCGTCGCCTTTCTGGGCACCTCCGGCGTCGGCATCAGTTACCCGGACGCGAGCGGCCCGGCCGTCGGCTGGTTTCCGCTTGCCCCCGGCGAGGTTTATTGGCCGCGATATACGAGCGATCTCGCGACGATCCGCCGGCTCAACCGTGGCGCGGTTGCCGATGTCGCGGCGATCGGGCCGACGACCGACGGCACGCCGCCGGCCAGCGTCATCGATGGCACCTACCGCAACCGCGAATTTGCGACGGTGGTGCCGCGCGCGGTTTTTGTCGCCGGCAAGCCGGTTGCGCCGGCGATCGTGCAATTGCCTGCGGAGCGGTTAAAGAACGCGCCGCTGCTGGCGGGGTCGCCGGACATCGCCCCGGCCGTCCCGCGCGCGGCTATGCTGACGGCCGAGGCGAGGCACGCGCCCACGACGGCCGCCAAAAAAGCGGAGGCGGTACGCGTGCTGGCCCGCATCCTGCCGCCGCATCGCCGCGCCATTGCCGTCGGCTGGCGGGCGCGCCGCCCCTCTCGCGAGCGGCTGCGGATTGTCCGTGCTTCGTTCCACCGCGGCGAGCGCCGGCATCTGCGATTTGCCGCGTTCCGCCGCCGCTGAACCGGCGCGCTTTGCCCGCCGGTACGCTGCATCGACCCGGTTATCCGCTCCGGCGCGCCGCGGCCGCGGCGATACGCCGCTTCAGCCGGCGGATTTCGGGCGACAGCTTGGTGTCCGCCGTGCTGCTCAGAAATGCGTCGAGGCCGCCCTTGAATTCGATCGTGCGTATCGCCGCCGTCGATAACCGCATCCGTACCGGCCCGATCGTGTCGGACAACAGCGAAATCGTCTGCAGATTGGGCAGGAAGCGCCGCTTCGTATGAATGTTGGAATGGCTGACGTTGTGGCCGACCTGGGCGCCCTTGCCGGTCACGGGACATCTGCGGGCCATGCCGCACCTCGCTCGAAACACATCGCGCGGCCCAAGCACGAGCCGCGCGGCGGCGGTTTCTAGACCGGGCGAAGCCGCCGGTCAAGCGGCCCGCCGCGGCCTTACGAGCGATGCGGCGCGCGGCGGCGGAGTTTGCTGCGAAGCAGCGCGGCGCCGCCCGCGGCGGCGGCGAGCGAGACCGCGACGATTGCGAGGATGCGGGCATCGATCACCGGCGCTGCTGCGCCGTCATCGGGCACAGGAACACCGCCCTCGGACAACCCGCCGCGCAGCGCATGGGCGATCACCTCTGCCGGGTGAAATGCCCGGCGGCCGGTGCCGTCGCGGATCTGCTGGCGGCAGCTGAAACCGTCCGAGACGACAAGCGCATCGGCGCCGCTCCGGCGCACGGCCGGCAACAGCACCTGCTCAGCTATCTGCATCGATACCGGGTAGTGCTCCGCCTCGTAGCCGAACGAACCTGCCTGGCCGCAGCACCCCACCGGTGGCTGGTGCAGCGCCAAGCCCATTTCGGTCAGGATCTTGCGCTCGGCGTCGGCGGCGAGCACCGACTTGCTGTGGCAATGCAGGTGCAAGAGCGCCGGGCGCGCCAGCCGCGGCGGCCGCCATCCCGGTGTTTCAACCAAAAGCTCGCAGAGCGTCTTGGTCTGGCGGGCAAGCCGTTCGGCATCGGCATCGCCGGCAAGCAGGTTCGGCATCTCGTCGCGAAACACCGAGACGCAGCTCGGCTCGACACCGACGACCGGGATGCCGGCGCGGATCGCCGGCCGCAACGCGGCGAGGATCTCGTTCAGCTGTTTTTTCGCCAGGTCGAGCATGCCGTAATCGTAAAGCGGTCGGCCGCAGCACAGGGGCTGCTGCGGCACCGCCACCCGATACCCGGCATCCTCCAGCACCGCTACGGCCGCTTTCAGCGTATGCGGCAGGAAATGGTTGGAAAACGTGTCCGGCCACAGGACGACGGCCGGCAACGTCGGGTCGTTCGAGCGCGGCCGCCGCCGGCGAGCCCACCACGCCTGAAACGTCTCGGGCGCAAAGGTCGGCACCGGTCGCTGCTGCGTGAAGCCGGCGACAAATTTCACGGCTGGGCCGATTGCTGGCGTCCGCAACAGCGCATTGACCAAACCCGGCGCCCGCATCGCCAAGCGCGCCCAGCGGTGCACCAGCCCCATGCTGTAGGCGCTGCGCGGCCGCACCCGACCCCGGTAGTAATGCGACAGAAACTCGGCCTTGTAGGTCGCCATGTCCACCGAGACGGGGCAATCGTGCTTGCAGCCCTTGCATTGCAGGCAGAGATCGAGCGCCTCCCGCACCGCCTCGCTGCGCCAGCCGTCCTTGATCGCCTCGCCGCGCATCATCTCGAACAACAGGTGCGCGCGGCCACGCGTCGAATGGCGTTCCTCCCGCGTCGCCTGAAAGCTCGGGCACATCGTCTGGCCGCCCAGCACCCGGCATTTGCCGACCCCGAAACAGCGTCCGGCCGCATGCCCGAAGGAAAAATCGTCATCCGGAAACTTGAAATGGGTGGCAACCGGCTGCGGCACGAAATGCGGCCGGATGTCGGCATCGAGCGGTTGCGCATCGATGATCTTGCCGGGGTTCATCCGCCACTGCGGGTCCCAGATCGTCTTGAAATCGCGAAATGCCTGGATCAGGTCGGAGCCGAACATTTTCGGCAGCAGTTCCCCCTTCGCCTGGCCATCACCATGTTCGCCGGACAGAGAACCGCCATAGGACAGGCAAAGATCGGACGCTTCCTGCATGTAGGCGCGAAACTTCCGGATACCGTCGGCAGTCTTCAGCCCGAAGGTCATCCTCGTGTGGACGCAGCCGTCGCCGAAATGGCCGAACAGCGTATAGGCGTATTCGAAGCGGCGGTTCAGCTTGTCAAAATCGCGCAGGTAATCGCCGAGTTTCTCCGGCGGGACCGCCGCGTCCTCCCAGCTCGGCCAGGCCTCCTCCGTCTCGGGCACGCGGCTTGCCCCGACACCCGATTCGCGCACCTCCCAGATCGCTTGTTGATGCTCCTCCTTTTCAAAGAGGCGCATGTCGCGCGCGCCGGTGCCGAGCCGCTTCAAAGCGGCAAACGAGTTCTCGGCCTTGGCATTTGCCGCCTTTTGGTCCTCGCCGCCGAACTCGACGAGGAGATAGGCGCCAGCCTCGGGCAGCAGGCCGGCGCCTCGCGGGTGTTTGCCCTTGAGCGCCATGTTGTCGATCACGTGACGCTGAAACCCTTCGAGCGCGATCGGACCAAAGCGGCGTATTTCGGCCACCTCGTCGGCCGCATGGGCAGCATCGTCGTAGGCGAGAACGACCAGCGCACGCGCCGGCGGGAAATCCAGCAGCCGCACCGTCGCGCTCAGGGTCAAGGCGCAGGTGCCCTCGGAGCCGACCAGCGAGCGCGCGACGTTGAACCCCTTCTCCGGCAGCAGGTCGTCGAGATTGTAGCCCGACACGCGGCGCGGGATATCCGGGTAGCGCCGGCGGATCTCGTCGCCATAGCGGGTCGCG
>DATJSO010000191.1:0-27976 GCA_035504075.1 Allostellaceae bacterium | reverse complement strand
CTTGTCGTGACGGTCGATGCGATCGTCGAGGGTGTGCATTACCTGCCGAACGACCTGCCCGATCTCGTCGCGCGGAAATTGCTGCGGGTGAACCTCTCCGATCTCGCCGCAAAGGGCGCGCGGCCGCTGCATTACCTGTTGACGACGGCATTGCCGCCGCGGCTCGGCGACGACTGGGTCGCGCGCTTCGCCGCGGGCCTGGGCGAGGATCAGCGGCAATACGGCGTCGCGCTGCTCGGCGGCGATTCGGTCTCGACGCCGGGGCCGGCTGTATTGTCGCTGACCGCGATCGGCGAGGTCGTCGCCGGCGCCGAGATCCGCCGTGGCGGCGCCAAGCCCGGCGACCGGGTTTGGGTAAGCGGCACGATCGGCGACGCCTTTCTCGGCCTCAGGGTGCTGCGCGGCTCCCATCCGGAGACCGCGCCGGCCGACCGGGAGTTTCTCGCGGCGCGTTTCCGCCTGCCCGAGCCGCGCGTCAGGCTGGGGCCGCGCCTTTCGGGAATTGCACATGCAATGTGCGACATCTCGGATGGGCTCGTCGCCGATCTCGGGCATATCTGCGAGGCTTCCGGCGTCGGCGCGACGATATCGCTGCCGGCCGTGCCGCTGTCGCCGGCGGCCCGTCGGCTGGCAATCGGCGATCCCGTTCTTGCGGCCTCCCTTGCCACCGGAGGCGACGATTATGAATTGCTGTTTGCTGCGCCGCCCGACGCGGGTGGCGCGATCGAGCGCCTTGCGGCGGAAATGCGGCTGCAGATCACCGCGATCGGCACGATCGAGACACGCGCCGGCGTGCGCGTCGTTGATGCAGCCGGCGCCTTGGTCCCGGTAGCGTCCGCCGGCTGGACGCATTTTTGAGACGGCATGTCCGCCCGCGTCGACAGCGCCGTCGCGCCGACACCGGTATCGGCAACCCGCCGCACCGTGCTGTTGTTGGCGCTGTGCCAATCGATGCAGATGTCGGGTGCGACGATCGTCGCGACGACAGCCTCGATCATCGGCAGCACGCTGGCGCCCGAGCCGGCGCTGTCGACATTGCCGATCGCCGTGCAGATGACCGGCACGATGAGCGCGACGATCCCGGCGGCGCTGCTGATGGCGCGGGTCGGCCGCCGGCCGGGCTTCTGGCTCGCGACCGCGGCAGGCGCTGGCGGTGCCGCCATCGCCGCGACCGCCCTGTTCCAGGGCGATTTCGCGCTGTTCTGCGTCGGCACGTTTCTGCTCGGCACCTATAACGGCGCAGCCCAGCAATATCGTTTTGCGGCCTCGGAAATCGCCGACGAGGCGTTCCGCTCGAAGGCGATCTCGCTGGTGCTCGCGGGCGGCGTCATCGCCGCGCTGTGCGGGCCGGAACTGGCGAAGTGGACGAGCACGTTGTTCCGACCGGTGCTGTTCGCCGGCTGCTACGCGACGATCGCCGTGTTGTGCGCTGCGGCCGCGGCGGTGCTGTGCTTTGTCCGCCTGCCGCAGCCTTTGCCACCGGCGATCCGTCGGCGGGACCGCCCACTCGCCGAGATTGCCCGGCAGCCGAGCTTTATCGCCGCGGCCCTCGCCGCGATGGTGGGCTACGGCGTCATGTCGCTGGTCATGACCGCAACCCCGATCGCGATGCTCGATTGCGGTCACGTCTTCAGTGACGCGGCCTTCGTGATCCAGTGGCATGCCCTGGGCATGTACGCGCCAAGTTTCGTCACCGGATCGTTGATCGCCCGCTTCGGCGTCAGCCGCATCCTGCTCGCCGGCACGGCCCTCCTGCTGGCGTGCTGCGCGATCAACTTGGAAGGGGTGGCCGTCGCCAATTTCTGGGCCGCCAATCTGCTGCTCGGGATCGGCTGGAATTTCCTCTTCGTCGGCGCGACAACGCTGCTGACCCGCACCTACGCACCGGAGGAGAAAGGCAAGGTGCAGGCGCTCAACGATTTCCTCGTGTTCGGCACGGTGACGCTGTCGTCCTTCGCCTCGGGCGCGTTGCTGTCGAGCATCGGGTGGCGCGTCGTGCAGATCGCGATGCTGCCGCTCGCCGCGCTGGCCGCCGGCGCCGCGCTGTGGTGGCGCCGCCAGGCGAGCGCCCTTCCCAGCCTTGCCGATTGATTTACAAAAAGGCTAAGTATGAAATAATCATTTGACATAATATAGGCGGTCAACCTAGCTGATTAACGAACCGGCGGCACATATGAGGACTTCCCCCGCTGATGGACGACATCGATCGCGCGCTGTTGCAGATCCTGCAGCATAATGCGGCGCTGTCGATCGCGCAGATGGCCGAGCGGGTCGGATTGTCGCCGACGCCGTGCTGGAAGCGCATCCAAAAGCTGGAGGCCGCCGGCGTCATCACCGGCCGGGTGGCTGTTGTCGACCCGGACCGCGTCGGGGTGGGACTGTCCGTGCTGGTCAGCATCGAGGCCGGCGAGCACACGCCGGAATGGCTGGCGCGCTTCAGCCGCGGCCTCGCGGACTTGCCGGAGGTCATGGAAGCCTACCGAATGGCCGGCGATATCGATTACATGCTGCGCGTCGCCGTCGCCGACATGGCCGAATATGACGCCTTTTACAAGCGGCTCATCGCGATCGCGCCGATGAAGAACGTCACCTCACGCTTTGCGATGGAACGCCTGAAGCATACGACCGCCTATCCCCTCCACCCCCGCGCCTTTCGCGACCGCCGCGCCGCCGCCGAAGAGGAATAGCCCGTCCGTGGCGGCAGGCGTTGCGCTTCGCGCGAACCACGCGTAGATCGAGGGCGCGGCCGGCCTTGCGGCGACAAGGCGACCGCGCCTTTTGTCGCCATTTTCATCCGAGAGATGCCTGTCGATTTTCCGGCCCCGCGACTCGTTTTGTCCGATACCGCGGAGGCCGGCCGCGGCGGGCCGTGCGATTTGTATGACCGGCGCGTCGCCTCGGAACTGATCCGCCCCGACCCGGCTCAACTGCGCGCCGTTCGTCACCTGCAGCGGCTGCACGAGGCGCTGGCAAATTATCACCCGAACGGGCGGCAGGGCATTCTGGCACGACTATGGCGCGGCGAGGCTGCGTCCGCGGCGCCGCGCGGCATGTATTTGTGGGGGCCGGTCGGCCGCGGCAAGTCGATGGTCATGGACCTGTTCTTCGCTGCGGCATCCGTCGCAAAAAAACGGCGCGCGCATTTCCACGCCTTCATGCTCGACGTGCATGCGCGAATCGAGGCGGAACGCCGGGCCGGCGCGCATGCCCCGATCGCCAAGGTGGCGGCCGACCTCGCGACCGACGCGACGCTGCTGTGCTTCGACGAGTTCCAGGTCAACGACATCGCCGACGCGATGATCATCGAGCGCCTGTTCCGCGCGCTGTTTGCCGCCGGCACGGTTGTTGTTGCGACCTCGAACCGGCCGCCGGCGCGGCTCTACGAGCACGGGTTGCAACGCGCCCGGTTTCTGCCGTTCATCGCGCTGCTCGAAGAGCGGCTGGATCTCGTCGAACTCGACAGCGGCCGCGACTACCGCCTGGCGCGCCTGGCCGGGCGCCGCATCTATCACTGGCCGCTCGACGAGGCGGCGCATCAGGCGCTGGTCGATGCATTCGCCGAATTGACCGACGGCGCGCCGGCTTCTCCCGAGCGGCTGACCGTGCTTGGCCGCCAGCTTCCGGTGCCGCGCGCGGCCCGCGGCGTCGCCTGGTTTTCCTTTGCGGAATTGTGCGAGCGGCCGCTCGCCGCCGCCGATTACCTGGCGCTCGCCGAGCGCTATGCGGCGCTCATCGTCGAAGGCATTCCGCGTCTCGGGCCGGAGCGGCGCAACGCGGCGCAGCGTTTTCACATCCTGATCGATGCGCTCTACGAGGCGCGCACGCTCCTTGTCGCGTCGGCCGAGGTGCCACCGCACGAGATTTACGTCTCCGGCGACGGCGCCTTTGAGTTTCGCCGCACCTTTTCTCGCCTGCACGAAATGCAGAGCGAGGATTATCTCGCCAACCGTCCGCAAACGACGGGGTGAGGTTGCCGACAGCTAAGAAAGCGGCGGGCGGTAGCGCGACGCGTGACGGGTTTCAAGGTGCGCGTACAATTCGCCCAGCTGGTGCACGAGCAGCGCCGAGTAGAGAACAAGTTGCAGCGTGATCCGGAAAATTCCCGCCGGCGAGCGCCCGATCTCCATCAACTCGTGGGCATTGCGGCCGATCTCGATCGCGAGACCAATGCCGAGGATCGCGTGGTAGGGCGGTCCGACACGAAGACGCAGCCAGGCGTCAAGCCGCCGAGCGCACCGCAGGATCGGTTCGATCATCGGATTTCCTCAGACCCCGCCATTCTCGGCGGCAGCCTGGCGGGTCAAACCCAGCTCCGCCGCCGAGTTGATTGTGCTCAGCGGCGCTCGCATCGTCAGGCGCCCGGCAGCATCGCGAACAGGCCGGCGGCAATCAGCAGCAGCGGCACCGGGTGCAGTCGCGGCCAGCGCAGCCACACCGCCGCGGCGGCGAATGCCGCCGCCCATTGTGGCCAGCCGGCGGGCGAAATGCGCAGGACCGCGATGCCGCCCGCCAAAAACAACCCGCCGGCGACCGGCGCCAATCCGCGCTCGATCGCGCCATGCCAAGCCGCGCCGCGCCAGCGTCCCCACAACCGCCCGACGGCGCACACGATGAGGGCGCTCGGTGCGTAGAACGCCACCGTCGCGACAAAGGCGCCGGTGACGCCGGCGGCCTTCCAGCCGATCAGCGCCGCCAGCATCGAGCCGGGGCCTGGCGCGGCGCGCGACAAGGCGAACAGATCCGCGAATTCCTGCGCGCCCGTCCAATGGTGTACCGCGACCGATTGCTGCGCGATTGCGGCCAGTACCGCGTTGCCGCCGCCGAACGACACCAGCGAGAGCGGCGCGAAGACAAGCGCCAGAGCAAGGATCGTGTCGCCGATGCCACGCATTTCAGCGGCGCCGCGCCTCGGCGAACGCCAGTCCGACGCTGAGCGGCGCCAGCACCGCGACGACCGGCAGAATCGGCCAGTCGAGCAACCCGACGCTGACGACCGTGGCGCCGGCGATCGCAATCGCCGCGGGGCCGGGCGCGCCATGCGCCAGGCTGCGCAATCCGGTCGCCAACGTCAGCCCGACCACCGCCGCGGCGACGCCGTCGAGCATGCGGTAGACGATCGGGTGATGCCCGAGACCGGAATAGACGGCGGCGATCGCCAGCACGATCGCGAACGGCCCGCCGAGCAGCCCGGCCAACGCTGCCGCGGCGCCGGCAGCGCCGGCGAGATGCTGCCCGATTAGCGCCGCCAGCTTGACCCCGTTCGACCCGGGCACGACCTGGCCGACCGTCAGCATCAACAGAAAAGAATCGTCGTTAAGCCAGCGGCGCTTCGCGACGATATCGCGATACAGCCACCCGGCAGTGCCGCCGCCGAAACTGGTGCAGCCGAGCTGCAGAAACGCGACAAAGATCCGCGCGAGGCCGATTTGCGGCACGGGCCGCACTGCGGCCTGCCCGTCGCAATCCGGGATGGGGGTCTGAGGCATCGCCTAACCTTAGCACCGAATGGGCCGCGCGGAAGCGGCGACGGCGACGTTCGGTCGCTGCGCAGCGCCGGCGACGCCATCCGGTAAGCCCTTGAAAAACAGCCTCGCATAGGTTCGAGACGGCGGTCCGGCGGTTGACAGGCAGGCGCCGCCTCACTATGTTCGCGCCGCTCGGCCGGGCGGCGGCCGAGGAAAACGGCTGCGCATCCGATCGATGAGCGAGAGCGGGCCTCCCGATCCGCTGCAGCGGCTCGGCGAGCAGATCGACGAAGCCCGCTTGCGGGCGGGCGAAGGCGGGCCGAAGGCCGGCGATGTCACTTCCGGTGGCGCGCTCGGCTTCGGCCTGCGGGTCAGCATCGAGATGGTTTCGGCGCTGGTCGTTGGAGTCGGTCTCGGCTGGCTGGCCGATCATTTCGCCGGGACGCGCCCGTGGGGCATCATTGCCGGGTTTCTGCTCGGCAGCGCGGCGGGGTTCGTGAACGTGTTCCGGGCCGTGCAGGGAATGGGCAAGTCGCCGTCCGGCGCGGGCCGCGGATGAGGCGATTGGACGAGCAGATCTTGCGACGGCGGAGACTGGCGTGGCGGAAGTAAGCGCACCTTTAGAGCAGTTCGTGATCAAGCCGCTGATCCCGATCCATGTCGGCTCGCTCAACATTTCGTATACGAACTCGGCGCTGTTGATGACGATCATCGTCGCGCTGATCATGCTGCTGCTGCTCGGCGCAACGCGGCGCGGTGCGCTGGTGCCGGGACGGCTGCAATCGGTTGCCGAACTGTCATATGAATTCGTCGTCGGCATGATGCGGCAGGAAATCGGCGAAGCGGGCATCGCCTTTTTCCCGCTCGTCTTCTCGATTTTCATGTTCGTGCTGTTCGCCAACTTCATCGGCCTCATCCCGTACAGCTTTTCCGTCACGGGCCAGATCGTCGTGACGGCGGCGTTGGCGCTCTTCGTGTTCGTCGTCGTAACCTTTGTCGGCTTTCTGCGGCACGGGCTGCATTTCTTCCATTTCTTCCTGCCGCCTGGAGCGCCCTTGTACATGGCGCCGGTCATTGTGCCGATCGAGATCATCTCCTACCTGTCGCGCCCGGTGAGCCTGTCCATCCGGCTGTTCGCCAACATGATGGCCGGTCACACAATGATGGCGGTGTTCGCCGGCTTTACGATCACCCTCGGGATCTTCGGGTTCTTCCCGATCGCGATCAACGTCGCGATGTTCGGCCTCGAAGTCATCGTCTGCGCCCTGCAGGCCTATGTGTTCACGATCCTGACCGTGCTTTACCTGCGCGACGCGATCCTGATGCATTGATCGCGCCGCACCCCTCGCCACCTGAAAAAGGACACGAACATGGACCCAGCTGCGGCCAAACTGATCGGCGCCGGCCTTGCCGCGATCGGCGTACTCGGCGCCGGCATCGGCATCGGCAACATCTTCGGCACGCTCGTCAGCTCGATCGCCCGCAACCCGGCCGCGCGCGACCAGGTGTTCGGTATCGGCATGCTCGGCTTTGCTCTGACCGAGGCGGTTGCGCTCTATGCGCTGCTGATCTCGTTCCTTGTCCTCTATTCGGTCTAGCGGCGCCGCACCGGATTTTCGCGCCATGCCGCAACTCGATCCCGCCGGCTTCGCGCCGCAGATCTTCTGGCTGGTGGTGAGCTTCTTCGTGCTGTTCATGCTGATGCAGTTTGTCGCCGCGCCGGCTGTCGGGCGGGTCATTGCGGCGCGCCGGCAACGGCTCGACGGCGATCTCGGCAGCGCCGCCCAGCTCAGAGCGGAGGCCGAAGGAGTGCTCGCCGCCTATGAGAAGGCGCTGGCGACGGCGCGCGCCGAGGCGCAGACGACGCTGCGGCAAACTTCGGAGAAGCTGGCGGCGGCGACTGCCGAGCGGCATCACCAGGTCGCAGCCGCGCTGGCCGCGCAGATTGAGGCGGCGGAGCGCCGCATCGCTGCCAGCAAGGAGGCGGCGCTCGCCGACATTCGCACCGTCGCGGTCGATGTCGGTCAGACGATCGTCGAAAAGCTCACCGGCGCCCGCCCGCCGGCCGACCGGATGGATGCAGCGGTCGCCGGCACGCTGGCGGGGCGGCCCGCGTAATGCACCCGTTCTACGACCCCGAATTCTGGGTCGCGGTCGCTTGTGCGGCGTTTATCGTCGTCGTCTGGCGGCCGACCCGTCGCACGCTGCTCGGCAGCCTCGACTCGCGCGCGGCGCGGATCCGCGCGGAACTCGACGAAGCGCGCCGACTGCGCGAAGAAGCCGAGGAATTGCTGGTCAGCTACCGCCGGAAAGAGCGCGAGGCGATAGCTGAAGCCGAGGCGATCATCGCCCAGGCGAAGGGTGAGGCCGAGCGCGTCGCCGAGCAGTCGGCGCGCGACCTGGAGCAGTCGCTGGCGCGCCGGCAGCGCCTTGCCGAAGAACGCATCGCGCAGGCCGAGGCTAAGGCGGTCGGTGAAATTCGTTCGGTTGCCGTCGATGTCGCAATCGCCGCGGCGCGCGACGTCATCGCCGCCGAAACCGACCTCGAGCGCGGCGGTGCGTTGATCGATGCGGCGATCGCCGCCCTGCCATCGCGCTTGCGCTGACGCCGCGCGGCGCGGCGCCTTGCGACGCCCGCGCAACCTGAAACCGCCGCTTCCAGCGGTCGCCGCGGCACCGCCAGCACTGGATCGCCGAGCCAATCCCCGTTGCCGTCATTTCCGTTGCCGCAATCGGTCGCCATAATCGGTGACGGCACGCCGGCGGCGGCGTGCCGTTTGCCGGATGGCTCGTTCCTGTTCGAGGGAAACCGCGATGACGATGGACAGCCCTTCGCGCGAAGCCGTCGCGCTGTGCGGTCAGTTCGGCATCGCCGCCGATCGGCTCGACGCCGGCGACCTGATCGTCCGCTCGCCGATCGACGGCTCGCGGATCGCCGCGCTGCGCCGCGACGGCCCCGCCGATCTCGACCGCATCGTTGCGCGCGCCGAATGCGCCTTTGCCGCATGGCGCCTCGTGCCGGCGCCGCGGCGCGGCGAACTGGTCCGCCGCTTCGCCGAATTGCTGCGCCGCCACAAGGCCATGCTCGGCCGGCTCGTGACGCTCGAAGCCGGCAAGATCATTGAGGAAGGCCAGGGCGAAGTGCAGGAGATGATCGACATCTGCGATTTCGCCGTCGGATTGTCGCGCCAGCTCTACGGCCGAGTCATTGCCAGCGAGCGGCCCGGCCATCGCCTGATGGAAACCTGGCATCCTTTGGGCCCGGCGGCGATCATCACCGCGTTCAACTTCCCGGTCGCGGTGTGGTCGTGGAATGCGGCGCTGGCGCTGGTCTGCGGCGACCCGCTGATCTGGAAGCCGTCGGACAAAACGCCGCTTTGTGCGCTGGCATGCAACACGCTTCTGACGCAGGCGATCGACGGTTTCGCGGAGCTGCCGGAGGCGGCGCGGGCAGGATTGAGCCAGGTCGCGCTGGGCGGCGCCGATCTCGCCGAGGCAATGGCTAACGATCGCCGGGTGCCGCTCGTCAGCGCCACCGGCTCGACGCGCATGGGGCGCACGCTGGCGCCGCGCATCGCCGCCCGCTTTGGCCGCGCCATCCTCGAACTCGGCGGCAACAACGGCATGATCGTCACGCCGTCGGCCGACCTCGATCTGGCCGAGCGTGCGATCCTGTTTGCCGCCGTCGGCACGGCCGGGCAACGCTGCACGACGCTGCGCCGGCTTTTTGTACACGACAGCATCGCCGACCCGCTGCTGGCGCGGTTGCAGCGCGCCTGCGCCGCGGCGCCGGTCGGCGATCCGCGCGCGCCCGGTATGCTGGTCGGGCCGCTGATCGGGCAAGAAGCGTTTGCGGCGATGCAAGCGGCGCTGGCCGAGGCGAAGGCAGGTGGCGGGCTTGTCTCCGGCGGCGAACGGATGCTGGCCGAGCGCTGGCCTGAGGCATATTACGTACGCCCGGCGCTCGTCGAGATGCCGGCGCAGACCGCGCTCGTCGCGTGCGAGACCTTCGGCCCGATCCTCTATGCGATGCGCTATCGCGACCTCGACGCGGCGATCGCGTCGCACAATGCCGTGCCGCAGGGTCTCGCATCGAGCATCTTTACGACCGATCTGCGCGAAGCCGAACGCTTCATGGCCGCTGACGGCAGCGATTGCGGCATCGTCAACGTCAATATCGGGCCGAGCGGGGCGGAGATCGGCGGCGCATTCGGCGGCGAGAAAGAGACGGGCGGCGGCCGCGAAGCCGGCAGCGACGCCTGGAAGGCCTATATGCGGCGGGTCACGACAACGGTCAATTATTCGCGCGACCTGCCGCTGGCGCAAGGCATCCGCTTCGGATCGGCGACCACATAGGGGTCGAAACGTCTTTCGGTGCGGCGGCAATGCGCTAGACTGTCCCGGCACAACATAGGATGTGGCAGCGGAGCGCGGCAGCGCAGGTCTGCGATCCGGAGAAATCACGGGAGAAAGCGCATGCAGGCGGACTATGTCATCGTCGGCGCCGGCTCGGCCGGCTGCGTCCTGGCCAACCGGCTGAGCGAGGACCCCGGCACGCGGGTGCTGTTGATCGAGGCGGGCGGCAGCGACTGGAACCCGCTGATCCATATCCCGGCCGGCTTCATGCGAATGCTCGACCACAAGACGCTGACCTGGGGGTTCAAGGCGGAGGCCTGCGACGGACGCGAGATCATCTACCCGCGCGGCCGCGTGCTCGGCGGTTCGTCATCGATCAACGGCCTCATCTACATTCGCGGCCAACCGGAGGATTTCGACCACTGGGCGCAGCTCGGCAACCGCGGCTGGTCGTGGGACGATTGCCTGCCCTATTTCAAAAAGGCCGAGCGCTGGAGCGGCGATGCCGACGACGTGCACGGCAAGGACGGATTTCTGTTCACCTCGCGCATGGAGCGTTCGGAAATCTGCGCCAAGGTCATCGAGGCTGGCCTCGAACTCGGCCTTGAATACCGCGAGGATGTGAACAACCTGCCGCCCGGCGCCGGCGACAGCATCGGCTGGTGCCAGCAGACCCGCGGCGGCCGCCGCCGCGCCTCGACCGCGCGCAGCTACCTGCGCCCGGCATTGCGGCGCCCCAATCTGCAGCTCATCACGAAGGCGCTCGTGCACCGGATCGTGTTCGACGGCAAGCGTGCGACCGGCATCGAATTCTCGCGCAGCGGCGCAAGGGGAGACGAGGTCGAACGCGCCGAGGCGGTGCGCGAAGTGATCCTCGCGGCCGGCGCGGTCGGCTCGCCACACCTGTTGCAGATCTCGGGTATCGGCGATCCGGAGCATCTGGCCAAGATCGGCGTGCCGGTCGTGCATGGACTGGCGGGCGTCGGCAAGAACATGCAGGACCACTACGTCGTGCGCGTCACCTACCCGATCCACGGCATGGCGACTGCCAACGAACGCGCCCGCGGCCTGCCGCTGGCCGGCGAGGTGCTGCGCTATCTGGCGAGCGGCAAGGGCATCCTCACCTACAGCGCCTCGCTGATCGCCGCCTCGGTCAAGATACTGCCGGAGTCGGCGACTCCCGACGTTCAGATCTCGTTTGCGCCGGGCAGCTTCAAGGACGGCCAGATCGGCCAGCTCGAAGCCGAGCCGGGGCTGACCGGTGGGCCGTGGCAGATGCGGCCGTTGTCGCGCGGCTACGTGCTGGCAAAATCCTCGGACCCGCATGACGCGCCGACGATCAACCCGCGCTACCTGACGGAGGAGAGCGACCGGCGGGCGATTGTCGGCGGCCTCAAATTTGCCCGCCGGCTGTTCACGGCGTCGCCGCTGGCGCCCTATATCGGCGCCGAGCGGCTGCCGGGCGCCAACGTGCAGGGCGACGACGAGCTGTTGGATTACGCCAGGCGCAACGGCAACACGGTCTACCACGCCAGCTGCACGTGCATGATGGGGCCGCATCCCATGAGCGTCGTCGACAGCGAGTTGCGCGTGCATGGCATCGCAGGCTTGCGCGTCATCGACGCCTCGGTCATGCCTGCCGTCACCTCGACCAACACGAATGCACCGACGATCATGATCGCCGAAAAGGGCGCGGTGATGCTGAAGAGCGCGGCGCGCCAGAAACTGGCGGCGTAAATTCTCCCGTCATTCCCGCGCAAGTGGGAAGCCGGCGCCGCGAACCGGAGCTTGCCGCCGGCCGCTGCTTGTGTGGGGGCGACGAGGCGAGAGAGGCGGAAAAGCGGGGCTCAGGCCTTCCTGCGCCGGCGTGCGGCGCCGAGGCCAAGCAGGGCGGACGCCAGCAGCGTCAGCGAGGCCGGCTCGGGCACACCGGTCGCGCCAATGTTGACGACGAGGCTGTCCGCGCCGCTATCCCACGTCCAGGTGTAGGTGCCGGTCGTCAGACCAAGGCTGCTGAACGTCGCATTATCCCAGGTTGCATCGCCGGAAAGCGCCGCGTCGGAGACGTAACCGTCTGGAACGACGAGGTCTGCTGCGGAGATACCGACGACATCGCCGATGCTTGCGCTCGCGAGATGGGCGCCGCCGGAACCGAAATCGGCTGGTCCCGAAACGGCGCCGGAATAGAGATCCCCCACGCCTGATGCCGAACCTATATCCAGAATGTCGAGGCCGGGGTTCATGAAGCCTCCCGACGTCGTCACACCCGTTTGGAGGCTGAGAACTGAGATGTCGATCGACCCAGTGCCGGTCGCGACGACGTTGCTGCCGTCCTGCACGATGTCGATCGTGAACAAAGAAGCCGATGCCGGCCGCGCGATGCCGGTGACGGCCGCCACGATCGCCAAGCCGATTACGCCAACTCTCGCCGCCCCGATCCGACGCATTCGGCTCCTCTCCATTCCACTTCTTAATCCACAGGCAACCTGCGCTTAATTTAAGCGATTCTTTTTCGCGTCGCAACGCCGAGGACCGACACCGCACCTTGTAAATCCCGGATCGCAGACGATAGGCTTGCCCGAAAGGTCGGGAGGAAAACACATGCAGGCGGATTACGTGATTGTCGGGGCCGGCTCGGCGGGGTGCGTCTTGGCCAACCGGCTGTCGGACGACCCGGCGACGCGCGTCCTCTTGATCGAGGCGGGGCCGCCCGACCGCAATCCGCTCATTCACATCCCGGCCGGGTACATGAAACTGCTCGACCACAAGACCCTGACCTGGGGTTATGTCGCCGAGCCGGACGAGGGCGTCGCCGGCCGTGCAATCCTCTACCCGCGCGGCCGCGTGCTGGGCGGCTCGTCGTCGATCAACGGCATGATCTATGTGCGCGGCCAGCCCGAGGATTTCGACCATTGGGCGCAGCTCGGCAACCGCGGCTGGGCATGGGACGACGTATTGCCCTTTTTCAAGCGCGCCGAAAGCTGGCAGGGCGGCGCCGACGAATTCCACGGCGACGAGGGGCCGCTGCTCACGTCGCGTACCGCCGACCAGCCGGCGCTGTGCCATAAGATCATCGAGGCCGGGACGCAGATCGGCCTTGAATACCATGCCGACGTGAACCACCTGGCGCCCGCCGCCGGCCCCAGCATCGGCTGGGTGCAGCAGACGCGACGCGGCCGCCGGCGGCAGAGCGCCGCGCGCACCTATCTGCGCCCCGCGCTGCGCCGGCCCAATCTGCAGGTCGTGACCGGCGCGCTCGTGCACCGCGTCGTGCTCGACGGCCGCCGCGCGGTCGGCGTCGAATTCTCGCGCGGCACCGGCGGCAATACGGAGCGGGCCGACGCGTTGGTCGAGGTGATCCTCTCCGGCGGTGCGATCGGCTCACCGCACCTCCTGCAACTGTCCGGCATCGGCGACCCCGACCATCTCGGCCGCGTCGGCATCGCGGTCGCGCACGCATTGCCCGGCGTCGGCAGGAATCTGCAGGATCATTTCCTGGCGCGCGTGACATGCGAGGTGCAGGGCATCCCGACGCTGAACGAAAAGTCGCGCGGGCTGCCGTTCGCGGCCGAGGTCATGCGCTATGTGTTGAGCGGCACCGGCATGCTGACCTATGCCGCCTCGCTGGTCTGCGCCTCGGTCAAAGTGCTCGAAGAATCGGCGACGCCCGACGTGCAGATCCTGTTTGCCAATGGCAGCTTTGCGCCGGGGCCGATCCGCCGGCTCGACGACAAGCCCGGCATGACGGGCGGGATGTGGCAGATGCGGCCTTTGTCAACTGGCTATGTCGAGGCGAAATCGGCCGAGCCGCGGGAGGCGCCGGCGATCAACCCGCGCTATCTGTCGCACGAGACCGACCGGCGCGCGGCGATCGGCGGCTTGCGCGCCGCGCGACGGCTTTTCGCGGCGCCGGCGCTGCAACCCTACATCGTCGGGGAGATATTGCCGGGCAAGAATATCGACAGCGACGACGCATTGCTGGATTACCTGCGGCGAACCGGCTCGACCGTGTTCCACGCGACCTGCACGTGCAAAATGGGTCGCGACCAGATGGCGGTTGTCGATGAGCAGTTGCGCGTGCACGGCATCGACGGCTTGCGCGTCATCGACGCCGCGGTCATGCCGAGCGTGACCTCGACCAACACCAACGCGCCGACGATCATGATCGCGGAAAAGGGCGCCGCGGCAATCCGCGCCGCCGCCCGGCAACGGCTTGCCGCCTGAGGCGCGGTCGGGCCGCGAGCGCAGCTAGCGTCCGGACGCTCGGATCGCCCGCCACAGCCGCTCCGGTGTCGCCGGCATCGGCACGTCGCGGATGCCGAGCGAACCGAGCGCATCGGCCAGCGCGTTGCCGACCGCCGGCATTGCGCCGACCGCGCCGGCTTCCCCCGCGCCCTTGACGCCCAGCGGATTGGTTTGCGTCGGCACCGGGCTGGTCTCGCACAACATGTCCGGCAGCGTATCGGCCCGCGGCATCGCGTAATCCATGAAGGAGCCGGTCACGAGCTGTCCCGAGGCGGGATCGAAATGGATGTCTTCCATGACGATCTGGCCGATCCCCTGCGCGACGCCGCCGCGGATTTGGCCTTCAAGCAGCAACGGGTTCATGACCGTGCCGACATCGTCAACGACGTAATAGCGGTCGATCTCGATCTCGCCGGTGTCGGGGTCAATTTCGAGTTCGCAGATATGGACGCCGTTCGGGAAGTTCTGCTCCTTTGCCGCGTAGGCCGCGCTGCCGACCAGGCCCGGCTCCATGCCGTCGGGCAGGTTTCTCGGCTCCCAGGCCGCGGCGGCGATGTCGGCCAGGGGCAGCACGCGGTCGGTGCCGGCGATGCGGAACAGGCCGTCGGCAAAATCGATGTCGGCCTCGGCGGCTTCGAGCAGATGCGCGGCAATCTGCCTGGCTTTGGCGACGATCTTTTCGGTTGCGAGATAGACGGCCGAGCCGCCCAGCGTCGCGGTGCGCGACCCGCCGGTGCCCTCGCCGATCGCGACCTTGTCGGTGTCGCCCTGGATGTAATGTACGCGCTGTGGATCGAGACCGAGGCGATCGCACACGAGCTGCTTGTAGATCGTCTCGTGGCCCATGCCCTGGGTGATCGAACCCGATACGAGGGTCGCGGTGCCGCCCTTGTCGAAACGCAATTCGGCCGCCTCGAAGCCGCCGGCGGCGGCGCGCTCGATCGTGTGCGAAAGACCGAGGCCGCGCAGCCTGCCCCGCGCGCCCGCCTCGGCACGACGCGCCGCAAACCCGGCGACATCGGCAAAGTCGAGCGCGAGGTCGAGGCTCCTTGCAAACTCGCCGCAATCGTAGGTGAAGATGAGCCCCGTTTTGAACGGCATCGCCTCGGGCGGGATCAGGTTGCGCCGGCGCAGTTCGACGCGATCGATGCCGGTCTCGGCCGCCGCTTCGTCAACCATACGCTCGATGACATACGCGAATTCCGGCCGGCCGTTGCCGCGGTAGGGCCGCATCGGGTTGGTGTTGGTGAACACGGCGGTCACTTCGGCGTGTATCGCCGGAGTGCGGTAGACGCCGGCCAGCGTGCCGAGGTTCATCACGAAGACGTTCGAGGCTGCCTGCGCATAGGCGCCGACTGCCGCAATCGTGCGGGTGCGGAACGCGAGAAAATGCCCGTTCTTGTCGAGTGCCAATTCGGCCTCGGTCACGTGGTCGCGGGCCTGAGCGTCGCTGAGGAAGGCTTCCGAGCGGGTACTTGTCCATTTGACCGGCCGGCCGAGCATCCGCGCCGCCAGCAGCACGAGCGCGACCTCGTTGTAGATCGCCGACTTCATGCCGAAGCTGCCGCCGATATCGCCGGCGACGACCCGCACGCGGCTCTCCGGCACGCCGATGATCTGCGCCAGGTCGGCGCGATAGGCGTGTGTGCGCTGCAGCGTCGTGTAGATCGTGTAGCGCTCTTCGGCCGCGCTGTAGTCGGCGAGCGCGCCACGCGGCTCCATCGCCGCGGCGGTGACGCGGTTGACAACGAGGCGCCGCCTGACCACGCGATCGGCGCCGGCAAACGCGGCCTCGACCGCCCGCGTGTCGCCGACCTCGTGGACAAAGCAGACATTGTCCGGGCAATCGTCCCACACAAGCGGCGCGCCGGGCCTCGCCGCCGCCGCGGTCGATACGATTGCGGGCAGCGGCTCGTACTCGACCTCGATCCGTTCGGCCGCGTCCATTGCCGCGGCCCTCGTCTCGGCGACGACGAAGGCGACATAGTCGCCGACCCAGCGCACCCGGTCTTCGACCAGCGCCGGAAACCGCGGCCGATAGGACGGCAAGCCGCCCGGCCGCTTCATGCCGCCCGCGATCGGCAGGTCGCCCCAGCCGGATTGGCGCCACTCGGCGCCGGTCAGCACCAGCAGCACGCCCGGCGCCGCCTCGGCGCGGCTCGTATCGATTCGGCGGATGCGTGCATGTGCGTGCGGCGAGCGCAGCACGTGACCGAACACCATGCGCGGCAACACCATGTCATCGACATAACGGCCGCCACCCTTCAGCAGCCGCGGGTCCTCGAAGCGCGGCACCGGCTGCCCCAACGCGAATTCGCCCATGCTTATCCTTTCGTTAACCGCTTCAGCCTGACATCAGCACGGCGCCCCTGACAATCCCGCCGCCAATTGAGTGTTGCTGTCGAGCGAATTAAATTGCCCCGTTCCGATCCGAAAGAATGAGGAGCCGGCCGCTTGGACGGTATGATCGACAAACCGCCGATATCGCCCGAGGCAGAAGTGTCGGCTTTGGCATCGGCAGCGGAATCGTCCGCGTCGGCCGGCGCCGTGCCGGCGCGCCAATCGGGGGATGCGGCGCCGAAGCCCGCTTATCCGGCGGCGGCGCCGCTGCCGACGCAACCCGGACCCAACGGCCTGCGTTTCGACTTTAACGAAGGCTGCCGCATCGTCGCGCCGGAGAGCGAGCATCCCTGGCGGGTGCGCATCTCCGATCTTGACACCGGAAACATCCTCTACGAGACCGAATTGAAGGCCGGCCGGGTCAGCAGCACGAAGCGCTATTATGTGCGCTTTCGCCTCGAGGCGTGGCAGCAGGGCGAGAATTTGTTGCGCCACGATTATTCGGCCGAAGGCCAGCCGGTGCTGATCAACTTCCCGATCGGGACGCTGGGGGACACGCTCGGCTGGTTTCCCTATGCCGTGAAATTCCGCGACAAGCACAAATGCCGCCTGACCTGCGCGATGGCGGAGCGGCTGATCCCGCTGTTTCAACCAAATTACCCCGATATCGAATTCGTCGGGCACGAGGGCGTCGAGCCGCAGCGGTATTATGCGACCTATTCGATCGGGCTGTTCTTTGACGACAAGGATTGCGTATACCAGCCGACGGATTTCCGCCATGTCGGGCTGCACCGGACCGCCGGCTACATCCTCGGCGTCGATCCGACGGAAGTGCCGCCGAGGATCGCGCTGGCCGACGACAGTCGACCGATCACCGAGCCGTATGTGTGCATCGCGGTACAATCGACGACGCAGAGCAAGTGCTGGAATAATCCGCTGGGCTGGCACGAACTCGTCCGCTTCCTGAAGGAGCACGGCTACCGCGTCGTGTGCATCGACCAGAAGCCGGTGCACGGCACCGGCATCGTGTGGAACCACATCCCGCACGGCGTCGAGGACGAGACTGGCGACCGGCCGCTGCAGGAGCGCGCGCGCTGGCTGCGCCATGCCGACTTCTTTATCGGCCTGTCGAGCGGCCTCGCCTGGCTCGCCTGGTCGGTCGGCACGCCGGTTGTCATGATCAGCGGCTTCACCCATCCGACCAACGAGTTCGCGACGCCGTACCGGGTCATCAACTATCACGCCTGCAACAGCTGCTGGAACGATCCGCGGCACCGCTTTGACCACCACGACTTCCTGTGGTGCCCGCGTCATGCCGACACGCCGCGCCAATTTGAATGCACGCGGCTCATCACCGCCGAACAGGTGAAGCAGGTAATCCGCACGATCCCCGGCTTCGGACAACGGCGCGAGGCGTCGGCCGGCGCCTAATAGTTCGAAATCTCGATCAGGTTGTTGTCAGGGTCGCGGATATAGACCGACTGGATCGTACCGATCGCGCCGGCGCGCGGTCCCGGCCCGGCGACGATCGGAACGCCGCAGCGGGCGAGATGCGCGACGACCTCGCCGAGCGGCACTTCGGTGACGAAACACAGGTCGCCGGAGCCGGGGGTCGGCTTGTCCGCCACCAGGCCCGGAATGTTGTCGGCCGGATGCAGATTGATTTTCTGCTGGCCGAAATGCAGCGCGGTGCGGCCCTCGCCGAACCGGACGACCTGCATGCCGAGCACGCGCGTGTAAAATTCGCAGGTGCGCGCAATGTCGGCGACGGTCAGCACGAGGTGATCGAGACGCGCAATGTTCATCGATCCGTCGCTCCCAGGCGTTCCTAACGGAGCTTGCCATAGGAGCTTGCGGCAGGCCAGCCGCGCTATCGGTGGAATTGACCGCGCGCCGTCGGAGATGCAGGAATGGCGCGACCCAATGAAGCGAGGGGCAGGGTGCGCGATTTCAATCTTCCCGGACGTTCGGCGGCGATGGCGGCAAACGGCATGGTGGCAACCTCGGCGCCGCGCGCGACGCTCGCCGGCCTCGATGTGCTGCGCACCGGCGGCAATGCAATGGATGCGGCGATCGCCGCAGTGGCGATGCAATCGGTCGTCGAACCCGAGAGCACCGGCGTCGGCGGCGACTGCTTTGTGCTCTATTCGCAGAAAGGCGCGCCGCCTGTGGCGCTGAACGGCTCCGGCCGGGCGCCGCAGAAGGCGACCGTCGAATGGTACGCCGAACGCCAGATCCGCGACATCGAGGTACAGACACCGCACGCCGTGACCGTGCCCGGCGCGGTCGACGCCTGGTGCCGGCTGCACGAGAAATACGGCTCGAAACCGTTGTCAGAACTGTTCGAGCCGGCGGCAAAGGCGGCCGAAGAGGGTTATGTCGTGACGCCCCGGGTCTCCTACGATTGGCATCGGCTTGCCTGGAAATTGCAGGATCCGGTGACCGCCGCGCTGTTCCTGAAGGACGGCCGGCCGCCCGAGGCCGGCGAGACGATGCGCAACCCGGCGCTCGCCCGCACATTGCGCAACATCGGCCGTGACGGCCGGGCGGCCTTTTATGAGGGCGCGGTCGCGCGCGAGATCGTGGCGCGGCTGAAATCGCTGGGCGGCTTGCACGAGGAGGAGGATTTCGCCGCACAGCACGCGGAATGGGTCGAACCGATCCACGCGCCCTATCGCGGCTGCGAGGTTTACGAATGCCCGCCGAACGGGCAGGGGCTGGCGGCGCTGATGATCCTGCGCCAGCTCGAAGGATTTCGCCTCACAGGCGACGGTTTCAGCGAAGCCGACCGGCTGCATCTGCTGGCCGAGGCGACGAAGGCGGCCTACCGCGTGCGCGACGATTGCTTTGCCGACCCGGCGCAGGCGGCGGTCGATGTTGCGGAATTTCTGTCCGACGCCTGGGCAGAGCGGGCGCGCCGGCAGATCAGCATGGACGCCGTGTTGCCCGGCAACGAATGGCACGGCGGCACGCTGCACGCCGACACGGTCTACCTCTGCGCGGTCGATCGTGACGGCAACGCCTGCTCGTTTATCAACTCCCTGTTCTCCAATTTCGGCAGCGGCATCGTCGCGCCGGAAAGCGGCGTGCTGCTGCAGAACCGCGGCAGCGGCTTTCGTACGATCCCGGGCCACCCGAACGCGATCGCGCCCGGCAAGCGTCCGTTCCACACGATCATCCCGGCGATGCTGGTCAAGGACGGCCGTTCGGTCATGCCGTTCGGCGTCATGGGCGGGCAATACCAGGCGGCCGGCCACGCGCATTTCCTGCACCGCATGCTCGACCGCGGCCTCGACCCGCAGCAGGCGGCGGAAGCGCCGCGCAGCTTCGCGTTCCGCGGCAAGCTGCGGGTTGAGCCGACGAACCCGGCGCCCGTCGTCGAGGATCTGGCGCGGCGCGGTCATGACATCGAGGTCGTCAAGGTGCCGCTCGGCGGTTGCCAGGCGATCTGGATCGACCATGCGAAGGGCGCGCTGATCGGCGGCTCCGACCCGCGCAAGGACGGCCTGGCGCTCGGCTATTGAGCACGAAAGGGAGGGAGCGATGCAATGGAGCGGCGAGCGTATCCTGACGACCCATACCGGCAGCCTGCCGCGCCCGCCCGAACTCGTGCGGCTCTATGTCGAGCGGGCACGCGGCAATCCGGTCGATGACGAGGAGATCGACCGGCTCGGCAAGCGGGCGCTCGGCCATGTCGTCGAGCGGCAGATCGCCTCCGGCATTGACGTTGCCAATAACGGCGAGCAGCAGCGCGAGGCGTTTTTTCTGTATGTGCGGCATCGCATGAGCGGGTTTGGCGGCAGCTGGCAGCGCTGGCCGCGCGGCGATGTCGAACGCTATCCGCTGCTGAAGCAGCAGATGGCCGAGACGTTGGCGGCGCGCCAGGCGGTCGGCAACATGCAGCCGCCGCGTGCGGTGGGCGAAGTGCGCTATGTCGATGACGGGCCGCTCATAGCCGAGATTGCCGATTTCAAGACCGCGCTCGAGGCGCATCCCGGCGCTTTTGCCGAACCCTTCATGACCGCGCCGTCGCCGGGCATCATCGCCGCCGCAATGAAGAACGAGCATTACGATACCGAAGAGTCCTATCTGGCCGCAGTGGCGACCGCATTGAAGGTTGAATACGAGGCGATCGTCGCGGCCGGCTTCCTGTTGCAGCTCGATTGCCCCGATCTCGCGCTGGAGCACCATCTGTCCTACAACGACCAGCCGCTCGGCGCGTTTCTCGGCTTTGTCGAGCGCGTCGTCGCCGCGATCAACGACGCCATCGCCAACGTGCCGCGCGATCGCGTGCGGCTGCATGTCTGCTGGGGCAATTACGAGGGGCCGCACGACAAGGACGTGCCACTGGCCGACATCCTGCCGATCCTCGAACGGGCGAATGTCGGCGGCTTCGTGCTGCCCTTCGCCAACCCGCGCCATCAGCACGAATACCGCGTCCTCGCGCAACATCCGTTGGCCGACGACCAGGTCATCGCGGCCGGCGTCATCGACGATTTGACGAGCTTTGTCGAGCACCCCGAAGTTGTCGCCGACCGCATCGAGCGCGTCGCGCAGGCGGTGGGCGACCCGACGCGCGTGCTGGCCGCGACCGATTGCGGCTTTGATACCTCGGCCGGCATGGGCCGGGTCACCGAGGATGTCGTATGGGCAAAGCTTGCCGCGATGGCCGAGGGCGCCCGCCTCGCCAGCCGGCGATTGGGTTTGCCGCGATAGGCGCCCGCTTCTATTTGGCCCGACGCGGCGGTTCGGCGCCGTTGAAGCGGGCGATGAGACGGTCAGCGACGCGCGGGCTGACGAAATGCGAGATGTCGCCACCCAGCGCGCCGATCTCTTTCACCAGGCGCGACGCGATGAACTGGAAGCGGTCGGACGCCATCAGGAACACGGTTTCGATGTTGGGATTGAGCCGCCCGTTCATCGCCGCCATCTGGAATTCATACTCGAAATCGGAGACCGCCCGAAGGCCGCGCACGATGACGCCGGCACCGACCTCTTCGGCGAAATGCATCAGCAGGCTGGCATAAGGCCGTACTTCGACGCGGCTGCCGGCGCCGTTCTCCAGATTGTCGAGTTCCTCGCGCACGATCGCGACGCGCTCATCGATCGAAAATAGCGGCCCCTTGGCGTCGTTGCGGGCGACGCCGATGACCAGCCGATCGACGACATGCAGCGCACGGCGGATTACATCGGTGTGGCCATAGGTGATCGGATCGAACGTTCCGGGATAGACCCCGATGCGCTGGCTCATGGCTGATCGTCCCCCTCGATTTCATCGATTTCGTTGGCGTCCGATTTATCGGTCTCATTGCCATCGCCGTTTTCCTCGGCTTCCGGCAGGCGCGCCACCGAGACGACGCGCTCACCCTCGCCAATGCGGAAGATGACGACTCCGGCGCTGCCCCGGCGGGCAATGCGGATATCGTGCACCGGCATGCGAATGACCGTGCCGGTATCGTTTATCGCAATGATCTGATCGTTGTGACCAACCGGAAACACCGCGCCGACAGCATCACTGCGGCGGCTCAGATCCATATTGTTGAGGCCTTGGCCGCCGCGCCCCGTGATGCGGTAGTCATAGGCCGAGCTGCGCACCCCGAACCCTTTTTCGGTGACGGAGAGCACGAATTCCTCGCGCGCCGCGAGGTCGGCGAAATGTTCTTCCGACAGCGCCGCCTCGTCCGTGCCGTTGCCGTCGTCCGGCCCGTGTTCGCCGTTCTGCGCCTCGGCCAGTTCGCTCTCCTCGCCCATCTGGCGACGACGGTCACGCGCCATCCGCAGATAGGCGTTGCGGGTATCGGGCGCGGCCTCCTCGTGCCGCAGGATCGACATCGAGATGACCTGGTCGTCGCCCAGCGGACGAATGCCGCGCACGCCCACCGAGCTGCGGCCGGCGAAGATGCGCACGTCGGCGACCGGGAAGCGGATCGCCTTGCCGTTGCGCGTCGCCAGCAGCACGTCATGCAGATCGGTGCAGGTGGCGACCGCGATCAGCCGGTCGTCGGCATCCTCGTTCTCGAATTTCATCGCGATCTTGCCGTTGGCGCGGATATCGGAGAAGTCGCTCAACGCGTTGCGCCGCACATTGCCCTTGGCGGTCGCGAACATGACCGTCAGATCGGCCCAGCCCTCTTCGTCTTCGGGTAGCGGCATGACCGTCGAGATCGTCTCGCCCTCGGCGATCGGCAACAGGTTGATCATCGGCCGGCCGCGCGCCTGCGGCGTACCCAAGGGCAGGCGGTGCACCTTCAATTTGTAGACGCGGCCGGACGACGTGAAGAACAGGACCGGCGCGTGGGTCGAGGCGACGAACACCTGGGAGAGGAAATCGGCGTCGCGCATCGCCATGCCGGCGCGGCCGCGGCCGCCGCGCGCCTGGGCGCGGTAGGTCGACAGCGGCACCCGCTTGATATAGCCCGCGTGGCTGACCGTAACGACCATGTCCTCGCGCTGGATCAGGGCCTCGATATCGGCCTCGAACTCGATCTCCTCGATCGCCGTGCGCCGCGGCGTCGCGAATTGCTCCTTGATCTTCAAAAGTTCGCCGCGCAGCACTTCGATAAGGCGCGCGCGCGAGCGCAGGATTTCCAGATAGCCGCCGATCTCGGCGACGAGTTCGCGCAGTTCGTCGGCGATCTTGTCGCGTTCGAGGCCGGTCAACCGTTGCAGGCGCAAGTCGAGGATCGCGCGCGCCTGTTCGTCCGACAGCTGATAGGTGCCGTCCGGGCCAAGCCCCCTGCCCTCTTCCCCGACGAGCGCGACGAGCGGGCCGGTGTCGCCGGCAGGCCAGCGCCGGCTGATCAGCGCGGCGCGCGCGGCAGCGGGGTCAGGCGCGGCGCGGATCGACGCAATGATTTCGTCGATATTGGCGACCGCGACGAGAAGTCCGACCAGGATGTGGGCGCGTTGACGCGCCTTGTTCAACAGGTAGGTCGTGCGCCGGGTGATGACCTCCTCGCGGAACGCGACGAAGGCGGTGATCACGTCGCGCAATGTCATCAGCTCGGGCCGACCGCCGTTCAGCGCCAGCATGTTGACGCCGAAGCTCGTCTGCAGCGCGGTATGCCGATAGAGCTGATTGAGCACGATGTCGGGATCCGCGTCGCGCTTCAACTCGATCACCAGGCGCACGCCGTCGCGATCGGTCTCGTCGCGCATGTCGGAGATGCCTTCGACGAGCTTTTCGCGGGCGCATTCGGCGATGCGCTTCTGCAATGTCTCGCCGTTGACCTGATACGGCATCTCGGTGAAGACGATCGCGTCGCGGTCTTTGCCCGCCTCCTCGACATGCGATTTGGCGCGCAGCACGATAGCGCCGCGCCCGGTCTGATAGGCGGCATTGGCACCGGCGCGGCCAATGATGATGCCGCCCGTCGGAAAATCCGGCGCCGGCACATGCTGCATCAGCTCGCCGATCGTAATCGCCGGGTTGTCGAGATAGGCGCAGCATGCGTCGATGACCTCGCCGAGATTGTGCGGCGGGATATTGGTCGCCATGCCGACCGCGATGCCTTGCGCGCCGTTGACGAGAAGGTTCGGGAAGCCGGCCGGCAGAACCTTCGGCTCCTGTTCGGTCTCGTCGTAATTCGGCTGGAAATCCACCGTGTCCTTGTCGAGGTCGTCGAGCAGCGATTCGGCCACGCGTGCCAGCCGCGCCTCGGTATAACGCTCGGCCGCCGGCGGATCGCTGTCGGAGCCGAAATTGCCCTGCCCGTCGATCAGCGGCAGGCGCATCGAGAAATGCTGCGCCAGCCGCGCCATCGCCTCATAGATCGCCTGGCTGCCGTGCGGGTGGTACTTGCCCATCACATCGCCGGTGATGCGCGCCGATTTGCGATAAGCCCGATTCCACAGGTTCCCGTTAAGCTGCATCGAATAGAGGATGCGGCGATGCACCGGCTTCAGTCCGTCGCGGACATCGGGCAGCGCGCGCGCGACGATGACGCTCATCGCATAATCGAGATACGAGCGGCGCATCTCCTCTTCGATCGCGATCGAGGAAATGTCGGGTCCGGCGGGCGGCGGGACGGTAGGCGAGGAAGTGACGGCCACGGCCTTCTTCTGCGTTGAGCTATAACGAAAATCGCGGCGAACGCCGCACCGGTCAGCGGCGCCGCCGCGACCTACAGATGGTTACGGCAGGGCCAAATTACCGCATCTCGCAGGTGCGAACAAACCCCTCGGGAACCCGGCGTCAGAGCCGCGGCGGACCCAGCAGGGCGCGGTAGATCGCCAGGATCAGTACGGCGCCGACGATCGCGCCGACGAAATGCGCGCCTTCGCTCGGCCCATACCATCCGACCTGCTGTCCGAGCCAAGTCGCGAACGCAGCGCCGGCGATGCCGAGCACGGTTGTCACCAGGCAGCCGCCGGGCGCCGGGATAATGACCCGCGCGACCGCGCCGGCGAGAAACCCGACGACAATCGCCCAAAACCAATGCATGGCGGCGCTTCTAACCCGATTTCAGCGATTTCGCCATTGTCAAGGTCCCGGAGCAATGCCGCACGCTACCGCCGCACGCGGCGAAGCGCCCCTTGTCTGTCCAACCGCCGCGGGAGAGCGGAATTCGGCGGATCGGCGCGCGGTTCAAATCAATAGGCACACGCACGGGCGCAAGGAGAATACGCATGCAACGAGCGGCTCGGCGTTCGCCGATGGTTTCGATTCTGGTGCTCGGGCTGATGCTGCCGCTGCCGGCGATGGCGCAGACCCACGCCGGAGGGACCGGAAGCAATCCTGGTGCCCGGGCCGGCGCGTCGCAATCCGCGATCGCCGTGGTCTCGGCACGGCAATTGCTCAACCGCCCGCTGCGCGACGCGCAGGGGCACGACGCGGGCCGCGTCAATGGCGTCGTGCTCAACACCGCGAACGGCGCGGTCGATTTTGTCACCGTCGCCGGGCGCGGCAATTTCCACCTGAACGGCGAGGTCATCGCCCTGCCGTGGGCGGCCATCATGCCCACGGAAAACGCGAGCGGGCCGATTACGCTGAAGATAGCGGCGGCGAAGCTCGAAAAGGCGCCGCGCCTCAATCCCGACGAGATCGCCGCGCTTGAGCAGCAGCGCACGCGCGCCGGCATCTACGGCTATTACGGCTATCGTTATTGGCCTTATGCCGGCCCCGACGGCCGCTATGCGTTCTACCGGCCGGGGCAGCCTCGCTACATCGGATCGGAGCCGAACACGGTGGGGCCGCCAGTCGGCGCCGGCGAGACGACCGGCTCCGGCGGCACCGCGGGCAGCGGCGCCGGCGGCGGACCAGGCAATGTGCCGGCCAACATCGCCGGCGGGCCGATCAGCCCGGCCGGGCGGCGGCTGGCCGCGCGCGGGCTGGCTGTCGGGCCGTCGGGAGTCGTCGCGGCACTGTGGTCAAAGCATACGGCCTCGGCGCAGGCGATGCGCTCGGCCGCGGTATACACGCGCAAAGGCAAGCAGATCGGCCATATCGACCGGGTGCTGATCGACCCAAGGCGCGGTGAGGTGGCCCTCGTGCTGATCAAGGAAGGCGGTTTTCTCGGCCTCAGCCAGAAATGGTTTACGGTGCCGATCGAGGCTTTGCGCTGGACGTCTTATCGCGGCGGCTATCGGCTGATGGTCAGCGCACGTGCGCTGACGCAGGAACCGGCGGTGCCGGTCAATGAAAAGAACCTGCCGACCCGGCTTCCCGAACGTCAACTGGCGCAGCTCTACGAGGACTTCAACGTCACGCCCTATTGGCGGTATCGGCCGGGACAGAGCGCAGCAGGCCGCGTCGCTCCGCGCAGCACTGCACAGTCCGGCGCCTCACAGCCGCAATCCACGCAAAGGTAAGGAGGACAAGCAATGGCAGCCTACTACAACAGCAGTCTCGTGGCGCAGCGGATGAGCAACCGGGTCCAGGATTGGGTTCTCATGGTGCTGGGAATCTGGTTCTTCATCTCTCCCTGGGTCTTGCAGTTCGGATCGGGCGTGCACACAACCGGCGTTGCCGAGCCCGTCGGCATGGTGAGTTCGGCGGCGTGGAATGCGTGGGTCATGGCAGCGCTCGTGTTCCTCGTCGCGATCTCGGCCATCGCGCGCGTCGAACTGTGGCAGGAATGGCTGGAACTCATTTTCGGCGCGTGGATCATCGCCGCCCCCTGGGCACTCGGCTTTACCCCGCTGGGCGCGGCCACCTGGGACCATTGGGGAGTGGGCGCGGTGGTGTTTCTCATCGCACTTTGGGAATTGTGGGCGACGCCCAAGGTGGTGCAGACCACGACGATGACGACGTCCCTCCGGCCGCCGCCGCCCGGCGACCCGCTGCCGTAGCCGTGAAGACAATTTCCACGCCGGCGGGTCCGCTGCGCTCTCGGCGCCACGCGCGGGCGGGAATTCCCGTCCGAACTGGCGGCCGCAATGTGGTGGTGGTTTGTGGTGGCGGCGATCATCGTGCTCCTGCTGCTCAGCAGCGGCAGCTATTACGGCTATCGCCGCTCCTATTACGGCGGCGGCAGCGCCTTCGGCTTCATCATCCTGCTGTTCGTCATCTTCTGGTGCACGATCATCTGGGCCGGGTGGGGCTGGTATGGCTGGGGCGGCAGCGGCTGGTGGTGGTAGGGGTGGCTCGCCGCTAGCGCATTACCGATTTTGACCGGAATCGCCTCTCTTCCGTCATGGCCGGGCTTGGTCCGGCTATTTTGAGACCCGCGGGTCAAGCCCGCGGGTGACACAGTTGGAGAAGATTTCCACGCAAAGGCGAAACACCTCTAGCGCGGCCGGTCCGCGGCGCAGAGCCGCACCAGAAGGCGGGTCGCGACATAGAACAGCACGCCGTTGACGACGAGAAGCGCTACGGCCGCCCAACTCAGCTGTTCGCCGCCCCTGCCGATATCGAGGGCGTCGGACATGCTGACCCCGAACCAATTGGTCGCGGCATGCGCGCCGATCGTCAATTCGAGACGCTCGTCGCGCAGCGAAACGATCGAGTAGAGCACCGACAGCCCGAACAGGTACGGCATCGTCAGCGCGCCGTAGGCGTCGAAATGCAGGGCGGCAAACACAATGCCGACGATCGCTGCGATGATGCCGCGGCGTCGTAAGACGCGGCCCAGCGCCTGTGTCAGATAGCCGCGGAACAGCATCTCTTCACTGGCCGCCTGAAACGGCACAAGCAGCATGATCAGCGCCAGCGCTGGCAGCCCCATGCCCGGCCCCGGCGCAACGGGACGGCCGCTCAGCACGCGCGCGAAACCGAGGAAGATCAACAACAGAGCCCCCTCGACGCCGGCGCCGATCGCGAGCCGGCGCCAATCCAACCGCAAATCCGGCGAGATCAGCGACATCCACGGCCGCCGATGGCCGCGCGCGACGCGCCAGGCGAGCACCACGCCGGCTACGATGACCGACACAAACGCCGCCGCGAGCACGACCACCGACGCCGCGTCATCCGTCAGCAGGCGGCGGGCCGTCGCCAGGAAGATCGCGGCAAAGGCGATTGCGAGAAACGCGATCGGCGCCGCTACGACAGCCAGCACGGTGGCGGCGTAGTTCCACGCCGTGTTGCGACCGAGCGCAGCAAGGTCGATGAAGGCCCAACCGCGCCCCGCACC
>DATJSO010000190.1:0-4779 GCA_035504075.1 Allostellaceae bacterium | reverse complement strand
TTCCGCCGGTTCCGTCTATGTCTGCCGCGCGGCGGCATGATCGCCGCCATCGCGGACTAACAGCATGTACGACATCGTCGTCCGCGGCGGCACGCTGTTCGACGGCGCCGGCAATGCCGGCGTGGCCGGCGATCTGGCGATCGCAGCCGGCCGCATCGCCGCGATCGGAGCCGTGACCGGCCCGGCGAAAAGCATCATCGATGCGCGAGGGCTCGCGGTGGCGCCGGGCTTCATCGACATCAAGACGCATTCGGATTTCACGCTGCCGATCAATCCCAAGGCCGAGAGCAAGGTCCGGCAAGGCGTCACCACCGAGATCGTCGGCCATTGCGGCTTTTCGGCCGCGCCGGTGCTGCCGGGCAAGGTCGCGCTGCTGCGCGATTATTTGAGCCCGAGCGCGCCGTGGTTGCCGTTTCGCGAGACGGATTTTGCCGATTACCTGAACACTTTCCCGGCCGCGGCGGTGAATGCCGGCATGCTGGTCGGCCACAACACGCTGCGCCTGATGGTCATGGGCATGGCCGAGCGGGCGCCGCGCGCCGACGAAATGAGCGCGATGGTCGCGCTGCTCGAAGCGGCGCTCGCAGCCGGCGCACTCGGCCTGTCGTCGGGCCTGTTCACGCCGCCCGGCTCTTATGCGCAGGCCGATGAGATGATCGCGCTCGGCCGCGTGCTCAAGCGCCACAATGCCGGTTATTTCACGCATCTGCGCGACGAATCGAACAGGGTGATCGAAGCGGTCGCGGAGGCGATCGACATCGCCGACGCATGCGGCGTGCATGTCGAGATCGTGCATTTCAAATGTTCCGGGACCGACAACTGGGGCAAGGCCGCGGTCGCGCTGTCGATGATCGAACAGGCCAAGGCGCGCGGCCTCGACGTCGATTGCGACGCCTACCCTTACGATGCCGGCTCCAATCCGCTGAAGAATCTGTTGCCGCCTTGGGTGCAGGCCGGCGGCGTCGCGGCGATGCTGGCGCGGCTCGCCGAAGCCGGCGTGCGGGACAAAATCCGCGCCGATATCGCCCGCGACGGCCTCAACAACTGGGGGCGCATTCCGTCCTGGGAGGCCGTCACCATCTCGATCTCGCCGCACCTGCCGCAGCACGCCGGCAAGACCATCGCGGCGCTGGCGGCCGAAAGCGGCGCCGATCCGGTCGATGCGCTCGCCGATTATCTGATCGCCGACCGCGGCGCCACCCGCGTGCTGGTGGCCTCGATCGCCGAGGACGACATCCGCACGCTGGTGGCTTCGCGCCATGCGCTCGTCGGCTCCGACGGCAATTGCGTCGCACCCTACGGCGTGGTCGGCCAGGGCCTGCCGCATCCGCGGTTCTACGGCACTTTTCCGCGCATTCTGTCGCGCTATGTGCGCGAGCAGCATGTGCTGCCGCTGGCCGCCGCCATCCACAAGATGACCGGCGCGACCGCCCGCGCGCTCAAGCTCAAGGACCGCGGGCTGTTGCGCCAAGGCTATTGCGCCGACATCGTCGTGTTCGATCCGGACGATTTCGCCGACCGCGCCACCTATGGCGAGCCGCACCAGTTCCCGAGCGGCAAGCGCACGCAGGTCCTCGTCAACGGCACGGTCGTGGTGGAGAACGCGCGCCATACCGGCGCGCTGCCTGGCAAGGTGCTGCGGCGCGAGGCGAGCGGCGCGGTCGGCTGAGATGGCGCGGCCCGCGGCGCGCTGCCCGCGCCGGCGCTAACGATGTCAGGCAAAACGCCGCGGCAACCGCCGGCGGCGAAATGATTTAGATCAATGCGCGACCGCCGCAGTCGCGCGAGGACGCGCGCATGAAAACCACGCACAACCACTCCGACGACACACCGCCGGTTCCGCCCTGTCCAAGCTGCGGCCGACCGATGCGCTTTGTCCGCGCCGTTCCGCGCTTTGCGGCGCTGCCGGAACTGCGGACGTACGAATGCAAGGCCTGCGCCGTAAGCTACACCGAAGCCGCCGATCAAAGCGTCGATCGCGCTGTCGAGAGCGTCGAGTCGACCGAGCCGGCGCGGTAGCCGACCTACGCCTCGAGCACGATCTTCGGCGCCGGGCGGCTCGCGCCGGACAAGCCGTCGCGCACCCGCGCGGCGATGTCGCGAAAGATTTTCGCGTGGGCGCCGTCGGGCGCGGTGGCGACCACCGGTTGGCCGGCATCGGACTTTTCGCGGATCTCGATATCGAGCGGCACCTCGCCGAGAAACGGCACGTTGAGGCGCTGCGCCTCGGCGCGGGCGCCGCCGTGGCCGAAAATATCGGTGCGGGTGCCGCAATGCGGGCACAGGAAGTAGCTCATGTTCTCGACGATGCCGAGCACCGGCACGTTGACGCGGCGGAACATGGCGATGCCGCGCCGCGCATCGATCAGCGCCAGGTCCTGCGGCGTGGACACGATCACCGCGCCTTTGAGCGGCACCTGCTGCGCCATGGTGAGCTGGGCGTCGCCGGTGCCGGGCGGCATGTCGACCACCATGACATCGAGGGTGCCCCACTCCACCTCGCGCAGCATCTGGGTGAGCGCCGACATCACCATCGGCCCGCGCCAGATCATCGGCGTCTCTTCCTCGATGAGGAAGCCGATCGACATCACCGGCATGCCATGGCGCTCGATCGGCTTGAGGCGCGTGCCGCCGATGGTTTCCGGGCGCTCGCGGATGGCAAGCAGTTTCGGCATCGACGGGCCGTAGATGTCGGCGTCGAGGATGCCGACCTTGAGGCCGAGATCGCGCAGCCCGAGCGCGAGGTTGACCGCGACGGTCGATTTGCCGACCCCGCCCTTGCCGGAAGCGACCGCGATGATCGCTTCGACGCCGGGGATGCCGGCGGGACCACCGCCCGGCCCGGCCGCGCGCGGCTGCGAGGGTTGGCCGGCGCCGGGTTGCATCTGCGGCCGCCGCGGCGGCGGAGCACCGCCTGACCCGGGGGCGCGTTCCCCGGTCAACGCGACGAGCGCCGAGGACACTCCAGGCACCGCGCGGACTTTCGCTTCGGCGCGCTCGCGCACCGGCTCCCACTCCTTGACCGCGGCGGCGTCGACGGTGACGGAGAAGAACACCTTGCCGTCGGTGGCGACGATCTCGGACAGCGTGCCGGTTTCCGTCAGCGGCTTGCCGTCGGGACTAAAAACCGTGCCGAGGGCAGCGAGGACGTCGTCTTTCAGCGCCATGGCGACTACATAGCCCCCTCACCGCGGCCGTCAACCGACCCGGTTGACGGGCCGCAGTCGTCCGGGTCATGACCGACCGGCTCGGGGCGCACCAACCCGGGGCAGGCGATGACGGAGGAAAGCATGGCGAAGGTCGCGTTCGTTGGTCTCGGCGTAATGGGATACCCGATGGCCGGACACCTGAAAAACAAAGGCGGCCATGACGTCACGGTGTTCAACCGCACCGCCGCCAAGGCCGACAAGTGGGTGGCCCAGTACGGCGGCAACAAAGCGCCGACGCCGCAGGCCGCGGCCACCGGCCAGGATGTCGTGTTTGCCTGCGTCGGCAATGACAACGACGTGCGCGAAGTGATGCTCGGGCCGGATGGGATTTTTGCCGGCGCACAGTCCGGCGCCGTGGTGGTCGATCACACCACGGCTTCTGCGAATATCGCGCGCGAGCTTTACGGCGAAGCCAAGAAGCGCGGTTTCGATTTCGTCGACGCGCCGGTCTCTGGCGGCCAGGCCGGCGCCGAGAACGGTATTCTCACGGTGATGTGCGGCGGCGACGAGGCGCCGTTCGGCAAGGCCGAGACAATCATCGCCGCCTACGCGCGCGCCTGCAACCTGCTCGGCGCTTCCGGCTCGGGCCAGCTCGCCAAGATGGTCAACCAGATCTGCATCGCCGGCTGCGTCCAGGGCCTCGCCGAAGGCCTGCATTTCGCCCAGAAATCCAACCTCGACATCGAAAAGCTGATCGCGACCATTTCCAAGGGTGCGGCGCAGTCCTGGCAGATGGAGAACCGCTACAAGACCATGGTGGCCGGCAAGTTCGACTTCGGCTTCGCGGTCGATTGGATGCGCAAAGATCTCGCGATCTGTCTGGACGAGGCGCGGCGCAACGGCGCGCATCTGCCGGTGTCGGCGCTGGTCGATCAGTTCTATTCGCAAGTGCAGACGATGGGCGGCAAGCGCTGGGACACGTCGAGCCTGATCGCGCTGCTGCAGCGGTGAGGCGGCGTGCTTGCGCGCGACCCTGTTCGCTCAGGCGCGGCGGGATGCGCTCTGCCAGACCGGCTGCGTCGCCTTCTCCGTCGTCGCTTTGGGTCAATAACAGGGAATTTCGGCAATGCGCCCTGCCGCACGCTTTTTGCCGCAAAATTCGCCAGCAATTGCAAAGCGCTGCCGCAAAATTCCCTGCGCAACCGAGCAGGGAATTTTTGCGCCCCGAACAGGGAATAACAGGGAATGAACAGGGATTGCCGCGCTGCCGCCGCTCCGGGCGGATTTTTTGCAGGCACGACAGCGTCTTGCAGCGAAATCCGCCGTTGCGGCGCCAGCCGATGCTGCAGCGAACAGGGAATAACAGGGAAATAACAGGGAATTTGCGCAAGCCTGCGCCGGCGGCGCGTCCCCCATGTCGCCGGTTGCTCGGCGGGGCCGGTAGGGCGGGTCAGCGTAGCGTGATCCCGCCATTTGTTCGCTCGGGTGCGGCGGAATACGCTGCGCTATTCCGCCCTACGCGCTACGCGCCGCTGCAACGATGAGGCGTTGAAATGACAGGCACAGAAGACCCGCGGCCGTTCTCGCCGAAGATCGACCGCAACTATCCGCGGCCGAAGCTGAAGCTGCC
>DATJSO010000189.1:0-13095 GCA_035504075.1 Allostellaceae bacterium | reverse complement strand
CTATCTGCATCAGGCGGCGCAGTAAGGCCGGGGCCATGGCTGACGCGCGGCTGATCGACGGCGCGGCGATCGCCGCCGGGCTGCGCGGGCGCGTCGCGGCGGCCGCGGCCGCGTTGCGCGCCCGCTGCGGCGCTACGCCGGGTCTGGCCGCCGTGCTGGTCGGCGACGATCCGGCCAGCGCCGTCTATGTGCGCAGCAAGGCGCGCGCTTGCGCCGCCGTCGGGATCGCCTCGTTCGAGCATCGCCTCGCCGCCGCCGTGCCGCAATCGGTCGTGCTCGACCTGATCGACCGGCTCAACGCCGATGACCGCGTCGACGGCATCCTCGTGCAACTGCCGCTCCCGCCCGGCATCGATACCGCAGCAGTCGTTGCGGCGGTTGACCCGGTGAAAGACGTGGACGGCTTCCACCCCATTAATGTCGGGCATCTGTGGAGCGGCACGCCCGGCCTCGTGCCGTGCACGCCGCAGGGGATCATGCTGCTGCTGCGCAGCGTGCGGCCGGATCTGGCCGGAGCGGCGGCGGTCGTGCTCGGCCGGTCCCGGCTCGTCGGGCGGCCGATCGCGGCGTTGCTAGTCGCCGCAGACTGCACGGTCACGATCGCCCATTCGCTATCCCGCGATCCGGCGGTGCTCTGCCGCCAGGCCGACATTGTCGTTGCCGCGGCCGGGCGGCCGGCGATCGTCAACGCCGAATGGATTAAGCCCGGCGCGGTCGTCATCGATGTCGGGATCAATCGGATCACGACAGCCGAGGGCGGCACGCGCCTTGTCGGTGATGTCGATTTTCCGGCGGCGTGCCGGATTGCCGGCGCGATCACCCCGGTGCCGGGCGGCGTCGGGCCGATGACGATCGCCTGCCTGCTGGCGAACACCCTCCGCGCGGCGGCGCGCCGCCGCGGCCTGCCCGATCCCGCGCTGAGCTAGGCGCTTTGCGAAAATGCCGCCGAATTCTCGCGGGAACCGCGTGCATGACCGGCTTGTTCTACCGATGACCATCCTTTGAGGGAGTCCCGCGGTGATGATCAGCAAGACTATTACGGGTCTGGCCTTTGCGGCCGGATGCGTATTAGCGTGGGGGGCGATGCCGTCGGCCCATGCGCAAAATTATCCGCAGCAGCCCGCCTACGGCTCGGCGCCGCAACTGGAGACGAACGGCCCGCAAAGCGAACTGCACGGCGACTGGTCGGCGCGCGAAAACGTCGTCCTCAGCCATCGCTACGACCGTCTGCTCGAGACCAACCTTGCCTTCCGGCGCTCCCGCGAGCGCATGGAGTGCGACCCGATCACATTGCCGACGCTGCGCGAGCGGTGCTTTGCGAGCTTCCGGCAGTACGAACCGGTCATGGTCGGCTCGTCCTATGTCCCCTACCGCTACCGCTACCACCGCGGTGCCGGCTACTAGCGCAGTCTCATTGATCGGAATCAATCCATTTCCGCGTCGCCCGCGGGCTTGAGCCGCGGGTCTGGCGATGGCCGGGTCAAGCCCGGCCATGACGAGAATTGAAGGCGTACATTCAAACTGAAACTGCGGTAGGCACAGAAGCCGCCACCGACGCTCTGAAGAAGGGCCGCCCGCGGGGCGGCCCTTCTGCTGTGTGGCCGCCGCTGGACTTTGCGGTGCGGGCTTTTTATCGTGCGCCGCCCACCATAGCCCGCCGAGCGAGGGACGCGACATGGCAGAGAGCGCAACAAGCCAAACCGCCGATACGCTGATCTGGAATTTCAATGAGCTCGCCCATCATTCGCTCGACGGCTTCGGCGGCATGGGCGAGGGCATGTCGATGCAGCTCGCCAAGGATGGCCGGCGCATCCTGTGGCTGGCGCACGAAAGCGCGCCGAAGAACTTCACCGCCGTCGATGTGACCGACCCGCGCCGGTTGAAGATCGTCGCCCGCGCCGATTTGCCGGAATCGCACATGCGCTCCAACTCCCTCGAAACGGTGGGCGACGTCATGGCGATCGCCTACCAGACGAAAGACAAGGGATTGCGGCCGGCCGGCTTTGAACTGTTCGACATCTCGGTGCCGGAAAACCCGAAACGCATCGCCTTTGTCGATCTCTCGGGGCCGACGTCGCGCGGCGTGCACCAGCTGTGGTTTGCCGACGGCGAATACATCCACATGAGCGCCGGTGCGCCGGATTCGCGGCCGACCCACCCGAAAGACGACCAGTTCTACCAGTGCTGGGACGTGAAGAACCCGGCCAAGCCGGTCGAGGTCGGGCGCTGGTGGCTGCCCGGCACGCAGCAGGGCGACAACGCCGCACCGCCGAAGCGCCACGCGGAGAATTTCGACAGCGGCTTCCGGCCGCACAACACCAACGTCTATCCCGAGCGGCCCGACCGCGTGTACATGGGCTATATCGACGGCGGGCTCATTACGCTCGACATCGCCGACAAGGCGCATCCGAAAATGGTGGCGCGCTGGGACTACCACCCGCCCAACCCCGGCTTCACGCACACGGTCGTGCCGTTCTTCTCGCGCGACATCCTCGTCGTCAGCGACGAATGCGTGCGCGTCGACGGTGCCGATTGGCCAAAGCTCGTCTGGATCGTCGATAACCGCACCGAGGAAAACCCGGTATCGATCGCGACCTGCCCGGTGCCGCCGGTCGAAACCTTTGCCCGCCGCGGCGGCCGCTACGGCGCGCACAATCTGTGGGAGAACCTGCCGAAAGAAGGCTGCTGGAAATCCGAAGACATCGTGCTCGGCACGTTCTTCAACGGCGGCCTCAGGGCGTTCGACGTGTCGAACCCGTACCAGCCCAAGGAAGTCGGCTATTTCGTGCCGCACATTCCGGAGGCGGCGGCCGGGCGCTGCCAGATCAACGACGTGTTCGTCGATGACCGCGGCATCGTCTTCGCGGTCGATCGCCATGTCGGCGGGCTTTACGCATTGGAAATGGATTTCTGACCGCGGCTGCGGCGCCCGCTCGCTGTTGCGCGCGCGGTCAGCCGATGCGGTGAACAAAGCCGCCGCCCCGCTGTTTGATGCCGGCGCGGCGGCGCTGTTAACGCGATGTTAGCGTTGCCGGGGGCAAAGGCCCGCGGCAGTGGGTTAACGCACCCGGCGCAACCGAGGGATGCGATGCAGAAATCCGTGCGCAAGGCGGTCTTTCCGGTTGCCGGACTCGGCACCCGGACATTGCCGGCGACCAAGGCCGTACCAAAGGAGATGTTGACCGTCGTCGATCGGCCGCTCATCCACTACGCGATCGACGAGGCTCGTGCGGCTGGCATCGAAGAGTTCTATTTCGTGACTGGCCGCGCCAAAAGCGCGATCGAGGATCATTTCGACATCGCCTTCGAGCTCGAGGCGACGCTGCGCGAACGCGGCCGCGGCGAGCTGCTCGAGGAGTTGAACGAATGGCTGCCGGCCGCCGGGCAATTCGCCTTCACCCGCCAGCAACGGCCGCTTGGTTTGGGGCATGCCGTCTGGTGCGCCCGCCATCTGGTCGGCGACGAGCCGTTCGCGGTGCTGCTGGTCGATGACCTGATGGTCGGCGAGCCGTCCTGCCTGAAGCAGATGGTCGATGCCTACCAGGAGACCGGCGGCAATCTCGTCGCCGTTGTCGAAGTGCCGCGCGAGCAGACGCGGCGCTACGGCGTACTCGACGTCGTCAGCGACAACGGCTTTCTGGCGCGCGCCCGCGGCGTCGTCGAAAAGCCGGAGCCGGCGGCGGCGCCCTCGACGTTGACGATCATCGGCCGCTACATCATCCAGCCGGAAATCTTCACCCATCTGGCCGCCCTGAAGCCCGGCAGCGGCAATGAACTGCAGTTGACCGACGGGCTGCAGCAGCTGATCGCCGCCGGCCAGCCGTTCCACGGCCTGCGCCCGCGCGCTAAGCGTTACGATTGCGGCGACAAGCTCGGCTACCTCGAAGCCAATGTCGCACTCGGCCTCGCGCACCCGCAGCTCGGCGGCGCGTTCCGCCGGCTGCTCGAATCATACCTGTGAGCGGTCCCTCAATGCCACACCGGTTCGACCCGACGATCCTGCGCGAATACGACATTCGCGGCATTGTCGGCGAGACGCTCTCGCCGGCCGACGCGCATGCGTTGGGTCGCGTTTTCGCCCGGCGCGTGCGCGAGGCGGGGGGCGGGCGGGTCGCCGTCGGCTATGACGGCCGGCTGACTTCGCCGATGCTCGAAACGGCGCTGATCGACGGCCTCGCCGAGGAGGGCGCCGACGTCGTGCGCGTCGGCCGCGGCCCGACGCCGATGCTGTATTTCGCGGCAGCGACGCTGGCGGTCGATGCCGGCGTCATGGTCACGGGATCGCACAACCCGCCCGACCACAACGGCTTCAAGCTGGTGTTGCAGGGCAAGGCGTTCTTCGGCGAGGCGATCCAGCAGCTCGGCCAAATGGCGCTGGCGCTGACCCCGGCCGAGGGGCGGCGCGGCGACATCGCCGAGCATGGCGTGTTCGAGGATTACCTCGCGCGTCTCGCGCGGGATTACGACGGCGGGCGCGGCCTCGCCGTGGCGTGGGATTGCGGCAACGGCGCGACCGGCGAGGTCGTGGCGAGCCTGGTCAAGCGGCTGCCCGGCCGGCACGTGCTGCTCAACGAGGCGATCGACGGCCGGTTTCCCGCCCATCATCCCGACCCGACCGTCGCCGAGAACCTCGTGCAGCTGCAGCAGGCGGTGGCCGCCGAGCGGTGCGACATCGGCATCGGCTTCGACGGCGATGGCGACCGCATCGGCGTCGTCGATGCGCAGGGCCGCATCCTGTGGGGCGACCAGATCCTGCTGGTGCTGGCGCGCGACGTGCTCAGCCGCCATCCCGGCGCGCCGATCCTTGCCGACGTCAAGGCGAGCCAGGTCCTGTTCGACGAAATCGCCCGCGCCGGCGGCCGCCCGGTCATGATGCAGACGGGTCACTCGCTGATCAAGGCGCGGTTGGCGGCGGAACAGGCTCCGCTCGCCGGCGAAATGAGCGGCCACATCTTCTTCGGCGAACGCTGGTACGGCTTCGACGATGCGATCTATGTCGCGGTGCGGCTTTTGGGCGTGCTGGCGCGCGCCGACGAGAGCCTGGCGGCGATGCTCGACCGCCTGCCGGCGGTCTTCAACACGCCCGAATTGCGCCTCCCGTGCGATGAGACGCGCAAATTCGCCGTCGTCGAGGAGGTCAGCGAGCGGCTGCGGCGGCGCGGCGCCGATCTCGTCGCTATCGACGGCGTGCGGGTGAAGACGCCCGACGGCTGGTGGCTGCTGCGCGCGTCCAACACCCAGGCGATTGTCGTCGTCCGCGCCGAGTCGACGAGCCGTGACGGGCTCGACCGCGTCAAGCGCCAGCTTGCCGCCGAGCTTGCGGCCAGCGGCCTCACGCTGCCCGGGTGATCAGCTGGCGACGCGGGCGGTGCCCGGCCCCAGCACTGTGCAGGCAAAGCCGCGGCGACGCAGCTCGGCACAGGCGTTCTCGGCCGCTCTCTCGGTGAAATGCAGCAGGCGGGCGCGGTAGAGACCGCGTCGTTCGGCCTTGGCCGGAGCGAGGATCTGGCGCGGCTTGCCGCGGGCGATCGCCAGATGCGCGACCTCGCGCGCGGCGTGGCGGGCCGCCGCCGGCGCGCGGAATGCGCCGATCTGGATCGCCCAATCGCGGGCGTCGGCGTCCCTGGCAGTGCGATCCGCCAGCGGCGCCGCTTCGGCCGGACTGACGGGCGCCAGGTGCCGCAATGCCGTATGCACCAGGTCGGGTTTTCGTTCCGCCGTCGCAGCCCGCTCGACGACGACGGCAGCGGGGCGCGCCGCGGCGACGGCGACGGGAGCCGCGGCTGCCACCGCCGGCGCGGCGGCGATCGGCGGTGCCGCCGCCACCTGGGCGGGTTGGCCGCGGTCGAGGATCGCAAAGCCCTGATCGAGCAGCGAGGCCATCTGCATGTCGCGGATGCGCGCCGTGCGCCCGCCCATGATGACGCCGATCAGCCGGTGCCCGTTGCGCACCGCCGAACTCGCCAGATTGAACCCGGAAGCGTCGATGAACCCGGTCTTGATCCCGTCGGCGCCGGGATACCAGTCGAGCAGGTGGTCATGGCCGCGCACGATCTGGCCGCGGAACTCGAACTCCTTCGTCGCGAAGTAGCGGTACTCGCGCGGGAATTGGTGATAGAGCGCCAACGCCAGGCGGGCGATGTCGCGCGCCGTCGTGCGTTGCAGCGGATCGGGCAGGCCCGAGGCATTGTCGTAATACGTATGGTCCATGCCGAGCTGATGGGCCGTCCAGTTCATATAACGACAGAACGTCGCGTCGCTGCCGCCGCCCAGCCCTTCGGCAAGCACGGTGGCGGCATCATTTGCCGATTTCGTGACGATGCCGAGGATCAGGCTGCGCACCGACACGGTATCGCCGGCGGCAAGACCGAGCTTGGTTGGCGCCCGGCTGGCGGCGTAGGGCGACACGTAGAACCGCGTGTCGAGCGTGATGCGGCCCTGGTTCAATGCCTCGAACGTCAGGTACAGCGTCATCATTTTGGTCAGCGACGCGGGGTAGGTCAGCGCGTCGGCATTTTGCTCGCCCAGCACCTGGCCGGTCTCGGCATTCAGCACGATCCATTCGAATACCGGTCCGGATGACGCGGCCGGCCGCGTCATCCGGTAGCGGTGATGCGCGGCGGCCGGCGGCGCCGCGCCCAGCCCGAGCGCGACGACGCCCGCGAGCAGAGCGATGCCGAATACGCGCCTGCTGCGCCCACCGCCCTGCCTCTTCCCCTGCGATGTCAGCATCGGCACGCTACCCCCCCGCATGACCCGCGAAACTCCGCCCCGTTTCGCATTCACCGGCCGAACGGTAAATAAAGATTGAAGGAGTGTCAAAAACTCGCCCCGCGTACGCTTGGTGCCGATCGACGCACGGCAGCAAGTTCCGAAGAGAGGTCCGCGTTGCGGCATCCTTTGCGGCGCAATGCCGGGCGCGGCCCGACCGGCGCCGGTTTCTGGCTGCGAATCATCCGGCATCTTACGGTTTGCGCCGCGACAGGCGTTCAACGAATCAGCGAACAGCGGAAAGCTTCGACCGATCCGCCGCGGTGGCCGGCTCTTGTGCGCTGCACACAATCTCTTATGTCTGCTATTGTGCAGTGCGGTATTGGCCCGAACAACGGAACGAGGATCGATGATGAGCGACGCGAAACCGAGACGTATGCCGCGCGAATCGGCGCCCAGCGAAACCGCGGCGGACGCGGTTGCTGAGGCTATGGCGGCCCCGGCCGCGGCGGCGAGCGAACTGCCCGTTCCGGAAACGGCTGCCGTCGCGCTGGAAACGGCGAACCTGCCGGCACCGACGCCGATGCCGCCGACCGCAACGACGCCGAGTGCGTCGGCAGCGGCGGCCGGCAGGTTGGCGGCGGCGGCGGCGGACGACGGCTGGACGGTGCTCGCCGAGGCGCAGGCAGCATTGGCGCGCGCCTGCGAAGAGATGACTGTCGAGGTCGGCGGCATGACCCGCTCGGGCATTGCCGCCGGCACCGATGCGGCGCTGGCGCTGCTGGGGGCGCGCACCTTCGCCGAGGCGGTCGAGATCAATGCGGGCCTGGCGCGGCGCGGCTTTGATACGATCATCGGCGGGTCGGCGAAGCTTTCCGAGATCGGCGTCAAGGCGATGACCGAGGCGTCGCGGCCGATCCTGACGCGACTGTCGGCAAGCTGGAGCGCCGCCAGCCGCGGCTGACCGGCCGCGTGCCGGCGCGCCGCCATCAGTTGCCGAGATAGCGGGCGAGAAAAGCCGGGACCTGCGCCAGCGCATCGGCGCGGGCGGTGGTGTTGGTGCCGACGATCGGCACGACGCCGGCAGATGTGCGGAATCGCGGCAGTTCATGGACCGGCAGGTCCGGGGCATCGAACTCGTGGTACGCGTCGGGATAGACGTGCAGTTCGATATGCGATCCGCGCGCGACCGCACCCGCGATAAACGCCTCGCACGGCGCCGCCGGTGTCCATACGTCGGCCGCGCCGACCAACACCAGCAGCGGGATATCGCTGGTCCAATTCGCCGGCTGCTGCTGCGCGCTGCACCGGGCGGGATAGAAGGCGACGGCGGCGCGGAAATCGCCTCGCGGCAAGGCGGCGGGGCGCCCCGTGCTCTGCCGCGGGATTGTCATGAGTACGGTGCCGCCGCCGGCCGACCAGCCGATCAACCCGATCCGGTCGCCGCGGATGAACGGCTGCCTCTGCAGATAGTAAAGCGCGCCATAGGCATCCATCGGCCGCGCTTCGACGACGGTGCGGTTGTAGATCGATGGCGCGCAGGTGCTGGCGATGCCGCGCGGTGTGAAGCTGTCGACCATCAGCACCGAATAGCCGTCGCGGTTGAGCGCGGTCGCCCAGTCCTGCTGCAGCGCGCTGATCTGGCCGGTGCTGCGGTTGAACATGCCGCCGCAACCGTGCAGGAACACGAGTGCCGGATGCTGGCCGGTTCCGGGCGCGCGGAACAGGTAGCCGTCGAGCCGTGTGGCGGCGGCGTCGAGCGAGCGGAACTGCACCCGCTCCTGGGCGTGCGCCATGCCGCCGCACACGAGCAGCGCCGTCACAGCGGCGAGCCACCGCAATCGCGTCATGGTTGCACCTCGTCGCGTCTTGTCATGCAGCTTTGCTCTTGCGCGGCCGGGTGTCGAGTGGCAGATTCTTACCCGTCGTCAACGTGGCGGGAGGGTGTGTAGCAAGCATGACACCACCTGGCAGTTCCCAGTTGCCGACCCCTTGGCATCGGCGACCGAGGGCAAAGTCCAAGACATAGCCCGGGCGATTGCCCGGGCGCGAAGCCATGGTTTCGCAGATCCGACCCCCGCATGACGCCCAGGCTTGACGCCGCGGCGCGCGGGGGTCTTTCGTGCCGCCACGCAAGCAGTGACGGCAAGAGCGGCGGGCGCGGATGACGACCGATCTCGACAGTTCCGGACCGACTTCCCGGATATACTTTTCGCAGCGGCTACGGCTGCACTATGTCGATTGGGGCAATCCCGCCGCGCCGCCGCTCCTGCTGATCCATGGCGGGCGCGATCACTGCCGCAATTGGGACTGGGTTGCGACGGCGCTGCGCCGCGACTGGCACGTGCTGGCGCCCGACCTGCGCGGCCACGGCGACAGCCAGTGGTCGCCCGACGGCAATTACTCGACCGCCGCCTATGTCTATGACTTGGCGCAGCTGATCCATCAACAGGAACTGGCGCCGGTGACGATCGTCGCGCATTCGCTCGGCGGCAACATCGCGATCCGCTATACGGGCGTGTTCCCGCAAACCGTGCGCCGGCTCGTCGCGATCGAGGGGTTGGGACCGTCGCCGCGGCAGATGGCGGCGCGCTCGGCGATCCCGATTGCCGAGCGGATGCAGAAATGGGTGACCGAGCAGCGCGCGTTGGCCGGGCGGCTGCCGCGCCGCTATGCGACGATCGAGGACGCGCTGGCGCGCATGCAGGAGGCGAATGCCCATCTCTCGCCGGAACAGGCGCGCCACCTGACGCAACACGGCGTCAACCAGAACGAGGATGGCACCTACAGCTGGAAATTCGACAACTACGTGCGCGCCGATTCTGCATACGGCATGTCGCAGCACGAGATCGAAGAACTTTGGGAGCGGATCAGTTGTCCGGCGCTCTTCGTTAACGGCAAGGAGAGCTGGGCCGCCAACCCGGCGGAGGACGGCCGCATGCGCCACTTCCAGAACGCGCGCGTTGTGTCGGTCGAGGGCGCCGGGCATTGGGTGCACCACGACCGGCTCGCCGTATTCCTCGACCTGCTTCGCGAATTCATCTGAGTCGGCGGCGTGCTGTTCCGCCGGCGCCATCACGGCAGGCCGCATACGCCGCTGATGGGCGTCTTCCGGCTGCTCGGTCCGGGGCTGATCACCGGCGCTTCGGACGACGACCCGAGCGGCATCGCCACCTATTCGCAGGCCGGCGCGCAATTCGGCTATGGGCTGGCGTGGACGATGCTGTTCACCTGGCCGTTGATGGCGGCTATTCAGGAGATCAGCGCACGCATCGGCCGTGTTACCGGCGAAGGCATCGCCGCGAACGTCCGCAAGCATTATCCACCGCTGTTGTTGCGCGCCATCGTGCTGCTGCTGCTCGTCGCCAACATCATCAATCTCGGCGCCGACCTCGGTGCGATGGGCGACGCATTGCGTCTCCTGCTGCCGGTGCCGACCGGGCTCGGCGTCATCGGTTTTGCGCTGTCCTGCGCGGCCCTCGAGGTGTTTTTGAGCTACCGGCGGTATGTCAGCATCCTGAAATGGCTGACCTTGGCGCTGTTCGCCTATATCGCGGCGGCGTTCGTCGTCCATGTGCCGTGGCAGGAGGTGTTTTACCGCACGTTCATCCCCGCCTTTCAATGGCGGACGGACTACATCGTCGTCATCGTTGCGGTACTCGGGACGACGATCAGCCCGTACATGTTTTTCTGGCAAGCGTCGGAAGAGGCGGAGGACGAGCGCGTCGATCCCGATGCCCAGCCGCTGACCGAGACGCCGCAGGTCGCCGGGCGCGAAATCCGCCGCATGGAGATCGACACCTATATCGGCATGGGCCTGTCGAATGCGATCGGGTTGTTCATCATAATCACGACGGCCGCGACATTGCATCTGCACGGCATCACCAACATCGAGACCTCCGAGCAGGCCGCTGAGGCGCTGCGCCCGATCGCCGGCGAGTTTGCGTTTGCCGTCTTTACTTGCGGCCTTGTCGGCACCGGCTTACTGGCGGTTCCGGTACTGGCGGGTTCGGCCGCTTATGCGGTCGCCGAGGCGATGGGGTGGCGGGTCGGGCTGGGGCGGCGCCCGCGCGAGGCCAAGGCGTTTTACGGCACAATCGTCATCGGCACGTTGATCGGCGTCGCCGTCAATTTCATCCATATCGACCCGATCAAGGCGCTGTTCTGGACCGCCGTCATCAACGGCGTCGTTGCCGTGCCGATGATGGTCGTCATGATGCTGATGACGGCGCGGCGCGACATCATGGGCGATTTCACGCTGCCGCCGCTGCTGCGGCTGTTCGGCTGGGCGTCGACCGCGACGATGGCGTTTGCCGTCGCGGTCATGTTCGCGACCTGGGGCGACTGAGCGGCGTACCAGATCCGTGGTCAGCGTCCCCACGGCATGATCGGCACGCTGGAGACGGCGTTGTATGGCGAGCCGTTGATGATCTTGTCGCTGATCGCGAGGTAGACGAGCGTGTGCCGCCTGCGGTCGACGATGCGGTAGACGTGGGTGTGCTTGAAAAAGATCGAGGTTTTCTCGGAATAGACCTGCTGGCGCTCGGGCAAGCTCGCCAGATCGACCGTCACCGGCCCGGTCTGCCGGCACGCCAGCGCAAAGCGCGACGGGTCCTCGGCGAGGCCGAGCGCGCCCTTGACGCCGCCAGTGCGCGCCTGGCTGATGTCGCAGGCGATGCCGGGCACCTTCGGGTCGTCAAAAACGCTGACACACACTTTGTCGTTGGCGCCGAAAACATGAAACGTCGTCGAGATGCAGGCGAGGTCATCCGCCCGCGCCGGTGCGGCCGCCGCAAGCTGCAAGCCCAGGGCGAACGCCGCGGCGGCGGCGAGCGCGAGCCGCGGCCTGGCGCATCGGGTCAGGCTAACGCGCTGCATTCGCCGGCGCATTCTCAACCCTCGGCCAGCCAGCGCAGCCGCGCGTCCAGCCGGCCGGCGGCGATATGGCGGTCGAGCATCTGCAGGCGAACGAACTGCGAGTTGCGGAAATCGGCGTCGGCGAACCCGATCCGACGCAGCCCGGCCACGAGCCGCTCGACCGATTGCGCCAGCCTCGATTGCGGCTGATGCGCCGGGGCGAGCCGGCGGTAAAGCGAAAAATCGACCCGATAGGAGCGCTGGTCAGGCGGCGCCGCGGTGTTGATCGAGACGGCGGTGCCCGGGACGGCCGCGGCGACCGCGGCGGCGAGATCTTTCACCTGGTAGTTCCACTCGTCGGCGCCGACATTGACCGCCAGCATGCGGCCGCCATCGTCGGCGTTGCGGCCGATTGCCCATTCGATCGCGCGCGCCATGTCGGCGACATCGATCAGCGGCCGCCACGGCGTGCCGTCCGACAATACCGTGATCTCCGCTGCGGCGAGCGCGCAGGCGGTGAAATCGTTCAGCACGAGATCGAGGCGCAGCCGATCGCTGAAGCCGCAGGCGGTCGCAAAGCGCAGCGCGGTCACGGTCATGGTGCCGTGGTTCATGCCGGCGAGGCCGCGCTCGGTCGCGACCTTGGAGCGCGCGTATGCGGTGAGCGGATTGACCGCATCACCCTCGCGGCGCGGCCCGCCTTCGGCAAAGCCGTAGATCGAACAGGACGAGGCGAAGACGAAATTGCGCACCCCCGCTTCCGCCGCCATCGCGGCCAGACGCAGGCTGGCGCCGGTATTGATTTCGTCGGTGACGGCTTCAAAGCGGCTGCCCATCGGATCGTTCGACACCGCCGCCAGGTGCACGACGGCATCGATGCCGGCCAGCAGCGCCGGCGGCAGGTCGCGGACGTCGCCGAAATGCTGGCGATCGAGCCGGCGTTCGGGCAGCGCCTCGGCCGTCGTCAGGCAATGAGCAAAGAACCCCGAATCGTAGCCGATCAGCTCGGCTTGCGGCAGCACCCGGCGCAGATGCCGCACGACGACGGGCCCGACGTAGCCGAGATTGCCGGTAATCAGGATGCGCATGGGCTCGACAGTCTCCGTGCGGCGGCGCGGGCAACATCACGGAACCGGCATGAGGGGTCAAGCGCCGGCTGAAATCCGATCATCTGACGTGCTAAGAGGCGATCCCTGCGCCGGCGGCCTTTGCGACGTTGCGCCGGCGGCATGCGGTGGACAGATGCGGGACAAACAGCTCCTCGATTTGGCGCGTCCGGCGGGCGGCGGTTGCGGCGCCGCCAGGATTTTGACGCGCGGCCGCGCCCGGCTCGGAGCCGCCGCGACGGTCGTGGCTCTGGCGTTTGTCGTCGCGCTCGCCGTCAAGCGGTCGCCGCCGCGCTTTGCCGCGCCGCCCATTGCGATCGTACGCGACACGGCGGGCGACGCTCTGTGGTCGGTCCGGCTGGCCGTGACGGCACACGAAATTTCCGCCGACCGGCTGGCCGCGCCACCGCAGCCGGGGCCG
>DATJSO010000188.1:0-11234 GCA_035504075.1 Allostellaceae bacterium | reverse complement strand
GCCGCCGATACCGCACCAGGCTGGGTGCTGTGTCCGCCATCGGGCGCATCGGGTATGCAGCCGTTTCTGATCGGCACCGACCTGTCCTGTGCGCCGCAGTGAGCGCCGCTTCCCGGGCGCGGTTGCAAAACGGCTTGTTTGACCCCATCCTTGGGCCGCAGCCCGGAGGAATTCGATGCCAGTGAAGCGCAAGGCCGAGGCGGCGCCCGTCGCAGCCAAAATGGCCGCGGCGGCACACGTCTCGCCGGACCTGCTAAAGCGTTTTTATGCCGACATGCTGCTGATCCGCCGCTTCGAAGAACGCGCCGGCCAGATGTATGGCATGGGGCTGATCGGCGGCTTTTGTCACCTCTACATCGGCCAGGAGGCGGTCGTCGTCGGCATGCAGGCGGCGCTTGCGGAGGGCGACACGGTCGTCACCTCCTACCGCGACCACGGCCACATGCTGGCCTGCGGCATGGACCCGAAGGGCGTCATGGCCGAGCTGACCGGCCGGAGCGGCGGCTATTCGCACGGCAAGGGCGGTTCGATGCACATGTTCAGCCCGGAAAGGAATTTCTTCGGGGGGCACGGCATCGTCGGCGTGCCGGTGCCGCTCGGCACCGGTCTTGGTTTCGCCCATCGCTATCGTGAAGATGGGCGGATCTCGGTGACCTATTTCGGCGACGGCGCGGTCAACCAGGGCCAGGTCTACGAAAGCTTCAACATGGCTTCCCTGTGGAAGCTGCCGGTGGTTTTCGTCATCGAGAACAACCGTTACGGGATGGGCACGGCGATCAGCCGCGCGACAGCGCGCACCGATCTGTTTCATCGCGGCGTGCCGTTCGGCATCCCGGGCGAGCAGGTCGACGGCATGGATGTCGTCGCAGTGCATGAAGCGGGGTTGGCGGCGGCCGAGCACGCGCGTTCCGGCCAGGGGCCGATCATCCTGGAAATGCTGACCTACCGCTATCGCGGCCATTCGATGTCCGACCCGGCGAAATACCGAACAAAGGAAGAGGTCGATCGGATGCGCGCCGAACACGACCCGATCAGCCATCTGCGCCAGCGCCTTCTCGATGGCTATCGGTTCGACGAGAACGAGTTGAAGGCGATCGAAAAGCGGGCCCGCGACCGCGTCGTCGAGGCGGCGCAATTCGCGCAGGAATGCCCCGAGCCCGATCCCAGCGAATTGTGGACGGACGTATACGCGGAAGCCTAAAAAGGCGCCGGCCTCGCGACGACGCCGAGGAAGGGAATGGCAAGCGAAGTGCTGATGCCGGCGCTGTCGCCGACAATGACCGAGGGCAAGATCGCGCGCTGGATCAAGAGCGAAGGCGATCCGGTCAGCGCCGGCGATGTGCTGGCCGAGATCGAGACCGACAAGGCGACGATGGAGGTCGAGGCGGTGGATGAGGGCGTACTCGCCAAGATCGTCATCCCCGAAGGCACCGACCATGTTGCGGTCAATACGCCGATCGCGCTGATCGCCGAGAACGGCGAGGATGTCGGCGTCGCGCTCGGCAAGGCGAAGGTAAACGGGCCGCGGCCGCGCTCCGGGGCCGAGGCGGACCGGACGGCGCCCGTACCGCCCGACCAGCGCCGTGAGCCGACCCCGCCGCCGCCCGCCGGCCGCGCCCCTGCCGTTTCGCCGGCGGTGAAACCGGCGACGCTCCCGGCGCCGGCGCCGGCAGCGGCCGAATACGCCGGCAAGACGACGACGATGACGGTGCGCGAGGCGCTGCGCGATGCGATGGCCGAGGAGATGCGGCGCGATCCCGATGTCTTTCTGATCGGCGAGGAGGTCGCCGAGTACCAGGGCGCATACAAAGTCAGCCAGGGGCTGCTTCAGGAATTCGGCGCGAAGCGCGTCATCGACACGCCGATCACCGAACAGGGGTTCGCCGGTGTCGGCATCGGCGCCGCCTTTGCCGGCCTCAAGCCGATCGTCGAGTTCATGACGTTCAATTTTGCGATGCAGGCGATGGACCAGCTGATCAACTCGGCGGCCAAGACGCGCTACATGTCGGGCGGTCAAATGCACGCGCCGATCGTGTTTCGCGGCCCGAACGGCATCGCCGCCCGCGTCGCGGCGCAGCATTCGCAATGCTATGCCAGTTGGTATGCACACGTACCGGGGCTGAAAGTCGTCGCGCCCTTCACCGGCGCCGACCACAAGGGCCTGCTCAAATCGGCGATCCGCGACCCCAACCCGGTCATCTTCCTCGAGCATGAGCTGGTCTACGGCGAGAGCTTCCCGGTGCCGGACGACCCCGAGTACCTGGTGCCGATCGGCAAGGCGCGGATCGCTCGTGCCGGTGCCGATGTGACGATCGCCGCCTTCTCGCGCATGGTGAAGCTGGCGTTGCAGGCGGCCGACGAGTTGGCCAAGGCCGGGATTTCCGCCGAAGTCGTCGATCTGCGCTCGCTGCGGCCGTTCGATGTCGAGACGGTCGTCTCCTCGGTCAAAAAGACCAATCGCATCGTCGCGGTCGAGGAGGGCTGGCCGTTCGCCGGCATCGGCGCCGAGATCGCGGCGCTCGTCATGGAGCATTGCTTCGATTGGCTCGACGCGCCGCTGGCCCGGGTAACCGGCAAGGATGTGCCGCTGCCCTATGCCGCCAATCTCGAGCGCTTGGCGACGCCGCAGGTCGCGGACATTGTCGCGGCGTCGCGCGAGGTGACGTACCGCTGAGCTGCGCCGCTCTGCGGTACGGTTCCGGCCGCGCGCAATCATGCCGTGGTTTGGCGATGTGCTTTCGATCGGCGCGCAGGGACTGCGGCGGATTGCGGGGAGGGGACATGACTCGTGCCGAACTGGACACGGCGCTAGTGCGGCTGGGGCTGGCGGTGCCCGAGGCGGAACGGAACGACATTGCCGCGGCGACGCAACTGCTCGAGGCAATGATCGCACGATTGCGGCCGCCGGGCGGCCGCAATGTGTCGGCCGAACCGGCGCACGTCGTCCGGTTTTCGGAAGGCTGAACGATGGTCCCGGATTATTTGACGATCGCCGAGGCTGCGCGGCTGATCGAAAGCCGCGAACTGTCGCCGGTCGAACTCCTCGACAGCCGGCTCGACCGCATCGCCCGGCTCGACGATCGGCTGCACAGCTTTATCCTGGTCACGGCCGATGCGGCGCGCGCCGTCGCCCGCACTGCCGAAAGCGAGATCATGGCCGGCCGCTCCAGGGGGCCTCTGCACGGCATTCCGATCGGCCTGAAGGACATTTACGAAACGGCCGGGGTCGCGACGACCGGCCATTCCAGGGTCATGCAGGACCACGTGCCGGCGGCGGACGCGTTCTCGGTCAAAAAGCTGCGCGCGGCCGGCGCGGTCATCGTCGGCAAGCTGGCGACGCACGAATTCGCGCTCGGCGGTCCGAGCTTCGACCTGCCGTGGCCGCCGGCGCGCAACCCGTGGGATGTCTCGCGTTTTACCGGCGGTTCGTCGAGCGGCACCGGCGCCGCGGTGGCGGCCGGCCTCGTGCTCGGCGGCACCGGCAGCGACACCGGCGGCTCGATCCGCGGACCCGCGGCCTATTGCGGGCTGGCCGGCATCAAGCCGACCTACGGCCTTGTCAGCCGCGCCGGCATCCTGCCGCTGGCGTTTTCGCTCGACCATGCCGGGCCTCTGGCGTGGACGGCCGAGGATTGCGCGGTCGTGCTGCAGGCGATGGCGGGCCATGATCCCACCGACCCGGCGAGCGCCGACCGTCGGGTCCCCGATTACGTCGCCGGGCTTGCCGGCGACGTAAAGGGCCTGCGCATCGGCTGGGTGCGGCATTTCTACGAGCGCGACAACCCCGCCGACATCGCAACCGGCGCCGCCATCGGGGCCGCCGCCTTGACCTTCGAGGAGATGGGTTGCTCGCTGCGCGAGGTGAGTTTGTCGCCGCTCGCCGAATGGGCGGCTTGCGGCATGATCATCATGCTGGCCGAGGCCTATACGATCCACGAGGCCGAATTGCGCCGGCGCTTCACCGATTACGGCGAGATGTTCCGCGACCGCATGGCGCTTGGCGCGCTGGTCACTGCTGCCGATTACGTACAGGCGCTGCGGCGCCGGCGCGAGTTGATCGACGAACTCGACAGGGCGATGACGGATCTCGATGTGTTGTTGACCGCAAGCGCGGCCAGCGAAGCGCCGCCGATCGATTCGGTCGGAAAATTCTCGACGTTCGAGCGGCCGTCGCTGACGATCCCGTTCAACGTGACCGGCTGCCCGGCGATCAGCTTGTGCTGCGGCTTTACCGATGGCGGGCTGCCGCTGTCGCTCCAGTTGGTTGGCAAGCGCTTTGCCGATGCGACCGTGCTGCGCCTCGCGCATGCCTATGAACAGGCAACACCGTGGCGCCGTCGGCGGCCTGTCGTCACTTTGTAATTTGCGGTTACGATTGCTGCACGACCGCTACAGCTTCTGTTGCTAATTTTAGCCAATGTTACGGAGCCTGCCGCTTAAGCGCGATGTTCTTGAGTATGATAGAGAATTGTGGGAACAACCGCGAGGCATGCATCCGATGATTTGCCCAGGCAACAATAACGATTGCGATAATCCGGGATGCCGGCACGGCGGCTGCCAGGGGCGCAAGCCCGAACTGCCGCTGTTCCGCGTTGCGACGAAGATCGCAGCGGTCAGCCACTCGTCCCGCGAGACCCTGCCGGCTGCAAAGCGCGGCAATCGCGAACTGGAGCCGATCGCCGCCTGAGGCTTTGCGGCCCGGCGACTGAGGCCGGCCGGCTTCAGCCGCCGCGCGGGCCGCCGGCCACGTAGATCACCTGGCCCGATACGAACGAGGCTTCCTCGCTGCACAGAAAAGCGATGACATGGGCGATGTCGCGCGGCACGCCGGCGCGGCGCACCGGGATCTGTTGTGCGATTTCGTTCTTCCATTCCTCGGGATCGCGCCCCAGGCGGATCGCCGTCGCGCGCGTCATCTCTGTATCGATGAAGCCGGGCGCCACGGCGTTGGCGGTGATGCCGTAGCGCCCCAACTCGATCGCCAGCGTTCGCGCCATTCCCTGCAATCCCGCCTTGGCGGTCGAATAGTTGGTCTGCCCGCGATTGCCGAGGGCCGACGACGACGACAGGTTGACGATGCGGCCCCAGTTGCGCTTGACCATTTCGCGCTGCGCGGCGCGGGCGCACAGAAAGGCACCTTTCAGATGCACGTCGATGACGGCATCCCAATCCTGATCGATCATCTTGTGAATCAGGTTGTCACGCGTGATGCCGGCAGTGTTGACGAGGATGTCGAGCGAGCCGAGCCGGGTCGCGATCTCCTCGACCATCGCCTCGACTTCGGCGGCGACCGCAACATTGGCCTTCAGCCCGATCGCCTTCACGCCATGCGCCGCGGCGATGCCGGCCGCCGTCGCTGCGGCGCCGTCGCCATCGAGATCGGCGATCGCGATCGCCGCGCCGTCTTCAGCGAGCCGCTCGGCGGTCGCCGCGCCGATGCCGCGGGCGCCGCCGGTGACGAGCGCGACGCGGCCTTCTTGCCGTCCGGCCATGTTCTCTCTCTCCCGAATTGTCAGCCGCGTGCCCTTCGCACGCCGGCGCAGCCGGCGCAACCGGCTTGTCGCCGCAGCAGCAACGCATACCGCGCATTAACAGCGGCCGGCGAAATAAGATTCGCGCCGGTGCCGCGCTGCCGGATCACGCGAGCCTGGGCACGGCCGGCAGCCGGGCCGAGCAACTCAGGCCCATGGTTCGCGACCCCATATAATGGCATCCTTGCCCTCGCCGCGCCGGCGCTTGCGGCTCGCGGGCGGCCGGCCGGCGCTGCGGGAGGCGGCTGAAAAGGTTCTGACTGCATGTACGGCAATCCGTTTTTCTGGCTGGTCGATACGCTGATTACGATTTTTATTTGGCTGCTCATTGCGCAGGCGGTGCTGAGTTGGCTGCTCGCGTTCGGCGTCGTCAATCGCTACAACCGCGGCGTCGCGGTGATCGGCGATTTCTTGTTCCGCGTGACCGAGCCGGCGCTGCGGCCGATTCGCAATTTCCTGCCTAACCTCGGCGGCATCGACATCTCGCCGGTCGTGCTGATCCTGCTGCTGATGTTTCTTGAGCGTTTCATCCTCTATTACTTGTTCTGACCTGCCCCCCGGCGGCCTACCGGCCGCCGGCAGCGGGCCGCATCGGGACTGCGTTACCTCGCCTTGTCGACGTCGCCCGCCTTGGCGCCGAGTTCGGCGCCGGTCGGCGGATCGATGTCGGTGCGCGAATGGGTGCGCTCGGCAACACGCTGCAGGATGCGTTTTTCGGCGGCGCTGACCTTGACGCTCGCGCTGCCGTCGCCGCCGTCGACCGCCGCCTGCCGCTCCCGGTCGTCGATCCGCTCCCATAATGGGCCGCTGTTCCATGGCCCTTCGACGTCGCCGCCGTCGCCCTGCGACAGGTTGAAGTATTTGCTAACGAAGTCCTTTTGGCCGGGCAGTTTGCCCGGCGGGAAATTCGGCTCGATCGCGTAGAGCGCCTTCTCGAACGCTTTCTGATGGGCGATCTCGCGCGTCATCAGAAAGCCGAGCGCCTCTTTGACGCTGGCATCGTCGGTAACGTTGATCAGCCGCTCGTAGATGATCTTGGCGCGCGCCTCGGCCGCGATATTCGAGCGCAGGTCGCAAGTCGGCTCGCCGATCGTATCGACATATGCCGCCGTCCACGGCGCGCCGGCGGAATTGACCAGCGCGGCGCCGCCGCCGTAGAGCAGCGAGAGCGTATGGCTTTCGCCGCCCTTCGTAATCTCGGCCAGCAGTTCGCCGTCTTTCGCGCCTTCGGCGAGCCGGCCTTTGACGCCCTTGGTCAGCATGACGATCATGCTGCCGATGATTTCGAGATGGCTGAGTTCCTCGGTCGCGATGTCGAGCAGCATATCCTTGCGGCCGGCATCATCCTCCGAGATCGCCTGCGTGAAGTAGCGCATCGCGGCGGCCAGTTCGCCCTGCGGCCCGCCGAATTGCTCGAGGAACAGGCTGGCAAGCGTCGGGTTCGGTTCGGAAACCCGCACTGTGTACATCAGCCGTTTGTTGTGCATAAACATTGGATGGCTCCAAGCGTAGTAGTCGGCTACCAACGTTCGCGGCGCAACCAAAGGTAAAGCCGGAAAAGACCGTCACATTTGCTTGCGCCATCTGCCAACGAGACCGCGCTTCACCCGTTCCAGCGGGGTCCGAAAAGTCGTCATGGCAACGTTTGTCTGCGGCGCTGGGCGCGTTGGCTCTGGCGATATTGCGCCATACCAAACCGGCCGGCTGCCTCGACAAGTGCCGCCGATGCGCTAGAATCGCGCAATCCCGCAGGAGACGCCCGATGACCGACCTGATGACCCCGACCTACGCGCATAACATGCGCATCATCGGCCACAGCGATCAGGGCGCGGGGCGCGCCGACGGCGTCCAGCTCATGGTTCACAGGGGTCACGCCTATGTCGGGCACGTTTTTTCGCGGGGATTTTCCGTTATCGACGTGCGTGACCCGACGCAGCCCAGACCGGTGGCTTACGTCGCGGCGCCGCCCAACACCTGGTCGATCCATCTGCAGCAGTTCGACGACCTTTTGCTCGTGATCCACGCTAAGGACATGTTCGCGCAGCCGGAACTCGCCGATGAGAAGAATTATTACAAGGGCAAGATCGGCTCCCATGGCGAAGCGCCGGTGGAGCAAAACTGGTCGGCCGGCATGGCGGTGTACGATGTCAGCAAGCCCGAGGCGCCGCGACAGATCGGCTTCATGCCGGTGCAGGGCGGCGGGCTGCATCGCCTGTGGTATGTCGGCGGCCGCTGGGCCTATGCGTCGGCGCTCTTGGACGGGTTCTCGGACTACATCCTCATCACGATCGACATGGCGGACCCGACAAAACCGGCGCTGGCCGGAAAATACTGGCTGCCCGGCATGAACGTCGCCGCCGGCGAGGTGGCGCATTGGCCGAGCGAAGTCGGCCGGTTCGGCCTGCATCATGCCATCGTGCACGGCGACATCGCCTATTGCAGCTGGCGCGACGCGTGCCTCGCGGTGGTGAATGTGAGCGACCGCACCGCGCCGAAGCTGATCACGCACAAGGTTTGGGCGCCGCCCTTCGGCGGCGGCACGCACAACGCATTGCCGCTGCCGCGGAGGGAGTTGCTGATCGTCGTCGACGAAACCGTGCTCGACAACCGCGAGGACGGCGAAAAGCCGATTTGGGTATTCGACAATCGCGTGACATCCAACCCGATCAGCATCGCCACGTTCCCCGAACCCAGCGATGCCGACTACTTGAAGGTCGGCGGGCATTTCGGGCCGCATAACGTGTATGAGAACCGGCCCGACCAATTCGTCAGCGAGGAGCTAATCTTTGCGACCTACCAAAACGCCGGCGTGCGCGTTTACGATATTCGCAACAAGTTCCGGCCGGTAGAAGTCGGCGCCTGCGTACCGCCGCCACCTACCAGATTGGTCGACCCGCGGCCAAACAGGCCGAAAGTGCTGCACTCGGCGGACGTGTCGGTGGACCGGAACGGCATTGTGTATGCCACCGACTTTTCCGCCGGGCTGTATATCATGGAGTACACCGGCTGAAACCGCGCAGCGGCAAACGACAACGTTCGCCACGGGGCTTGCGCATCGAACCGAGCGATGTTGTCCTATCGGGCACGGGCGATAAAGCCCAGCCGCGGGAGGCGAACGCGTGACTCTGCCAGCCGAGGATGATACCGCGTCGGTATCGCCCGCCCGCGACGCGTCGTCGCTGCTGGAGATTGTCGGCGCCTCGAAGCAGTTCGGCGCGACCCGTGCACTGGATGATGTCTCCCTCCACGTCGGCCGCGGCGAAATCGTCGCGTTGCTCGGCGAGAACGGCGCGGGAAAGTCTACGCTGATCAAGGCCCTGGCCGGCGTGCATACGCTTGACGCGGGGCATATGCGCTATGGCGGGCAGGATGCTTCCGCCGGTCTGCGCGGCCTGCCCATCGCCTTCATCCACCAGGACCTTGGCCTGATCGAGTGGATGACCGTCGCCGAAAACATCTGCCTGGCGCTCGGCTATCCGCGCCGGCTGGGCTTGGTGGACTGGAGGGCGGCACGCAAGCGTGCGGCGCGGGCCTTGGAGGCGGCGGGCGCCGATATCGATCCCGATGCGCGCGTCAGTTCGCTCAGCCGCACCGAAAAATCGCTCGTCGCCATCAGCCGCGCGCTGGCGGCGGAGGTAGAGTTGCTCGTGCTGGACGAACCGACCGCCAGCTTGCCGGCCGACGAGGTCGCACGTCTGTTCGACAGCCTGCGCCGGCTGCGCGCGGGCGGCGTCGGCATGATCTACGTCTCGCACCGGCTGGACGAGGTGTTCGAGATCGCCGACCGCATCGTGGTGCTGCGCGACGGGCGCCTCGTCGGCGAGCGGGCGACCGTCGGGACCCGGCCCGAGGAGGTGATCCTGCTGATCGTCGGCCGCGAACCCTCGCAGGTGTTTCGTCGGCCGGCCCAGCGTACCGGCTCGGCGCGCCTCGAATTGGCAGGTTTGACGGTCGGCGACGTCGGCCCGATCGACTGCAGGCTGCACGCGGGCGAAATCGTCGGCCTGGTCGGGCTGCGCGGCGCCGGGCAGGAAAGCGTCGGGCGCGCGTTGTTCGGCCTCGCCCCGCTGAAGCGCGGCCGCATACTGTTGGACGGCCGGCCGATCGCGCCGGCCTCGCCGCGCCAGGCGATGCGCGAGGGCATCAACCTGGTCTGCGCCGACCGCATGACGGATTCGGTCGTGCCAAACCTCTGCGTGCGCGAAAACCTGTTCCTGAACCTGCGTGCCGCCGGGGCGCGCGCGCACTCGCTGACGCGGCCGACGCGCGAATACAGTGCGGCGATGCAGCTCGGCCAGGAGATCGGGTTGCGCCCCAACGATCCCGCATTGCCGATCGAATGGCTTTCGGGCGGCAACCAGCAGAAGGTCGTGCTCGGCCGCTGGCTGCATCTGCAAGGCAAGGTTTATGCCTTCGAAGATCCCACCGCCGGCGTCGATGTCGGCGCCAAGAGCGAGATCTATCGTCTGTTCGATGTCGCGCTGAACAACGGCGCCGCGATCCTGCTGGTCTCTACCGATTTCGAGGAAGTGGAGAAGGTCTGCCATCGGGCGCTGGTGTTCGATCGCGGGCGTGTCGTTGCCGAACTCGGCGTCGGCGACATGTCGGCCGAGAACCTGCTCGCCGCCTCCTCCGCGAGCATCGGCCAGGTGGCCGAGGCGCTGACGCGGATCGAGCCCCGTGAGGCCGGCCGTGCAATCGCTTAAATCCACCGCGCTGGAACCCACCCGCCCCGAATTGGCGGGACTGACGCGCTGGCGGGCGGCGGCGCGGATCCTGCCCGTTTATGGGCTGCCGATCCTGACGCTGGCGCTGGCGGTCTTCTTCTCGATCCTGCTGCCGGATTCGTTTCCGACGACCCTCAACATCCGCTCGATCCTGAGCGACAAGGGAATCATCGTTCTGCTTTCGCTCGGCGCGATGCTGCCGATGATGACCGGGCGCATCGATCTGACCATCGGGTTTGGCATCGTCATGTGGCACATCCTGGCGATCAGCCTGCAGGTCTGGTATCACGTGCCGTGGCCGCTGGCGATCCTGCTGGTCCTGCTGTGCAGTGCCCTTTCGGGGATGATCAACGGCCTGCTCGTCGAGGTGGCGCAGATCGACAGCATCATCGCCACGCTCGGTACCGGCACTATTCTGTATGCGCTGGCACTGTGGCTCAGCGGCGGGCGACAGGTCATGGGGGTGCTCGCGCCCGGCTTCATCGATGTCAACGCGCTGTCGCCGTTGGGAATCCCGATGCCGGCCGTCTATGTGCTCGTGCTCGGCGCGGCGCTGTGGATCCTCACCGAGCGGCTGCCGATGGGACGCCAGCTCTATGCGATCGGCGCCAATGAAAAAGCGGCGGCGCTGAATGGCATCTCGGTGCGGGCCAACGTGGTCGGGGTCTTCGTCGGCTGCGGGCTGGTCGCCGGCTTCACCGGTTGCGTGCTCGCATCGAAGCTGCAGATCGGTCAGGCGAATGTCGGCCTGGACTACCTCCTGCCGGCACTGGTCGGTGCGTTCCTCGGCACCACCACGATCAGGCCCGGCCGGGTGAATGTCCTGGGCACCATCGTGGGCGTGCTGGTCCTCGCGATCGGCATCTCGGGCATCCAGCAGCTTGGCGGCGCCTTCTTCGTCGAACCCTTGTTCAACGGCACCACCCTGGTCGTCGCGATTGCGCTGGCCGGCTTCGCACAACGCCGCCGATCGGTC
>DATJSO010000187.1:0-18948 GCA_035504075.1 Allostellaceae bacterium | reverse complement strand
ATATTCGCCGCGGCCCGCGGCCGCGGGCACTGCGTTCTCGCCGAATTCCGCGGCGATTGCGGCGGCCGGCGCCAGCTCAACCCGCGCCGCGCCGGCCGCGACGATGCACCTGCCGTCCCGTTCGGCCACCGCTGCGGGGCCGAACAGCGCCGCAAACAGCGCGGCAGTGCGCCGCGGCTCGGGCGTCGCGACGATGACGCGGCCGATCGCGCGGGCGCCGTTCTGGTGCACCTGCCATTCCGGCCGCCAGACGAGATCCGGCGTCAGGTGCTCGCAAAAATAAACGCGCCCCATCGCAATCTTCGCCGCATCGAGCCGGGTCGTGCGAAAGACCGCATCGCGCCGCACCCCGTCCAGCTCGACCGGCCGCGAGAAGCGCTGCACCGGCAGGATGGGCAGGCCGGCTGCTGCCGCCGCCGCGTGCACGTCATCGGCATTCGCGGTCTTGAACACCAACCCGTTCAACCCGATCGGGAACCGCTCCAACTCGCCCCGAATGTTGCCACCCTGCCCGTACCCGAGCAGTTCGACGTAATCGCTCGCGAACATCGCCAGGTGGTTTGTCGAGCCGAGCGTATGATGGCCGCGCGGCGTCAGCTGAAAGCCAAGTCCAAAAAACGCGCGCACCGCTTCATCGATGCGGTCGCGCACGTCAATGACGACATGGTCGAGAGCGGCAGGGGGCAAGAGCACGGTGTCTCGTCGCTGCGCTATGCATGTAGCAGCCTAAAGCGCTCGCCGTCGCGCCGCAAGCGGGGTGGATCAGGCACCGCGCTGCCTTACGCGGATTCCACCGGCGCGCCGCCGTACCAGTCGCTCAGCGCGATTCCGTCTGCCCGAAAGCGCTGCTGTACGCGGCGGTTGAACTCGTGCTGGACCGCCCAGCGCCCGGAATCGGTGCACGCGATAGTGCCCGAAATGAGGACGCCCCAAGCCTTCACCGCATCGACCCAGAGCTGCAGATCACCAAGCATCAACGCGGCAAATTCCGGCTCCTTGCGCATCCCGCCGCAAACATCGCGCAACGCCGAAAAGACCCGCTCGGTATCCTCGCGATACGCCACCGTCAGCGAGACCGCGGCATTGCCGATGCCGCGGTTGCTGTTGCTGATGCTGGTCACGGCGCTGAACGGGATGATGTGCACAACCCCGTCGCCGCCGCGCAGCCAGATGTTGCGGACCGACAATTGCTCGACCGTGCCCGACAGTCCGGCGACGGTGATCCAGTCGCCGACCTGGATCGCGTTCTCGAACAGCACGAACATGCCGCCGATCACGTCCTGCACCAGCTTCTGCGAGCCGAAGCCGACGGCGATGCCGACAATCCCGGCGCCGGCAAGCAACGGCGCGATGTCGATGCCGATCTCGCTGAGCGCGGTCAGGCCGACGACCATCAGCACCGCGACGAACAGTCCCGCCCGCAGGATCGGCAACAGCGTGCGCAGCCGCGCCGCGTGGCTGGCCGAGCCGGCGGCGCTGAGCCGCGCCAGCCGCCGCTCGAGCCGGGCGTTGGCGCCCTCCCAGACGATGATCGCAGCGATCGCGGCGAGCGCTACCGTCGTCAGCGCCGACGCGAGGCGCGCGCCGATGCTGCCGTAGCGAAACCAGGTGAATGCGCCGGCCCCCCAAAATTGCAGCAGCATTATCGCGGTCCCACCGGCGATCAGCGCGATGACCGCAACGCGCGCGGCGGGGTGATAGCGCGCCGCCCGCGATGCGGCGCCCGCGGCGCGGGCCGAAGCCGTGGGACCGAGGCTGAGGCGGAATGCGCGGTCCAGTACGCCGAGCGCCAGGATTGCGATGAAGCGCCCGGCAATGACGATGCCGATGCTGCCAAGCAGCACGCGCAACCCGCCGAGACCGCTGCCCGCCCCGGCCGACCACAGGACCCATGCGGCCGCAATCGCGATCAGCGCCAGATAATGCCAGGTCGCGGCGACCGCATTGCGCCAACGCGCCAGCACCCCGCGGGCTTGCCCATCGGCGCGCAGCCGCTGCCTGACCGCCCGCCGACTGCGCAGCACGACAATCCCGCTCATTATTGCGACGATCAGTGCCACCAGCCGACCCAGCGTTGCCGCGGCGCGCGGGTAGAGGCCGAACAGCCCCGCCACCTCGATTGCCGCGGCGCCGAACACCGCGACGACCGTGATGCGGCGCAACCACCGCACCAGCCAAGCCGCCTGCCGGCCATCGATGTGCAACAAGCGCAACCGGTCGAAATCCGGCGAGGCGAACATGCGGCCCACCGCAACGATCGCTCGGCTCGCCGCGTAGGCATTGACGACGGCGAGGATTGTCAGCCGCGTCAGCTCGTGCTCGGCAAGGCCGGCAAAAAGGCTGGCAGCCGCCCAAAACACCCCGATCGGCACGAGATCCATCCCCAATCGCACCAGGGCAAGCGGCAGCCGCTGCAGCAGGCGCCACTCGTCTGCCGGCTCTGTCGGTGCCTCCGAAGCCGTTTCGGATGCGTCGCCGCGCGGCTCACCGGCCGGCGCATGCCGCGCCAGCAGAGCGACCGATCGCGATACCAGTCGCCCCGTCAGCCATTCGAACAGCAGGGCGCCGCCGGCCACCAGTGCCGCTCGCCAGATCGCGGCCAGCACGGCGCCGCGCCGCGCTGGATCGGCGGCGACCCCGTTGGCCCAATGCAACAGTCCCCGCGCGGCGGTGATCGTCCGAAATGCCTCGATGGCGTCGCCCGCCAGCCGATCGCCCCGCTGCGACAGGCCGGCCAGGATCTGCGCGCCGAGGCTATGCGGCGCCAGCGCCAACGCCGGCGCTGGTTTCGGCGGAGTGCTGCCGCTCGCCGCCGGCGGACTGCCGCTTGCCGCCGGGTTGGCCGGCGCCGGCCCGGCCTTCGCGATTGCTTCCAGATCGCGGATCAATTCGGCCCGTTTTTGCGGGTCCTGCAGCACATCGACGACGCGTTGCGCATCGGCCGCGGTCAACGGCGCCGCGGCGGCCGATGGCGTCTGCGCCCCGGCGATCCCGGCGCCACAGGCCACGACGATGATCAGCGCAAGCAGCAATCGTCCGATCATGTCTCCCCGCAGGCTCGACATGGCCCGACGGCGGCGACAGCATGCCCCGTAACGCGTTCAGCCGTCATGCACGATAGCGCCGCAGCTGCAGCCGCCCCGATCATCGAGACCGATGTGCCAGCCCGGCTCGACCGGCTGCCGTGGACGCGGTTTCACACGCTGGTCGTCGTCGCACTCGGCATCACTTGGGTATTGGACGGGCTGGAGGTAACGATTGCCGGCTCGATTGCCGGCGCGTTGCAGCAGAGCCCGGTGCTGCATTTCACCGCCGCCGAAGTCGGCCTCGTCGCCAGCGCCTATCTGGCGGGCGCGGTCGCCGGCGCCGTGCTGTTTGGTTACCTGACCGACCGCTTCGGCCGGCGCCGCCTGTTCTTTGTGACGCTGGGGCTGTATCTCGCGGCGACGGCGGCGACCGCGATGGCATGGAATTTCTGGAGCTTCGCGGCCTTCCGGGTGCTGACCGGCGCCGGCATCGGCGGCGAATACGCCGCGATCAATTCGGCGATTCAGGAATTGATCCCGGCGCGCTATCGCGGCCGCACCGATCTGGCCATCAACGGCAGCTTCTGGGTCGGTGCGGCGATCGGGGCGCTCGGCACGGTGTTGCTGCTGCAACCCGGCGCACTGCCGGCCGATTGGGGGTGGCGCGCCGCCTTTGGCATCGGTGCGGCGCTCGGCCTCGGCATCCTCGTATTGCGCCGCTGGATCCCGGAAAGCCCGCGCTGGCTGATGCTGCACAATCGCCTCGACGAATGCGAACAGGTCATCGCCGCGATCGAACGCCGCGCCGCGGCCGGTCAGGCCGCATTGCCGCCGCCGGCCGGCGCGATCCGCCTCAGCGTCCGGACACACACGCCGATCTTGCAGATGGCCGCCGCGATACTCGCCGGCTACCCGCGGCGCGCCCTGCTCGGCCTCGTGTTGATGGCGGCGCAGGCGTTCTTCTACAACGCGATCTTCTTCTCTTACGCGCTGGTGCTGCGGCGCTTTTACGGCGTGCCGTCAGACGCGGTCGGCTGGTATCTGCTGCCGTTCGCGGCCGGCAATTTCATCGGGCCGCTGATCCTCGGACCGCTGTTCGACACGCTCGGGCGCAAGCCGATGATCGCCGCGACTTATGCGCTGTCTGGAGTGATGCTGGCGGTTGTCGGCTGGGCGTTCCGTGCCGGTCTGGTCGACGCCGCCGCCCTGACCGCCTGCTGGAGCGGCATTTTCTTTTTCGCGTCGGCCGCGGCAAGCGCCGCCTATCTGACCGTCAGCGAAAGCTTTCCGCTGGAGGCGCGTGCGATGGCGATCGCATTGTTCTATGCCCTCGGCACCGGGATCGGCGGCGTCGCCGCGCCGGCGCTGTTCGGCGCGCTGATCGGCAGCGGCGCGCGCGGCGATGTCTTTCTCGGCTACCTTTGCGGCGCGGCGCTGATGCTCGCGGCGGCGCTGACCGAACTCTTGATCGGCGTGCGCGCCGAACGGCAACCGCTGGAAAGCGTCGCCCGGCCGATTTCCGCCATTGACTAACCGGCCCCGAATCACCCGCCCAATTCGCGACGGACGCGCGCCGCACCCGCGGCGAGCGCCCGCAATTTGCCGAACGCCACCTCGCGCGGCAGGTATTTCATGCCGCAATCGGGGGCCGCGACGAGGCGCTCAGGCGCGACGTATGGCAGAGCGGCGCGCAGCCGGGCGGCAACATCGTCGGGCGTCTCCTCCGCCGGATCATTGAGGTCGAGAACCCCAAGCACGATCGTTTTGCCCGCCAGGTCGCGCAGCACGCCGAGGTCGAGGCGCGGCTGCGCCGCTTCGATCGAGATCTGCCCGGCGATCGTGTCGGCCAGCTGCGGCAGAAACGTATAGGCGGCCGGTTTGTTGCGCACCGACGCGGCATAGCCGAAGCAGAGATGCACGGTTGTCGGGCCGGCGATGCCCTGGAGCGCGCGGTTGATCACCCTGATCCCCCAACGCTCGGCTTTCTCGGGCGCAGTCCGCACCCACGGTTCGTCGAGCTGCACGACATCGACGCCCGTCGCCTTCAGCGCGGCCAGTTCCTCGTTGACGGCGACGGCGTAATCCATCGCCATCTCTTCCTCGTCCTTGTAGAAGGTGTTTTCGGCCTGCTGCGACAATGTGAAGGGACCGGGCAGCGTGATCTTTGTCGCATGCCGGGCGTGCGCCAGCAGGAATTCGGCGTCGCGCACCTCGACCGGCCCGCGCCGCCTGATCTTGCCGACGACGCGCGGCACCGGCGTCGCCCGTCCGGTGCTGCCGCGCACCGCACCCGGATGCTCGCCGTCGATGCCGTCGAGGGCCAGCGCAAAGCGGTTGGAGTAGCTCTCGCGGCGCATCTCGCCGTCGCTGACGATGTCGATGCCGGCGCGTTCCATGTCGGCGATCGCGAGGATCGTTGCGTCGTCCTGCGCCGCTTCGCGCCATGCATCGGCAATGCGCCAGATGTCGCCGGCACTGACGCGCGGCACGCCGTGATGCGCCAGTGCGCCGCGATCGACAAGCCATTCGGGCTGCGGATAGCTGCCGACGACGGTCGTCGGGATCGGATGCTGTGGGTATGCCATGCCGGCGAATTTACCAGCATCGCGGCACACGCGTCCCGTGTTTCGATATTGCCGCGCCGCGAAAGCGGGCGCCCTCAAAGATAGCCGGCGCCCATTTCGTCGGCAAAGGCCGCCGGGGTGCCCTGCCAGACGATGCGGGCGTGCTCCAGCAGATAGACCCGGTCGGCATGCGGCAATGCGAACGTGACGTTCTGCTCGCCGAGCAGAACGGTGATGTCGGTCGTGTCGCGCAGTTGCGTCAGGGCACGCGACAGCTGCTCCAGAATGACCGGCGCCAGGCCGAGGGTCGGCTCGTCGAGGATCAGCAGCTTCGGCTGCATCATCAGCGCACGGGCAATCGCCAGCATCTGCTGTTCGCCACCCGACAATGTGCGCGCCCGCTGTCCGCTCCGTTCGCGCAGGATCGGGAACAAGTCGAGCAGCCACGCGAGCTGGCGCTCACGCGCCACGGCGGTCAAGTGTTGGCCGCCGAGATCGAGGTTCTCGCGAACGCTCATGTCGCCGAACAATTCGCGCGTCTCCGGGCATTGCACGATGCCGCCGCGGGCGATCGCCGCCGGGCTCCTGCCGGCGAGCGGCGTCCCCAGCCAATCGATCCGGCCGGCATACGGCACGAGGCCGGATATCGCATTGAACAGCGTCGTCTTGCCGGCGCCGTTCAGGCCGACGACCGAGACGAACTCACCGGGCCGCACCGCCAGCGACACCTTCTGCAGCGCCTGCGCCTTGCCGTAGAAGACTTCGACCTCGCACACCTCCAGCAGCGGGGCGGCGCTTGCCGCCGCATTCGCGGGCTTGGCGTGCCCCTCGATCGCGCCGCCGATATAGACCCGGCGCACGGTCTGGTCCTGCATGACCTCCTCGGCGCTGCCCTCGGCAATGCGCTCGCCGAGGTACATCGCCAGCACGCGATCGACGAGCCGCGCGACGCTCTTGACGTTGTGATCGACTAGCAGCACGGCGCGGCCGTCGCGGCGGAAACCGTCGATCAATTCGGAAAACGTCGCGACCTCGCCCGGGGTAAGGCCGGCGAACGGCTCATCGACCAGCACGACCTTCGGATCGCGCGCCAGCGCCTTGGCCATCTCGAGCCGGCGCAGATCGGCGAATGGCAGGGTTGGCGGCCGACGGTCGAGCACCTCGCCCAAGCCGACGCGCTCGGCGATCTCGCGCGCCCGCTCCTCGACCTGCGGCTCGGCGATCAAGCGGAACAGCGAATCCGGCAGCAGCGCCAGCTTGATGTTCTCGACGACCGTCTGCCGGTGCAGCGGCCGCGAATGCTGGAACACGATGCCGACGCCCATCCTGGCGATGCGGTGGGTCGGCCAGCCGGCGACATCGACGCCGTCGAGCCGCACCGCGCCGGCATTGGGCGCCTCGATGCCCATGATCAGCTTCATGACAGTCGATTTGCCGGAGCCGTTGGGACCGATCAGCCCGAGGATTTCGCCACCGCGGATCGAGAATTCGACATCCCTGACCGCGACCAGCCCGCCAAACCGCTTGGTCAGCCCTTCGACCTCGAGGCGCGGTGCGTTTGACAGCATCAGACGCCCGTCCGCGGGCGCAACAGCCAGCCAAGCACCCCGTCCGGCAGAAACAGGATCACGACGAGCGCGATCGCCGACACGACGAATGTGTTGAGCTGCCCGAGCGGGCGAAGCAATTCGTTGAACAGGACGAGAAACATTGCGCCCAGCGCGCCGCCGAGGATCGTGCGGCGGCCGCCGAACACGACCGCGATGATGATTTGCACCGCGATCGACAGATCGACCATCTGATCGACCGAGGCGGTGCCCTCGTAGAATGTCAGCATCGCACCCGCGAGCCCGGAAAACAGCGCACTGATGGCAAACGCCGCCAGCTTGTGCTTTGTAACATTGAACCCGAGCGCCTGCGCCTCGATGCGGTCCTGGCCCGTCGCCTGCAAGATGAGGCCCAGCGCCGACCGCGACAGGCCGAACAGTATCGCCGCGGAAACGACGAGAAAGCAGAACGCGTACCAATAGTTGACACTGGTGCTGATCGACAGCACGTCGGGCACCATCATGCCGATCTCACCGCCGGTCTGGGCGGCAAAGATCACGATGAAATCCAGCAGCAGCAGCACCGCGACGAGCGTCACGAGACCGAAATAGGGGCCGCGCAGGCGCAGCGCCGGGATCGCCAGGATCAGCCCGCCGACGATCGCGGCGATCCCGCCCAGCACGATGCACGCCGCCATCGGCACGCCGGCATTGTCCAGCAGCCCGGCCGAATAGGCGCCGACCCCGATCAGAAAGGTCGGGCCGAAATTGACTTCGCCCGCATAGCCGAACAGCAGGTCCCACGACATCGCGAACACGCCGAAATAATAGGCGATCGTGAAGATGCCGAGCCAATAGGCGCCGAGCCACCACGGCGCCGAGGCTCCGACGCCGAGCGTGCCGGCGAGGAGGAGAAGGATCAGCGGGAGACGCGCTGTCGACGGCATTACCTGCTTTCAGCGTCGGCCGAGAATGCCTTGCGGCCGCACGTACAGCACGATGATCAGGATGACCAGCGCCGGGATCGGCCGCAGCGTCGGCGCGATCAGATAGGCGGTCACCGTCTCGGCGTAGCCGACGACATAGGCGGCGATCAGCGACCCGGGAACGCTGCCGAGCCCACCCAGGATGACGATCGTGAAGGCGCTGGCGGTCAGCGCGCCGGAATTGTCGGCGCTGGCGCCGAGAAACGTCGCGAGCAGCACGCCGGCAACCCCGGCCAGGAGGCCGTAGATCGCCCATACGACAAGGTAGATCTGCGACAACTCGAAGCCGAGCAATGTCAAGGCGCGCGGGTTGATCGACGCCGCCAGCAGCTGCTTGCCGATCCGCGTGCGGTTCACGAACAGCGACAACAGCCCGATGATGCCCCAGGAGACGGCGGCGATCAGCACCTCGTTGGTCGGCGTGCGCACGCCGGCAATCTGCACGACGCCCGGCAGCAGCGGCTGCATCGTGACCGGGTTGTCGCTGAACACGTAATCGAGCCCGACCTGCAGCATGATCCCCCACAACAGGGTCGCTGTCAGGATGAAGATCTCCTCTTCTTCCTTGGGGATCGCGCGCGAACGCTGGATGGGCCGGACGACGACGAAATACGTCACGAACGCCGCGGCGATGCCGGCGCCGACCCCTGCGGCGGCACCGCCATAGGGGCCGAAGCCGTGATAGGCGGCGACCCACCAGCCAACCAGCGCGGCGACGACCATGATGCCGCCATGCGCCAGGTTGAGGACGCCCGAGACGCCGAAGATCAGCGTAAAGCCGACCGCGCCGAGCCCGTAGAGCGCGCTGATCGCAAAGCCGTCGACAAGGATCTGCAGAGCCAGCAAATCAAGGTACTCGGATCACGTTCATTATCAAATCAACAGCCAATATGAATGCTCGATCGGCGCGGCGAAACCGGTAGACGGGCACGGCAAAGCGCCCGTCGCCGTCGCGTCGCCGCTATTTCGCGGACGCCTGCTGAATCTTTAAGAAGCTCGGAAAGACGAGCTTCGCTGGACAGGTGCTGCGCGGCCAGATGCACACCTGCTTGTCGCCTTGCCATTGCATGAAGATGCCGGTCGTGTACCCTTTGCCGTATTTCAGAGCGTGCGTGTAAGGGGAATTGCGGCCGTAGAAAGCGTAATGCGGGCCAAGCGTGCCTTCCATGTTCGTCTTTTCCATTTGTGCGACGATCTGGTCGGGATCGGTCGAATGCGCCCGTTCCATTGCGCCGGCAAGGGCGCGCACGGCATCATAAGCAGTAAAGCCGCTGAACGCCGGAAACTGCCCGTATTTCTTGATGAACTCTTTGCCGACCGGAATCGTCAGCGGCGTCAGCGCGACGCCTTCGACCGTGCCGGTCTCGGTGATGACGCCGTTGGTGGCGCCGTTGGTGTCGCTCCAGAAGGTCGGGTTGCTGGCCTGCGCGTTGATGCCGGCAAGCGGGATCGGCACGTGCTGATCGTGCCACTGCACGGTCGGCTGCACGCCGACATGCGCCCAGCCGGCAACGATGACGTCGGGATGCTTCGCTTCGACACCGTTGTAGATCGGCGTGAAATCGGTCGTATCCGGGTTGAAGCGGACGTGATCAACGACCTTCAGCCCGGCCTTCGGCAGGCATTGTTCGTAGCCCTCGTCGAGCGGCTTCGTCCAGTCGGCGTCCTCGCTGACGATTGCTGCAGTTTTCATGTGCAGCATATTGACGAGGATGTCATGCGAGGAGTCGCACACGACATCAGCCAGCAGCGGCGACGGCAGCCAGCCTTCGAACATGTATTTGAAGCGGCCGTAATTGTCGTGCACCTGTTTCGAGATCAGGTTGGAGGCGGCGACCGGCGTGATCGTTGGCATGTGCAGCCGCGCCGCCCACGGTTCGATGGCCAATGCCACCTCGCTGATGAACGTCGTCACAACCGCGCTCACATGGTCCTGCTGCGCGGCGCGCTGGAAGGCGCGCACCGCATCGGCGGCCGAGGAATGATCGTCATACGCGATGATCTCGACCTTGCGGCCGTTGATCCCGCCCTTGGCGTTGATGTCCTGAGCCGCCAATTGGGCGCCCCACAAGATCGGTTTGCCGACGATCGCTGCTTCCTCACTGATGACGCCGATCTTGATCGGCCCGTCAGCCGCACCGGCCGACGCCGCAAGCGCGGCTGCCGGCAGTGTCAGTGCGGCTATAAACAGGCCCGCCGCCCAAATTCTGCCCGATGTCATAACGCCTCCTACCCCGGTAGCTCGCCAATCGTTTTAAACTGGGCGTCCGCTAACCGATGCAACCGCGGTTTGTTCCACCCAGCCATGCAACTGCGGCGCGGCGCCACAGCGGCGCTGCCGCGGTCTCAGGACGGCAGACCGCGGTAGTGGTGAGGTATGCGGCGGATCTCCTGCACGAGGTCGGGCGGCACGTCGCCGACCCCGTCGCCGCGCAATGTCAGCGCATCGACAAGCCCACCGAAGCGGCGCCCGATCGCGCCGACGATCTGATCGTGGCGGCCGACCGCGGCGAACAGATGCACGACATCGTCCGGCACCTGTTGCGCCAGCTCGCCCCATTTGCCCTGGCGCACCATGGCGTTGAGCTTCAATCCGAGATCGTCGAGGCCGTGCGTCGCGAAGACGCCGTAATAGGCCGGCGTCGAGCCGTAAAAGGCGACGCGCTGGCGCACCCATTCGAAGCGCTCGGCGACGCTCGCATCGTCGGCGCCGGTGGCGAGAAAGCCGCCGCCGGAGATCTCGAAATCGGCCCGCGCGCGGCCGGCCTTCGCGAGGCCGGCCTCGAGCCGCGGCATGATCTCCTCGGTCAGGTATTTGCGCGTGCAGAAGCCGTGCAGTTTGACGCCGTCGCATTCCTCGCCCGCGACCTTCAGCATCGCCGGGCCGACCGCGGCGATCATGACCGCGGGCGGCGGCACCGGGGCGATGCTGGGCGGCGTGAAATTCGGCGTCATCAGCGTGAAACGGTAGTGCCGGCCCTCATACGCCGGCTTTTCACCGGTCTGCCAGCAGCGCCAGATCGCGCGCAGCACCTGGACATATTCCCGCATGCGCGGCGCCGGCGGCGACCACGGCACCGAAAAGCGCCGCTCGTTATGCGCCCGCACCTGCGATCCGAGGCCGACGACGAACCGTCCGCCGGTTGTGCCGGCCATGTCCCAGCCGACCTCGGCCACCGCCATCGGCGTGCGCGCAAAGGCGATCGCGACGCCGGTGTGGAGTTCGATCCGGTCGGTCGCAGCGCCGGCGACCGCCAGCGCGAGAAACGGATCGTGCTGGTTCTCCGGCGCGACGATGCCGTCGTAACCTTCGGCTTCGGCCGTCCGCGCCGCCGCCGGCACCTGCCGCAGATCGTGCTGCGGCACATTCGTGAATACCCGCATCGCTGGCCGCTCCCTCATGCCGAACCGTCGCCGATCGGGCCACGATTTGCCCCGCGCGCGCAAGGCCGGCGTATCGCACTGGCGCGAGCGGCCGCGCGCGTTTACGTTGAGCGGCCAACCGCGCAACCGCGGAAAACGGAGGAGGAGCCATGACCTACAGAATGTCGCGGCGCGCGGCGCTGATCGGCGCCGGCCTGCTGCCATTCGCCGGCCGGGTGCCGGCGCTTGCCGCGCCGACGAGTTTCCAGGTGCCGCTGACCGGCGCCAGCTCGGTGCCGCCGGTTGACACGGCCGGCAAAGGCACGGCTGATATCACGTACGATCCGGCGACTCGGGTCGTCACCTGGTCGATCACCTATGGCGGCCTTGCCAGCCCCGTAACGATGGCGCATTTCCACCACGGCGGGAAAGGCGAGAACGGACCCGTCGCCGTCTGGCTGACCAAGAAGGGCGAGCCCGTCAGCAGCCCGATCAAGGGCTCGGCAACGCTGACGCAGGACCAGGCGCAGCAGTTTCTCGCCGGCGACTGGTACATCAACGTTCATACGAAGGACCATCCGGCCGGCGCAATCCGCGGTCAGGTCGAGCCGCCGAAGAGCTGAGCGGTCCGGCGACCCGGCGGCGGGCGTTCGGCATGCTGAACGATATTCGGCCTCGCACCGGCGACGACCATGGAGTACGATGCCGGCAAACCCGCCCGTTCCTGAAGGAGAGACGCCGATGAGCCGCGCCTACAATGTCGTCGACGCCGATGGTCACATCCTTGAGCCGCTCGACCTGTGGGACAAATACATCGACCCCAAGTTCCGCGACCGCGCGCCACGCGTCGTCAAGCACAACGAAACCGGCAAGGAGCAGCTCGTCATCGAGGAGCACACGGTCGGCAACGGCCAGCTCGGCATCGGCCGCATCGGCGCGGTCGGCGCGCGGCAGGGCATCGTCGCCGACACGATCGAATACGCCGAGGGCAAGCCCGGCGGGTTCGATCCACACAAGCGCATCCCCGACATGGATGCCGACGGCATCGACGCCGCCTTCCTCTATCCGAGCCTCGGCCTGTTCGCCGGCGCGATCCACGACCCGAAACTCGCCGCCGCGGTGTGCAACGCCTACAACCGCTGGCTCGCCGATTATTGCCGGCCCTATCCTGACCGCCTGTTCGGCGTCGCGATGCTGCCGATGCAGGATGTCGATCTGGCGATCGCCGAGATGCGCTTTGCGCGCAAGGAGTTGGGGTTCAAGGGCGGCTTTCTGCGGCCCAACCCGTACCACGGCACAAAGATGATCAGCGATCCGATCTACGAGCCGTTCTGGGCGGCAGCCGAGGACCTCGACTTTTCGGTCGGATTCCACGAGGGCGCCGCGAGCGGCATGCCGACCGTCGGCATCGATCGCTTCACCGGCCGCGGCGCCCGCCACATCGTGTCGCATACGATGGAGATGATGCTCGTGTGCCTCGCGACGATCTGGGGCGGCGTCTGCGAGCGGCATCCGAAAATCCGCATCGGCTTTCTCGAATCGGGCGGCGGCTGGATCGCGCCGTGGCTCGACCGCATGGACCGCCATTTCGACGACCAAGGCTTCAACGACAGCGGGCTGAAGACGCGGCCGAGTGAACTTTTTCAGCGCAACTGCTGGATCTCGTTCGAGCCGGTCGAAGGGTCGCTGAAGGTGCTCGCCGATTACGTCGGCCCCAACAAGATCATGTGGGCGACCGACTACCCGCATCCCGACGGGTTCTTCCCGGGCGCCCCCGACATGGTGCGCGAGCGCATCAAGGGCCTGTCGCCGGCAACCCAGCACGGCGTCATGGCCGGTGGCGCCCTGTCGTTCTACGCGATGAACTGATGCGCTTGGCCGCGAAGGCGCGGAGACGCGGAATTTGCTCCGCGCGCCGCGTCGCCGCGGTCATTGGCGGCGCGGCCGTTGAGCGGAGTGCGGGCGGCGGCTATCCTCGCGCCCTCCGAGGAGGGAACGCATGGATTTTGCCGATACCCCCGAGCACGCGCAGTTCCGCGCCGAACTGCGTGCTTGGCTCGATGCCAACCTGACCGACGATTTGCAGGTCGATGACGCGCAGGACCAGCGCGTCGCGCCCGATCGCGAGACGCTGAAAAAACGCATCGCCTGGCAAAAAAAGATGCATGCGGCCGGCTGGGTCGGCATCGCGTGGCCCAGTGAATACGGCGGGCGCGGCGCCGGCTTTATGCAGCAGGTCATCTTCGACGAGGAATATTTTCGCGCCCGCGGCCCGATCCTGCCGTGTGCCAGCGGCATCGGCCTCTTGGGTCCCACCCTCATCCACTGGGGCACCGAAGAGCAGAAACGGCGGCATCTGCCGAAAATCCTGAGCGCCGACGAAATATGGTGCCAGGGCTATTCCGAGCCGGGCGCCGGCTCCGACCTCGCCAGCCTGCGGACTCGCGCGATCGATAAAGGTGATCATTTTGTCGTCAACGGCCAGAAGGTGTGGACCTCAGGCGCACATTTTGCCGATTGGTGCTTTCTCTTGGTGCGCACCGACCCCGACGCGCCAAAGCATCACGGCATCTCCTATCTGCTCGTCGACATGAAGACGCCGGGCGTGACCGTGCGACCCTTGGTGCTGCTCAACGGCCACCGGCATTTCAACGAGGTGTTCTTCGAGGATGTCGTCGTGCCGAAGGAAAATCTCGTCGGCAAATTGAACGAGGGCTGGAAGGTCACGACGACGACGCTGATGTTCGAGCGCGGCGGCGCCGGCGGCCGCGACCACGCGGCGCAGATCGCGCGCCTCGTCGAACTGGCGAAGCAATTCCCGACGCGGCAGGAACCGGCGTGGAACGAAAGCCACATTCGCCAGCAGTTGGCGCAATTGATGATCGACACGAAGGCGTTGCAGGTCACGCGGCTGCGCGGCCTGACGCGGCGGTTGCGCGGTGAGCCGCCGGGACCCGAAGGCTCGATCCTCAAACTGTTCGGCTCGGAACTGGCCGGCCGCATCGCCGATTTTTCCGCGACCTTGCTCGGCCCCTACGCGACCTTGGAAACCGAGACCGAGGCGGTGCCCGACGCGCAGCGCTGGGCGCACCGCGTGCTCGGCGCTCGGCAGTACACGATCGCCGGCGGCACCAGCGAAATCCAGCGCAACATCATCGGCGAACGCGTCCTCGGCCTGCCGCGGGGATGAGGCGATGGATATCGGCTTCAGCGAAGAACAGGAATTGCTGCGGGATACCGCGCGCAAATTCCTCGATGGCGAATGCACGACGAAGTTCGTGCGCCAGATGATGGAAACCGAGGCGGCCGTCACATCGGAGTTTTGGGCGCAGTTGGCGGAAAACGGCTGGCTCGGCATCTGCTGGCCGGAGGATGCGGGCGGCAGCGGCCTTGGCCTGCTCGACCTGGTCGTGCTGATGGAGGAAATCGGCCGCGCCGTCATGCCCGGCCCCTATCCGGCAACCGTATTGCTCGGCGGCGCCGCGATAGCGGCGGCCGGGTCGCCGGCGCAGCAGCAGGAATGGCTGCCGCGCCTGGCCGCCGGCGAGGCCAAGGCGGCGCTCGCCGTCACCGAGCCGAACGCGCGCTGGGACGCCGCCGGCATCGCGACGACGAGCGCGCGCGAGGGCGCCGGCGGCTTTGTCATCTCGGGCACGAAGATGTTCGTGCCCGACGCGCATCTCGCCGATGTGCTGGTCGTCGCGGCGCGCACGCGCGACGGCAGCACGATGGAGGACGGTATCACCCTGTTTCTGGTGCCGCGCGGGATCGCCGGCCTCGGCATCAAATTGCTGCCGTCGATCGACGAGACGCGCAAGCTCTGCGAGGTACGCTTCGACAATGCGCAGCTGTCCGCCGGTGCGCTGCTCGGCGAACCGCACGAAGGCTGGGCGCCCTTGTCGCGCGTCATCGACCGCGCCGCCGTTGCGCTGTCGGCGGAGATCTGCGGCGCTGCGCAGCGCGTCCTCGACATGACCGTCGATTACGCGAAGATGCGCGTCGCCTTCAGCAGACCGATCGGCAGCTTCCAAGGCGTCAAGCACAGATGCGCCGACATGCTGGTCGATATCGAAAATGCCAGGTCGCTGACCTATTACGCCGCCTGGGCGATCGATGAGAATGACCCCGATGCGGCGATGGCGGTGTCGATGGCCAAGGCCGCGGCGTCCGACGCCGGTCGCCGGGTGTGCGCCGCCGGCATCCAATTGCACGGCGGCATCGGCATGACCTGGGAGCACGACCTGCATCTTTATCTGAAGCGGTGCAAGGCAGACGAAGTCGCCTTCGGCGACGCAGCGTGGCACCGCGAGCGCGTCGCGCGGCTGGCGACGGGCTTTTGACCGTTCGGCCGGTCAGAACGTTAGGCGGGTGCGAAAGATCAGCGCGGCGTAAAAGTAGAGTTCGGCGTCGAGTGCGCGCTTGATGTTGTCGGCGCGGCGAAAGCCGTGCGCCTCGCCCTCAAACAGCAGATAACCCGTGGGCACGCCGCGGCGGCGCAGCGCGTCCACCATCATCTCGGTCTGGTTCGGCGGCACGACGCGGTCGTCCGAGCCCTGGAAGAAGATGACCGGCCGCGACAGCTTGTCGGCATAGGTGAGCGGCGAGCGCTCGCGATAGAGGTCGTCGCGCTCGGGATAGGGGCCGATCAGCCAGTCGAGATAGCGCGACTCGAACTTGTGGGTGTCGCGCGCCAGTGCGGCAACGTCGCTGACGCCGTAATAGCTGGCGCCGCCGCGAAACACGTCGCCGAATGTGTCGCCGCGGGCCAGCGCCGCCAGCACCGTGTAGCCGCCGGCGCTGCCGCCGGTGATGACGGCACGGCTCGCGTCGGCCAATCCCTGCGCGATGACGTGCCGTGCCGCGGCGACGCAATCCTCGACATCGACGATGCCCCATTGCCCCTCGAGCCGCTCGCGGTAGGCGCGGCCGTAACCGGTGCTGCCACCGTAATCGACATCGAGCACGGCGATGCCGCGGCTCGTCCAGTACTGAATGCCGAGGCTCAAAACCGTGCCGGCCGCCGAGGTCGGGCCGCCATGACACTTGACGACGAGCGGCGGCCTGTCGCCGGGCGGCGGCGCGTGGTCGGGGTTGACCGGCGGATAGTAATGCGCGAACGCGGTGCGCCCGTTTGCGGTCGGAAATTCGAGGTGGTGCGGCTTTGTAAAATAGCCCCGCAGCGTCTCGTCGGCGGTCGCCGGCGCCGAGCGGCGCAGGATCTCGCCGGCGCCGGTCGCCGGGTCGATCAGCACGATCGCAGCCGCCTCAAGGGGCGAACCGGCGCGGCATACGACGCGCCCGCGGCAAACCCGGATCTGGCCGAAATCGGTAAACGCCGTCTCGATCGGGGTCAGCCGGCCGCCGCCGATGTCGAGCCGCGCCAGGTGATCGCGGCCGGCTTCGCGATAGGTGCAGACGAGCGTGTCGGATGTCAGAAAGGCGTAGGTCGATTGCCCAAAGACCCATTGCGGCACGGCGAATTCGGCGCAGCGCGGGCACAGCGCATGGGCCGCCCCGCCAGCCGGGTCATGGCGATACAGGTTCCACCAGCCGGTGCGGTCGGAAACGAAATAGAGCGCGCCGTCCGGGCCGAACTGTGGCTGGAAGATCGACTCGCCGGGTCCGCCGGCGACCAAGCGCGGCGCGGCGAGCGCGCCGTCCGCGGCGATGTCGGCCAGCCACAATTCAGTGCCGACCCACGGCATGTTCGGGTGATCCCAGTTGAGCCAGGCGAACCGGTTGCCATCCGGCGACAACCTCGGCGAGGCGTAGAAATCGTGCCCCTGCGCCAATGGCACTCCCGGCCCTGGCCGCGACAGATCGATCGCGACAAGCGCGTTGCCCACCCCGCCGCCGGCCGCATGCGCCTCGCGCACGCCGATCCACCGCCGGCGCGCTGCATCGAACAGCCCATCGGCATAGCGGTATCGCATGTCGCCGGCGGGTTCGGGCGTCAGCGGCTCGGGCGCGGCGCCGCCGGCCTGCCGATAGAGCCGCTGGTCCGCGAAATTGCTGAAGAACAAGAGGCCGCCATGCGCCGTCGCGGCGCCGCCGCCGTATTCGTGGACGCGGGTGCGGGCGTTGAACGGCGCCGGCGTAATGTCCTCGACCGAACCGCCGGGGCCGCGCCGGACGATGGCGTTGCGGCCCCCCTCGCTCGGCCGCGCCTCGATCCAATAGATATCGTCGCCGTCGATAAGGATCTCGCCGAGGCCGATCGCCTCGCTGACGATCAGATCCGGCGTGATCGGCGAGCGCCACGCGCCGTAGGGCAGGATCTGCGGCGCGTCACCCACCGGTCAATCCTCCGCAGTGGCGCGCGGCCGGCGCGGCTCGTCGACAATAAAACGCTGACTGGTGCCTTCCTCGATTGCTTCGGTCGCGGCGATTTCGATGCCAAAGCCGGCGAGTCCGACATAGGTGCGCGAACGCGTCGCGTAGAGGCGGATCGAACTGATCCCGAGGTCGCGCAGGATCTGCGCGCCTAGCCCGATGTCCTTCCATTGGCGGCTGCGCTCAAGTTCGGAGGCGGTGCCGTCATCGGCCAGCATCGTCGTCGGCACGCCCGAACTTCCCTCGCGCAGGTAGACCAGCACACCGCGCCCGGCCACCTTGAAGCGCGCGAGCGCGGCGTGGATCGGCTTGGCGCCGCCGAATACGTCCTCGATGACGTTGCCGCGATGCAGCCGGGTCGGCACGTCCCGGCCATCGCCGAGAACGCCGTATACAAAGGCGAAATGGTGGACCTTGTCGAACGGCGTCACATAGGCATAAACGCGGAACGCGCCGGAAGCGGTCTCGATGTCGAATTCGGCGACGCGGGTGACCAGTTTCTCGCGCGCCTGACGATAGGCGATCAGATCGGCGACGGCGATCCGCTTCAGCCCGTGCTTTTTCGCAAACGCGGCGACCTGCGGTCCGCGCATGACCGTGCCGTCGTCATTGACCAGTTCGCAGATGGCCGCTGCCGGCTCGACGCCGGCGAAGCGGCACAGATCGATCGCCGCCTCGGTGTGCCCGGAGCGCATCAACACGCCGCCGTCTTTGGCGATCAGCGGAAATACATGGCCCGGCCGCACGAAATCGGCGCGCCCGGCATTGCCGTTGGCAAGCGCCCGGATCGTCGCAGTGCGGTCGTCGGCGGAGATGCCCGTCGTCGTCCCGTGCCGGTAATCGACCGAGATCGTGAACGCCGTGCCGTGGATCGCATCGCTGTCGGCGACCATCGGCGCGAGATGCAGACGGCGCGCCGCCTCGCCGGTGATCGGCGCGCAGACGATGCCGCAGGTGTGGCGAATAATGAACGCCATCTTCTCCGGCGTCGTATGCACGGCGGCAAGGATCAGGTCGCCCTCGTTCTCGCGGTCGTCGTCGTCGGTGACGACGACGATCTCGCCGCTGGCAAAGGCCTCGATGGCGTCGCGGACGCTCGCTTGGGGCACGGGCGCTATTCTCCGAAACC
>DATJSO010000186.1:0-9519 GCA_035504075.1 Allostellaceae bacterium | reverse complement strand
CTATGTCCGGCACGAGATCGTGCACAACCGCCATGTCGTCGAGCGGCTGCGCGCCAAAGGTGCCCGCTTTGTCGACGAGATCGACGAGGTGCCGCCGGGCGCGGTGACGATCTTCAGCGCGCACGGCGTCGCGAGTGAAATCGAGCGCCGCGCCGGCGAGCGCGGGCTGCCGGTCATTGACGCCACGTGCCCGCTTGTCTCGAAAGTGCACATCGAGGGCCAGCGATATGCGAATCAGGGCCGCGAAATCATCCTGATCGGCCACGCCGGACACCCTGAGATCGAGGGCACGATGGGCCGCATCACCGGCCGGGTCCACCTGATCTCGCGGCCGGAAGAGGTTGCGCGGCTCGAGGTCGCCGATCCCGGCATGCTCGCCTTTATCACGCAGACGACCCTCAGCGTCGATGACACGCGCGCCGTGATCGAGGCGTTGAAGGCGCGCTTTCCGTCGATCGTCGGACCCGACACGAAAGACATCTGCTATGCCACCCAGAACCGCCAGCGCGCCGCGCGGGAACTGGCGAAGATCGTCGATGTTGTTCTCGTCGTCGGCGCGCCGAACAGCTCGAACTCCAACCGGCTGCGCGAAATCGCGGCGGAATGCGGGGTGCCGAGCTATCTGATCGAGGATGCAAGCGCGCTTGACCCGTGTTGGTTGACCGGCGCCGGCTCGGTCGGCATCACCGCCGGCGCGTCGGCGCCGGACGCGTTGGTCGAAGCGCTCGTCACAAAGCTGCGCGAGGCTACGGAAATCGAACTCGAAGTCCTTCCGGGGGTGACCGAGAACGTTCGCTTCCGAATGCCGCCGCAACTCGCCGACAGCCCCTCCCGCCCTTGACCGCTGCCAACCCGTTTTCCGCCGCTGGCGGGCAGCCGGCCGCAATGACAATGACAAGGATCTGCCGTGGCCATTCCGCTGAACCAGAAACTTCGCGTCGGCGCCTATATTCTGGGCCGCCACCTGCGCGGCATCGAGCGCTATCCCCTCGTGCTGATGCTGGAGCCGCTATTCCGCTGCAACCTCGCCTGCGCCGGCTGCGGCAAGATCGATTACCCCGACCCGATCCTGAACCAGCGGCTCAGCGTCGCCGAATGCCTCGAAGCAGTGGACGAGTGCGGCGCGCCGATCGTCGTCATTGCCGGCGGCGAACCGCTCCTGCACCACGAAATCGAGCAGATCGCGCAGGGCATCACGGCCCGCAAGAAATTCGTCTATCTGTGCACCAATGCTCTCCTGCTCGAAAAGAAGATCGAGCTGTTTCGGCCCGATCCGTTTTTTGCATGGACGATCCATCTCGACGGCGATAGCGAAGACCACGACCGCTCGGTGTGCCAGACCGGCGTCTACGATCGCGCGATCGATGCGATCCGCCTGGCGAAGCAGCGCGGCTTCCGCGTCAATATCAATACGACGCTGTTCGATACCGCCGCGCCGGAGCGGGTCGCGCGGTTTTTTGACGCGGTGACTGATCTCGGTATCGACGGCATCACAGTGTCGCCGGGCTATGCCTACGAGCGCGCCCCCGACCAGACGCATTTCCTCAACCGACGGCTGACGAAGGAATTGTTCCGCGACATTTTCCGCCGCGACCCGAAGCGCCGGTGGTCATTCAACCAGTCAGGGCTGTTCCTCGATTTTCTCGCCGGCAACCAATCCTACCGTTGTACGCCGTGGGGCAACCCGACCCGCAATTTCTTTGGCTGGCAGCGCCCCTGTTATCTCCTAGGCGAAGGCTATGCCCACAGCTTCAAGGAGTTGATGGAAGACACCGACTGGGATTCATACGGCACGGGCAATTATGAGAAATGCGCCGATTGCATGGTGCACAGCGGCTACGAGGCGACCGCGGTCGTCGATTCGGTGCACCACCCGCTGAAGGCGGCGGCGGCGGCACTGCGCGGCGTGCGAACCGACGGCGAGATGGCGCAGGAAATTCCGCTCGACCGGCAGCGGCCGGCCAAATACGTCTTTTCCCGCCATGTCGAAGACGCAATGGCGCGCCTAGGCGGCCTCGGCAAACGCCACGCGCAGCATGCGCGCCGGGCCGGATAGCGCCGCCAGCGCCAGACGCGTCTCGCGGGCGAGGCCGAACAGCGCGGCGATCTGCCGCGGTCGCCGCAGCACTTCGGCGACAACCCGGCACAGCGCCGGGGTGCCGTCGGCAGCGAGCGGGATCAGCGCCGCCGGCGGCAAGGCGCGGCGCGCCGGGTCGGCGATCGTGCGCAGCACCAGAAACGGGATGCCGACCGCCTCGGCGGCGCGCGCGACAATGGCGCTTTCGAGATCGACGGCGAGCGCCCCGGTCTCGTGCCAGGCGCGCCGCTTGCCTTCCTCGGTCGCAAGGATGTCGCCGGCGCCGAGCACAGAGCCGGCAATCGCTCCGATCCGCGGCGCCAGCGCAGTCATTTCTTCGTGAAACCGCGGCTCCGGCCGCCACCGCCGATCCTCGCCGACGACTTCGGTCGAGAGGATCACATCACCGGGCGACAGATGCGGCGCCAGGCCGCCGGCAACACCAAAGCTGACGAGGCATTTTGCTTGGCGCGCCGCAGCGGCGACAAGCATCGCCGTGCGGTGCGGATTGCCGGCGCCGACGATGACCTGGAACCCGGCGGCGCGGGCGATGCGCGCCTCCGCGGCGAGGCCGGAGGTGCACAGTACCGGTATCAATGTGCGCATGCGCAGCTTCCCCTCCGCTGCGGAATACGGCGAGCGGAGGATGACGGACCTCCGCGCGGCCGCCCCTCCCATCGGGCATCGCGGGGTGCGACCCTGGATTTACACAGGTAGAATCGCCAGGAACTTACCCGCGCCGCGCGCATCCCTACGCGAGGCAGACGCGGTTGGCCAGCGAAAACAGCAACTGCGACAACCGCGCGCCCGCGGTCTTCCGCCCGCCTTCAAGCTGCGGCAGGCACCGGGTGCCCTTACAATCCGAACGGCACCTGTCGCGAGTTTGCCGTCAGCAGGCGACGGTAGCGCGCCAGCGCCCACAGCGGGAAAAAGGCGCGATAGCCGTGGTAGCGCAGATAAAACACGCGCGGAAAGCCGACCGCCGTGTACCACGGCTCGTCCCAGTTGCCGTCTTCGTCCTGGCTGGCGATCAGGTACTCAATGCCGCGCGCCACTGCCGGATGGTCGATCTCTCCTGCCGCCATCAGTGCCAGCAACGCCCAGGCGGTCTGCGACGCCGTGCTGTACGGCGCCGCGCCGCGCGGCGCTTCGGGCCAATAGCTCTCGCCCGCCTCGCCCCAGCCCCCGTCCTCGCGCTGGCGAGCGGCGAGCCAGGCCACGGCGCGGCGAACCATGTCACTGTGCGGGTTCACGCCAGCGGCGTTCAGCGCCGCCAGCACCGACCAGGTGCCGTAGATGTAATTGGTCCCCCAGCGACCGAACCAGCTGCCGTCGGCCTCCTGCTCGTTGCGCAGAAAGGCCAGCGCCATCGCTAATGCCGGATGATCAGGCGAAGCGCCCAGCTGCGCCAGAAGGCCGACGCAGCGCGCGCTGACATCGGCGGTCGGCGGATCAAGCAGGGCACCGTGATCGGCGAACGGGATGTGGTTGAGATAATAGTGCGTATTGTCGGCATCGAAGGAACCCCAGCCGCCGTTCCTGCTCTGCATGCCGAGCACCCATTCGGCGGCGCGGTCGACTGATTGCCGATAGCGCGCCGCATCAAAGCGGCTCAAGGCCAGCGCCACCGCCGCGGTGTCGTCGAGGTCGGGATAATGCGGATTGGCGTACTGGAACGCCCAGCCGCCCGGTCGCACTCCCGGCCGCGCGACGGCCCAGTCGCCGGCGATATCGAGCACCTGCTTCGATTCGAGCCAATCAAGGGCGCGGCCGATCGCCGCGTCGAGCCGCTTGTCGCCGACCTCCATCAGCGCATGCGAGGCGAGCGCGCTGTCCCACACCGGCGAGACGCAGGGCTGGCAATAGCCGCGCTCGCCATCGAGCACGATCAGGTTGCGCAAGGCGGCGGCGGGCAGCGCACAATTGGGATGATCGGGCGGATAGCCGAGGCAGTCGAACATCATCAGCGCGTTGACGATCGCCGGGAAAATGCCGCCCAGGCCATCCTCGCCATTGAGCCGCGCGCCGACAAAGGCGACCGCCTTGGCGATCGCGCGGCGCCTGGGATCGGCCGGGAAAAACGGCTCGGCCAGCCGCAGCAGGCGGTCGAGCATCGCAAAGGCACGGCCGACCGGCGAGGCGGTCGTCGGCGTGATCCAATCGCGCACGCTGCCCGGCGGCTCGACGAACAATTCGGCGATCGTGACGCGGTGCGGATTGCGGGCGGTCGGGCGCAGCGCCATCAGCACGAGAAGCGGCACCAGCACGGTCCGCGACCAGTACGAAATCTTGTCGATATGGAACGGAAACCAGCCGGGCAGCAGCATGATCTCGACCGGCATGACCGGCACCGCGCGCCACGGCACCTCGCCCCACAACGCCAGCATGATGCGGGTGAACACGTTGCAGTGGCGGGCGCCGCCCTTGGCAAGAATCGCGGCGCGCGCCCGCGCCATGTGCGGCTCCTCGGGGTCGTCGCCCACCGCCTTAAGCGCGAAATAGGCCTTTACCGAGGCGCTGAGATCCATCGCGCCGCCGCGGAACAGCGGCCAGCCGTCGTCGGCGCCCTGGCAATCGCGCAGGTAGCGGGCGAGGGGCTGCTCCAGCGCCTGGTCGATCGTGCCGAGATAATGCTGCAACAGGATATATTCGGCCGGGATCGTCGCGTCGGCCTCCAACTCGAACACCCAACAGCCGTCCTCATGCTGCTGCTTGAGCAGCGAGGCGACCGAGCGCGCGATCGCCGCCTCGAGATCCGCCGGGCGCCGAGCCGAGTCGAGCGCTGCGGCTTCACCCGTTTTTGCCGTGGTTCCGCCTGTCATGGCAGCGCGCGCTGGCAGCCCTCATGCATGTCCGGGAGGCGTATCGCCGGCAAAGCCGGGCTTGCCGACGCAAGCGCGCGGCGCTGGCGCACCTGTGCCGCCGCCGCGAAACCGGAGCGAATAGCCCCTTCGATCGTCGCAGGCAACCCGCATTCGATGTAATCGCCCGCAAGATGAAAATTGTTCCATTGCGTCGCTGTCGCAGGCCGTCGGCGGAGCTGTGCCGGCGTCGCGCGGAACGTCGCGCGCCGCTCCTTGACGACGCGGCAGGGCGGCACCGGCAGCGCCGGCAGGCCAAAGGTTCGCGCCACGTCGCGCCACAGCAACTCGGCCAGTTCGCCGGCCGGACGGTCGACGAGCCCGTCGGCGGCGCTGACCGTAACCGAGGCCACCTCGCGCTTTTTGAATACCCATTCCGCGGTACCGCCGACAAGGCCGATGAGGCGCGGCGCGGCGCTCGGCAGCACACAGCGGAAATGCGCATTGACGATCGGCGCATAGTCGTCGGGCACGACGAGGCCGGGCACGAGCCGCGCCGCGACCGCGGCGGGCACGGCGATTACCGCGGAATGTTGCGGCGCCAGGTTCACCGTCTCGCCGTCGAACCGCAGCGCCGCGGCGCGATCGGCAGCGAACTCGACCGCCCGCAGGCGCGCGCCGAAATGCACCGCGCCGCCATGTCGAGCGAGGAACGCGACGGCGGGATCGACAAGGCTCTCCGACAATCCCAGGCGCGCGACGACCGGCCGGCAGGCCGCGGCGCCGCGGCCGAGTGTCTCGCCGAGAACCCGCCACAACAGCCGCGCCGAGGCGTCGGTGGTGGCGGTGTTGAGCGCCGCCACCACGAGCGGCCGCCACAGCCGGCGCAGCAATACCCCATCGGCCGGCAGCACGGCGGCAACCGTCGCATCCGGCGCCGCCCGCCACAGCCGCCATGCGTCGCCGAGATAATCGGCGAGGTGCGCGCCCGGAACGCGGCGCGAGGCACGCAGCACCCACCACGCGATGCGGCCCGCCGACGGCCGCACGGTCCAGCGCTCGCCGGAGGTCAGATCGACGAAGGGGATCGCGGCTTCATCCGGCCGCTCGAATGTGTCGAGCGCGCCGATGCGCGCGATATAGTCCATCGCCGCCGTGTTGCCGGACAGCAGCAGGTGATTGCCGTTGTCGATCCTGACGCCGAGCTCGGTGTCGAAGAACGAGCGGCAGCGGCCGCCGGCCTGCGGCCCGGCTTCGTACAGCGTGACGGGATGCCCCTCGCCGGCGAGAGCAACCGCGGCAGCGAGGCCCGCCACACCGGCGCCGACCACGTGCACCCTTCCGGCCGTTGCGTCGTCGCCGCTCATACGAGACCGTGGCGCAACACGAGCCGAAGCTTCTGCGCCTTCGACAGACGGATTCGCTGCGCCGGCTCCCGCCAATCGGCGCGCTGCATCCCGGCAAGGATCGCGTGGTAGAAAGCGGCCATCAAGGCAGCCGGCCGCATCGCACGGCGCGAGCACCGCGCCATCGCCGCGTCGGCCTCGCCGAAATGCCGCTCGGCGATCGCCGCGAGATCGCGGCAGACCGCCGGCAACGCCGGATGCCGCAGCACCGCGAGCGGCTCGGCCGTGGGCGCGATGCGATGCGCTTCGAGAAGCTCGCGCGGCAGGTAAAGGCGGCCGCGCTCGGCGTCCTCCTCCAGATCGCGCAGGATGTTGGTGAGCTGCAATGCGCGGCCGAGCGAATCGGCAACCGAGTGCGCCGCCTCGCGCGCATCGCCGAACACATGCACCGACAGGTGGCCGACCGCCGCGGCGACGCGGCCGCAGTAAAGATCGAGCGTCGCCAGATCGGGGGCCCGAATATCGCCTGCGGCATCCATCTCCATGCCGTCGATAACGGCGTGGAAATCATTGCGGCGCAGCGCGTAGCGCATAACCGGCTCACGCAGCGCGCAGGCAACGAGATGTCGCGGCCGCCCGGCGTAGAGCGCGTCGATCTCGGCATGCCACCCGCCGAGCGCCGCGATTTTGGCGGCGGGCGGCGCGGCGAGGTCGTCGGCAATGTCGTCGACCTCGCGGCAGAAGGCATAGACGGCGTACATGCCGTTCCGCCGATCGCTCGGCAACAGGCGCATCGCCCAATAGAACGACGTTCCCGCCGCCTCGACCTTTTGGCGAATGGCGGCGCGCAACGCGCCCTCGTCGGGGACCGCCCCGACATTGTCGTACGCCGTCCCGCTCATCCCCGGCCGCGGGCGGAAATGCCGGCGAGGAACGCGAGCGCGAAATCGCCCTTGCTGAGCTTGACCCGTCCGGCCAACGGATCGCCGCGCCGCAGGCGCCGCGCCAGCCGCGCCGCCAGCGCGACGATCGTCGCCGACTCCCACCGCAGCCCGGGCGCCTTGACGCGCGGCGGCAATTGACGTGCCTTGTCGATCAGAAGCTCGGTGCGATCGAGCAGGCCGTCCAGCACGCGGCGGAAGGCCGGGCTCGCCGTCGGCGCGGTCAAACTTGCGACGCTGAGGCCCGCTGCGTCGAGTTCGGCAAGCGGCACGTACACCCGATCGAGATTGCGGTAATCGGCGACGCAATCCTGCAAATGGTTCAGCACCTGCAGCGCGTCGCACAACGCGTCCGACGCAGGCCAGGTGTCGCGGCTCTCGCCGTGCAGGTCGAGCAGTTGCCGTCCGACCGGCGAGGCCGAATAGCGGCAGTAGTCCATCAGATCGTCCCAGTCGCGATAGCGCAGCTTTGTTGCATCCTGGCGGAAGGCGTGCAGCACGTCGTGGCAATGCTGCGGCGTGACGCCGGTCTGCGCCAGGCTCCGCCGCATCGCCGCGGCGGCCGGCGACTCGCCGTCAGAGACGCTCGCCGCGCCGTCGAGCACCGCCGCCATGCAGTCGAGGCGGCGCAGTTTGTCATCCGCCGTTAACAGCGGGCTGTCGGCGATGTCATCGGCATTGCGGGCAAAGCGGTAGAAGGCATGCACATGGGCGCGCAGGTCGCGGCGGATCAGCCACGAGCCGACCGGGAAATTCTCGTCTCTCCGCCCCTTGCCCGAGGGCGCTTCGATGCTGGCGGGATCGGCCGGGCCGGCATCAAGCGCGGTCATGGCACGTAACCGTTGGTCTTGAACCAAGCCACGGAGTCGGCGATCGCGTGGCTCGCCGGCCGCGACGCGTAGCCCAGTTCCGCAGTCGCCCGCGCCGAGGAAAAGAACATTTTCTTCTTTGCCATTCGCACCGCATCGACGGTGGCGAACGGCGGCCGCCGGGTCAGCCGCGCCAAGGCCTCCGCACAGGCGGCGACCGGCAATACCGCGGCGCGCGGAATTCTGAGCGGCGGCGGCCGCCGGCCGGTGACCAGCGCGACTTCGGCAAGAATGTCGGCAAGACCCATGTTCTCGCCACCGAGAATATAGCGCCGGCCGATCTGCCCCGCGCGCGCCGCCAGCAGATGGCCGAGCGCCACGTCATCGACATGGACGACATTGAGCCCGGTATCGACAAAGCCGGGAATGCGGCCGCGCGCCGCCTCGACGATGAGCCGGCCGGTCGGCGTCGGCTTCACATCGCCCGGCCCGATCGGCGTCGACGGGTTGACGATGACGGCCGGCAGCCCGTCATTCGCAATCAGTTCGCGGACCGCCAGCTCGGCCTGGAATTTCGACAGCTTGTACGGTCCGATCATGTCCTCCGCGCGACTCGCCGTCTCCTCATCGGCCAGTCCGCCCTTGACAATGCCCAGCACCGCGACGCTGCTCGTATAGACAACCCGCTCGACGCTGGCGGCCAGCGCCGCCAGCATCAATTGCCGCGTACCCTCGACATTGACCCGGAACATCGCCGCCGGGTCGGGCACCCACAGCCGGTAGTCGGCCGCGACATGAAACAGATAGCGGCACCCCTTGACGGCCGACGAGAGCGATTTCGGCTCATCCAGCGAACCGATTGCGATCTCGACCGGCAGCGCTTCGAGGTTGCGGCGGTCGCTGTTGGGTCGCGCCAGCACCCGCACCTTCTGTCCGCTGTTGACGAGCGCCCGCGCCACCGCCGCGCCGACAAACCCGGTCGCGCCCGTCACCAGACACAGGCCCGAGGGCAGCGCGCCGGCTGTTGACCCGTTCACGTCAGCCATTGGCCTATTGTGGCAAAACCGTGAACGCCGCGCATCCACCGTGTCGCTGGCCGCTCCGAGACCTGCGCCGGCACCGCAGCGGATACCCGCTGCTACTCGGCGGCAATTCGGGCGGCCAGCGGCTCGACGCGGGCGGCGCAGAACTTGAATTCGGGGATCTTGCCGAACGGGTCGAGCTGCGGGTTGGTCAGGATATTGGCGGCGGCCTCGGCGTAACAGAACGGAATGAACACCATGCCCGGCGCGACCGCGCTGTCGGCGCGAGCTTTCAACTCGATCATGCCGCGCCGCGTCGTGACCCGCACCACATCGCCGGCGTGTATGTTGAGCCGGCGCAACTCGGCCGGCGCGAGGCTGGCAACGGCTTCCCCACGCCGTCCGGTCGCGCCAAGCTCGTGCCGGCCGCGATCATCCCGCCGGCCGAAGAGCCGGATGCCGATTACCCGATGGTCTTGACCACCGGCCGTCAGCTCGAACACTGGCACACCGGCGCGATGAC
>DATJSO010000185.1:0-2540 GCA_035504075.1 Allostellaceae bacterium | reverse complement strand
GCGGCCGAGACATGGACAATCAAAATCGGCACGTCGAGCAGCTGCGACAGCGCGACCGCGCGGTTGGTCGCCTCGCCCTCGGCGACGCGGGCGTGCGACACGGCGTGGTAGCGCGGCTGGCTCATCCCGTTCGCCAGCAGGCGGTCGGCGAGCCATTGGATCATGTCGTGGTTTTCGGCATGGATCATCATCATTGCGCCCTCGCGCCGGGCGAGCGCCATGATGTCGAGCATCTGCCGGTCGTTGAGCCGCAGCAGGTCATAGGTCATATAGACCTTGAAGCTGGTGTAGCCGTCCTGGATCAGCGCCGGCAACTCCTGGCCCAGCACCTGCTCGGTCGGGTCGGAGATGATCAGATGAATCGCGTAATCGATGATCGCCTTGGACGCGGCGGCGGCGCGGTACGCGTCGACGACCTGGCGCAGCGACTGGCCGCGATGCTGGGCGGCGAACGGGATAACGGTCGTCGTGCCGCCAAACGCCGCGGCAACCGTGCCGCTGTAAAAATCGTCGGCGGTCATCACTCCGGCCGACGAGGCCTGCTCGAGATGGCAATGGCTGTCGATCGCGCCCGGCAGCACCAGCTTGCCGGACGCGTCGATGTCACGCACGCCGGCCGCGAGCCCGCGCCCCAGCGTCGCCACGACGCCGTCCTTGACGCCGATGTCGCATGACATGGTGTCGGCCGCGGTGACGACGGTGCCGTTGCGAATGACGAGGTCGTATTCGGCCATGGACTGCGCTTCCCGGTTAGCTGCGGCTCGGCGAACACTAGCAGCACCGGCCCGCACCTACCTATATTTCCGTCACACCCATGTGACCGTGGTGCCATCGCGCCGTGAGGATCTGCCATGAGCGTCGAAATCCGCCCGCAGCGCCTGTCGATCACCCGGATCAGAAGCCGCAAGGGCGGCGAGAAGCTGGTTTGCCTGACCGCCTACACCGCCTCGGTCGCCCGGCTGTTGGACGAGGAAGTCGACCTGCTGCTGGTCGGCGACAGCCTGGCGATGGTGGTTTACGGCTTTGACAGCACGCTGCCGGTGACGCTCGACATGATGATCGCGCACGGCGCCGCGGTGGTGCGCGCGACGCACCACGCGACGATCGTCGTTGATTTGCCTTTTGGCTCCTATCAGGCATCCCCCGAAGATGCCTTCCGCGCCGCGGCGCGGGTCATGGCCGAGACCGGCTGCAACGCGGTCAAGCTCGAAGGCGGCGAGGAGATGGCCGAGACCGTCGCCTTCCTGGTCAAGCGCGGTGTGCCGGTGATGGGGCATGTCGGGCTGACCCCGCAGGCGGTCAACCAGCTGGGCGGCTACCGCTCGCGCGGCCACGACACCGGCGAGCGTGGAAAGATCATCGCCGATGGGGTCGCGATCGCCCAGGCCGGGGCATTTTCCCTTGTCGTCGAGGGCGTCAACGAGGCGCTGGGGCGCGAGCTGACGGCGGAGGTCGCGGTGCCGACGATCGGCATCGGTGCGTCGCCGGCTTGCGACGGGCAGATCCTGGTGACCGACGACATGCTCGGCCTCTTTGCCGAGTTCACGCCGAAATTCGTCAAGCGCTACCGCAGCCTCGGCGACGACATCCGCGCCGCGGCGCATGACTATGCTGCGGACGTGCGCCACGGCCGCTTCCCGGCCGCCGAGCATACCTATGCGGCGCCGGCGCGGCGGGCGAAGGCCGGCGCGGGTTAGGCTGCATTGGGTAATAGCGTTCTTCGAGACGCCTGCTTCGCGAAGCGGCCCTCGAAGGACGCAACGACGCCTGAAATCTACATCCCGTGCGCGGCGGCGAAGCCCTTGCCGGCCTGCAATTCGCCGAGCGCCTGCTGGATCATCCCCTCGGCGGCGCCCTTGTGGCCGCCGAACACGTCACGCGCCGCATGAAGATCACCGAGCGCGGCTTGCAAATGTCCCTCGGCGCGGTTGACCTCGGGGAAGCGGCCTTGCGCCAGCGTCCCGGCGGCAAATGAGACCAGCCCGATCGCGAGCGCGGCGGTGGTGAGCTTCAGTTTTTGCGACGTCATAGACGATGCCTCCGAAAAACGGCGATTTTTGAACGACCTGAGAACGTACGGCGTCAGCCTTTATGCGGTTCCGCGCGCAAATTCGGTTTCTTCGACAGCGGGCGAACGGCGCGCTACTCTAGGCGCGGCACAAAGCATGGAGGGATGTCATGACGGTGACTGCGCATCGGCCGACGATTGCCGTGACGCAACACGCGATCGCCGCCGGGCATTATCTCGCGACGACCGCCGGGTTTGACATCCTCCAGGCCGGCGGCAACGCGGTCGATGCCGGGGTCGCGGCGGGGATCGCGCTCGGCGTGCTGCAAAGCGACCTGGTCAATTGCGCCGGCGTCGCGCCGATCATGATCTACCTCGCCGAGAAGCAGGAGGTCGTGACGATCGCCGGGCTCGGCACCTGGCCGCGCGCGCTCGACCCGGACCTCTTCATGCGCGAGCATGGTGGCAAGATCCCCTTGGGCGTGCTGCGCACCGTCGTGCCGGCGGCGCCGGACGCCTGGATCACCGCGCT
>DATJSO010000184.1:0-28757 GCA_035504075.1 Allostellaceae bacterium | reverse complement strand
TTTCCTTATCCACACCTTTTGACAGTGCGGTCTTGACTGCCGACTCCGCCAGTGCATGGTATTGGCTGATTTAGCGCTACTCAGGAACTGATTGATTATGTCAAGCATGACCTTTGTCCTTTTTCGAATCATCGCTCGTTGCGCAGGTGCGCCCTTGTGCAGCAGCTTACTCCGGTGCAGTCCACATTTTGAAGATCAGGGCAGTGGTGCCCTCCCAGGAAAGATAGAGGCGCGTTGCCAAGCTGCGAACCATCGCATCCATCTTTATATCGCTCGGTGAACCGGTGTGTAATGCGGCCGACACTTCATCGATAGCCTCATCCTCCGAATCACCGTTTAACTGCTTTTGATGTAAAGCCTGCGCGAGTGCAGCCGTGTTTTCACACACTCTTTCCCAATCTGCTTGGCTCTGTGCGTGCGAGGGAGTAGAAGGGAGAATCAACAGAAACAAGGCAAACAGCATAAAACAATTCTTCTCATCAGTTTACCCCCGTCGCCCGATCGCGCTTGGAAGCAGTTTAGAACCTGGTCTCTCCCCCGGGGTGCACGGCGGCAACATTGCCCGAGGCAAGGAACGGGCCGATTGCGCTGACCTTGTTCCATCTCAGGGTCGCATAGCGGTCGCCGAAGGCAATGGCTGGCTCTGAGCGCAGAAATCTGGCTAAATCTCGCTATGCCCGACGATGTCAGTGGTGGCGGCGCCTCGAATAATCCGAACGTCGAGTTTCGCCTCGCGCGGCTCGAAACTGCGATGGACAACGTCCAGCGGGATTTGCAAGCACTGCGCGAGGCTGTAGCACGGATTGATGGGAAGATATCGAACCTGCCGACCACGTTTCAGATCGTCTTCATGCTCGCAGCGTTCACGGTTGCGACCTTTATTGGCGCCACTGCGTTGGCTTTAGCAGTGCTGAGACTCGGTACCGCGCATTAAGCCGGTTTAAGCCGCCAGCGCGTCTTCCAAGATCATCGCGGCGCATTTCTCGCCGATCATGATCGAGGGCGCGTTGGTGTTGCCGCCCGGCACCTGCGGCATGATCGAGGCGTCGGCGACGCGCAGCCCCTTGACGCCGTACACGCGCAGCCGCGGATCGACGACCGCATCGATCTCGCGGCCCATGCGGCAGGTGCCGACCGGGTGCAGGTTGGAGACGCCGCGCACGCGGATTTCCTCGATCATCTGTTCGTCGGTCTGGCAATCCGTGCCCGGCACAACCTCCTCGGCGACAAACGGCTTCAGCGCCGGCTGCGCCGCGATCTTGCGCGACAGCCGCGCGCCATAGACGAGCGCCTGGAAATCATAGTCGCTGGCGAGGAAATTGAACTGGATCGCCGGCGGCGCCAAGGGATCGGGGCTTTTGATCTTGACCCAGCCGCGCCCCTCCGGTCGCAGATGCACCGGGCTGAACGTAAAGGAGGAAAACGGATACGGCTTGAGGCCGGTTCTGAGGCGCTCCATCGCGGCCCAGCCGGACATGTTGATCTGCAGATCCGGCTGTTCGAGCCGCGGGTCGCTTTTGACCAGCGCCCCGGCGTAGATGCCGGCGTTCGACAAATGGCCGGAGCGGGTCAAGGCGTAGCCGACGCCCGATTTCAGCTTGCGCAGCGGGCTGTTGGCCATGTCGTTGACGGTGACCGGCTGTTTGCAGCGCCACACCAGGTACGTGTTGAAATGGTCGTGCAGATGGGCGCCGACGCCCGGCATGTCGCGCACCACCGGCACGCCGAATTCCTGCAGCAGCGCGCCCGGCCCGAGGCCCGATAATTGCAGCAGTTGCGGCGAGCCGTAGACGCCGCCCGATACGATGATCTCGCCGCGGCAGCGCGCGGTCTTGATGCCGTCGGGCGTCATGTATTCGACGCCGGCGGCGCGGCCGTCCTCGATTACGATGCGCGTCGCGTGCGCCTCGGTCGCGATCACGAGGTTCGGGCGGTGGCGGTTGGGCCGCAGATAGGCCTGCGCCGCGCTCCAGCGGCGGCGGTTGCTCGTCGTCGTCTGGTAATAGCCGACGCCCTCCTGGCGGGCGCCGTTGAAATCGGGGTTGGCCGGAATGCCGGCTTCGATCGACGCCTGTACCATCGCATCGCCCAACGGCGAGCGCACCGGGTTTGATACGCGCAGCGGCCCGCCCGTGCCGTGAAACTCGTCGGGGCCGCGCTCCTGGTGTTCGGCCTTCTTGAAGAACGGCAGCACGCCGTCGTAATCCCAGCCCTCGCAGCCGCGCTGCCGCCAGTTGTCGTAATCGGCGGGCGTGCCGCGCATGTAGACCATGCCGTTGATCGAGCTGGTGCCGCCCAGGACCTTGCCGCGCGGCTGGTAGAGCGTGCGGCCATTGAGCTGCGTCTCCGGCTCGCTCTCGAACATCCAGTTGTAGCGCGGGTGCGTGAACGTCTTCGTGTAGCCGAGCGGGATGTGGATCCACGGATAGCGGTCGGCCGGCCCCGCTTCGAGGATCAGCACGCGGTATCTGCCGCTCTCCGACAGCCGCGCCGCCACCGGGCAGCCGGCGGAACCGGCGCCGGTCACGATGAAGTCATAGGTTTCCGCTGCTGAGTCGCGCATTGCCATGCTCCGACGGGTGGAGTTTGCCGTTTTTCCGGGCAACGATAGCCAAACCGCAAGCGATCAGGGAAGAGCGCTCACCACGCGCCGCCCGGGCCGCACGCGGCGGGCGCTCGCAGTTCCGCACGGCCGCCGGCGTCAATACTTCTCGATCGGCAGGTCGAGATGCGGGAAGGGACTGTGGACGTGCGCCGAGACCGCCGGCCGCGCCGCCCGAATGTAGGACCGGTCGAGCTCGCCGTAATGATTGACGCCGAGCAATGACAGGCAGATGCGGATCTCGTCTTCGAGAATCTCGAACAACCGCACGATGCCCGACGCGCCCGCCGCCGCCAGCCCGTACACATACAGCCGGCCGACGACGACCGCATCGGCGCCGAGGATGATCGCCTTGACGACATCGGTGCCGCGGCTGATCGAGCCGTCAACAAACACCCGGGCGCGGCCGCCGACCGCCTCGACGACCTCTGGCAGGACATCGACCGAACCGACGCCCTGGTCGAGCTGACGGCCGCCGTGGTTCGAGACATAGACGCAATCGACGCCGTGATCGACCGCGATCTTTGCGTCTTCGGCCGTCGCGATGCCCTTGATGACGACCGGGATCGTCGAGAGCCGCTTGATCCGCTCGATATCGCGCCAGTTGAAGCGCGCCTGGAATATGCGGGCATCGCCGGCGCGTACGCGGCGGCGCTCGTGCCGCTTGGCGATGTCGCGCTCGCGGCGGCTGTAGCTGTCGGTATCGACGGTCAGGCAGAAGGCGTTGTAGCCGTTGTCGATCGCGCGCCGCACATGGTCATCGACCCAGGCTTCGTCGCCGCGCACATAGAGCTGGAAGATGCGAAAACCGTCGCCGGCCGCTTCGGCCGTCTGTTCGAGGCCGGGATGCGATACCGAAGACAGGATCATGCCGTTGCCGAACCGCGTCGTCGCGGCGGCGACCGTCGCGCCGCCGCCGGGCTCGAATACTTCGAGCGAGCCGACCGGCGCGCACAGCACCGGTATGCGCAATTTGCGGCCGAATATCTCCCGCGCGCAATCGACGCGCGAGACATCGCGCAAGACGCGCGGCCGGAAGCCGATCGCATCGAGCGCCAACCGGTTGCGCGCCAATGTCGTCTCGGTCTCCGAGCCCCCGATCAGGTAATCCCAGTGGTTGCGGTTGAGGTTCTGCCGCGCGGCCTTGACGAATTCATGCAGGTTCTGAAAGCGGTATTCGAGATTGTCGTCGTCGGACATCGGCGGCCCCTCCGGATGATTGTTCGCCGACCCTAGCGGAGCATTGCCGCCCCGGCAATTGCGGCGCTCGGCCCGGCACCGCGACTTTGCGCTTTCGCAGCCGCCGCGGCTGTCGCTACGATGGCGCGACCCGTTGCCCCGAAGGAGACGCCAATGCCCCACCGCATCCTGACCCCCGACAGCCACGGCGACGAGACGATGCAGATCGCCTATGACATGTTGCCCGACGGCTATGAACTCGTCACCGCGCCGCACGGCAGGCCGGAATTCTGGAACCTGCTGAAGGACGCCGAATTCTATATCGGCGGCGGGCAGTTCAAGCACGGTCCGGAATTCTACGGCCAGGCGCCGAGACTGAAGCTCGTGCAGACGCTGTCGGCCGGCTACAACACTTACGATCTCGAAGCCGCCCGTGCCGCCGGCGTGCCGATCTGCAACAATGGCGGCGCCAATGCGACTGCCGTCGCCGAGCACGCGATGATGCTGATGCTTGCCGTCGCGCGCAAACTGATCTGGGTGCATGAGGGCGTCGTTTCCGGACGCTGGCGTGGCAACGATTTCAATTCCGCCCGCCTCTACGAGCTGGAAGACAAAACCTTGGGCATTGTCGGCCTTGGTAATATCGGCACGAAGGTTGCGCGCCGTGCCAAGGCCTTCGATATGCGCGTCCAATATTATGACATCAACCGGCTGACGACGGCCCAGGAAGATTCGCTCGGTGTCCGCTTTGTGCTGTTTCCCGAGCTATTGAAGACGTCCGATATCGTGACGCTGCACGTGCCGCTTGACATGTCGACGCATAATCTGGTCGGCGAGCGGGAATTGTCGTTGATGAAGCCGACCGCGATCCTGATCAACACCTGCCGCGGCCCGGTCGTCGAGGAAAAGGCGCTTTACCAGGCGTTGCGCGATGAGAAGATCCTCGGCGCCGGCCTCGATGTCATGCGCGAAGAGCCGCCGCAGCCGGATCATGAATTGTTCACGCTGAAAAACGCGATCTTCAGCCCGCATTCCGCCGGCCCGACCTGGGACAACCATCCGAAGCGCTGGCGCAACGCGTTCGACAATTGCCAGCGCGTCGCGCGCGGCCAGAAGCCATTCTGGATCGTCCCCGAATTGCGCTGATGACCGGCCGCAATCCGCAGACGATCGAGGAGGCGCGCGCGTTTGTCGCGCATGTCGAATCGCTGTTCATGCCGTGGGACATCGCGGGCCTGATCGCCGGTTTTGCCGACGATTGCGTCGTGCGCTTTGGCGATCTGCCCGAGTTCCGCGGCAAGGCGGAGCTCGAACGCCTGTTCCGCGGCCGGGCCAGGCGCCAGATCGGTTACCGCCTGCGCAAGCAATTGCGGGCGCTCGACGGCGACACGCTTGCCAACTACTGGGAGGGCGAATGGCAGGATCGCGACAGCGGCAAGCGGATGTGGGGCCGCGGCGTCGAGACCTGGGTCATGCGCGACGGCAGGATCGCGGTGTGGGAAGCGGCGTTCAACGTCAACGAAGCCGGCCGCGCGAGCGCAATGGGCCTGACGTGAGCATCGCGACCACGCCGCCGCTCGCGCGGCAGGCCGCCTGTCGTAGCGGGTGACGGAAGCGGCGCCCGCCGGACGCCGCTTCCCGGCTTGCTCTATTGCCCGAGGATTTTGTCGGCGCGCAATTTGTCGACATCGGCGTGGCTGAGGCCAAGCCAGGAGGAGAACACCTCCTCGGTATGCTGCCCGAGCTTTGGCGAGGGCAGCAGCTCGGGCGGCTTGCCGTCGAAACGCACCGGCCACGATTCGCATTTGAAGTCGCCGTCGGGGTGCTGCATGACCTGCATGATGCCGCGCGCCTCGAATGACGGGTCGTTCTGCAGCTCGAGCGTGTCGTGCACGGCGCCCGCCGGCACGCCGGCCGCGCCGATGATCTGCATCGCCTCCACCTTCGTGTGGTTGCGCGTCCACTCGGCGATGATCTCGTTGATGAAGCCTTCGTTTTTGTTGCGCTCTTCGTTGCTCTCAAAGCGGGGATCGCCGATCAGATCCTCGCGGCCGATCACCTTGAGCAGCCGCTCCCAATGCTCGGGATTGGCACGGCTGCAGAAGATGTAGACGTAATCGTTGTAGCCGAACGGCTTGCACGCGTAGATGCCGCACGGCGCCGGCGCGCCCGACGTGCTCTGCGCGCCCATCCGCGGCGCCGCCTGCCGGTTGCCCTGCTGGTTCATGACGGCGAATGAGGTGCGGATGTAGTGCATGACCGAATCCTGCATCGCCAGCTGCAGGCGGCGGCCCTTGCCGGTCGCCTTCTTTTCGTAGAGCGCGCCGAGCACGCTGATCGCCATCAGCATGCCGGTGCCGGTGTCGCCGATCGTGCAGCCGGGCTTGACCGGCGCCTGCCCCGGCTCGCCGGTGACGCTCATCGTGCCGCCCGAGGCCTGCGCGATCATGTCGAAGGCGAGGCTGCGCTCGTACGGGCTGCCCTCGCCGAACCCCTTCACCTGGCAATAGATGATGCCGGGGTTGATCGCTTTCAGGACGTCATAGCCGAGGCCCAGGCGCTCGATTGTGCCGGGCGCGAGATTCTCGGCAAAGACGTCGGCCTTCTTGACGAGCTCCTTGACGAGTTCGACGCCGCGCGGCGTCTTCAGGTCCACTGTCGCCGATTTCTTGTTGGCATTGAGAATCTTGAAATAGAACGAATCGTGCGCCTTCGCGTCGGTGCTGGCGATGCGCCGGCCGGGATCGCCCGATTTCGGGTTCTCGATCTTGACGACCTCGGCGCCGAGCCAAGCCAGTGCTTCGGTGCAGGTCGGCCCCGCCTCGAACTGCGTCAGATCGACGACCCGGACGCCTTGCAGGCAATTCAGCGGCGCAAAATTCCCACTCATTCCGCATCTCCTCCTTTGCGGCGACGTACCGCACCTCGTTGTCGCCACGATAACCCAGCGGCGGCCGCGCGAAAATCGCTGTTTTGATCGCGAAAGCGCTTTGCCGCGTTGCACCGCCGCGATAGCAGATCGGATCGCCCCCTCGAGAGCCAACGCCATGGGACCGCTGATCCTGCCTTATCGCAACATTCTGCCGCGCATCGACCCGACCGCCTTTGTCGCGCCGAACGCCGTCATCATCGGCGATGTCGAAATCGGCCCCTACGCCAACATCTGGTTCAACTGCATCATCCGCGGCGATGACGCGGCGATCCGCATTGGCGCCGGCGCCAACATCCAGGACGGCACGGTCGTCCACGTGACGGTCGAGGCCGCGCCGGACGGAGGCGAGGAACACATCGACTGCCTCATCGGCGACGAGGTCGCGGTCGGGCACATGGCGCTGCTGCACGCCTGCCGCCTCGAACCCGGCGCCTTTGTCGGCATGAAGGCCTGCGTAATGGATCGCGCCGTCGTCGAAGGCGGCGCGATGATCGCGGCCGGCGCCGTCGTGACGCCGCGAAAGCGCGTGCCGGCCGGCGAATTATGGGCCGGCACGCCGGCCCGGTTCACACGCGGGTTGAAACCCGAGGAGGCCGCCTACATGCGCTGGGTGAGCGCGCATTACCGTGCGCTTGCGGCCGAATACGAGGCGCGCGGCTGACGCCGCCGGGTCGTCCGATGCGCACTATTCCGGGTTGCGGCTGCCCGGGCTTTCGTCCCGCTCGAACGATTGCATCGCGCGCTCGAACGATTGTTGCGCGGCCGCCGGTTGCGCCGGGTCGGCATAGGGATATTGCGCACCGTCGCCGACCGGTTCCGCGGTTTCACCGTTGTCAGAGGCGCCGGATTGCGGCGGCTGGTGGGCGCGCTGCATGGCGAGCGCGCGGGCATAGGCGGCCTCGACCTCGCGGCCGAAATCCTGTGGCGCGCCGGGCCCGTTCGCCGGCAGCGCCGGCGCGGCTCCGTAGGCCGGCGGCGGCGCGCCGTAAGGCTGTTGCGGCTGGCCCGCACCGTACGGTTGCGGCGCCTCGGCGACATAGGCCGACCGGTTGGCGACAACGACCGGCATGTCGGTGCGTTCGGCGGCGGCGCGATCGACCGCGCCCCAGTCGACGGCGCCGGCATATTGGCCGGCAACGAGTTCGACAAGCCGTCTGACGCCGGCGGCCGGATCGGCCGTGACCGGCTGGTCGATATCGACCTGCTGCACCTGCTTCTGGCTCGGATGCACCATCAGATACAGCTGGTTGCCGGCCCACGCGGCGACGGCGGGATCGTTGAGCGTCCGCACCGGCGTGCCGACATGGACCATGTGGAACAGCTGCGCGATATCCTCGGGATAGAGGTGGACGCAGCCGTGGCTGACGTTGCGCCCGACGCCGTCGGGCCGGTCGGTGCCGTGAATCAGGACGCGCGGCCAACCGAGATGAAGTGCGTAATCGCCAAGCGGGTTGTCCGGGCCCGCCGGAACGATCGCCGGCAGATCGGGTTCGACCCGGCGCATCGACGCGGGCGGGATCCATACCGGGTGGGGCTCCTTGCGGACGATGCGCGTCTCGCCCATCGGCGTATTCCAGCCGATGACGCCGAGGCCGACCGGGTAGGTATAGACCGTGTCGCCGCCCGGCGGAAAATAGAACAGCCGGTATTGGCCGAGGTTGAGCACGATGCCGCGATGCGGCACGGCCGGCAGGACGTAAAGCGACGGAATGACGATCTGGGTGCCGGGCGGCGCGATCCACGGATCAACGCCCGGGTTGGCCTCGACCAACTCGGTGTAGCCGACATCGAAGCGCCGGGCGATATCCCCGAACACCTCGCCCTTTCTGATTACATAATGCTGCAACTGGCCGACGACAGTCTGACCCGGCGACAGCGCAAACTCCGTGGCGCGAGCCGGCAGTACCGCCGATACCGCGATGGCCAGAAGCGACGGAAGGAGATACCGCCAGCCACGCGATTCTGTGAAAAACCGCCCCCGCTGCCAACGCCCCGACAGCGTCCACATCATGAGACTATCCCGAAAAACCACAGAAGCAGCGTATCCCGCCGCGCCGGCAGCGCGGCGGGACAAGGCTGATCGCTGTGCGCCCTACTTGACGAGGCCGCGCTGATACATGGCGCTGGCCCGTGCCATCGCCTGCTGAGCGACGCTGAGCGCCTGGTTGGCGGTCGCTTGCGCCTGCTGCGCGAGAGCGCACGCATCGCAGGCTGCCGGCGGTGGCGGCGGGCCCGGGGGTACGGCGCAAGCGCCGAGCGCCAAGGCCGGCGCGCACAGCACGAGCACCCGCGCCAGGGTCAGTGAGCGTGTCTGCATGAGCTTGGTCATTTTCCCTCTTTCCTTGTAAAGCCGAGCTTATTGCCAAATGCTACGCATCTTGCCCTACCCACCACGCCGCCGGCGTGGCTACCACGCGGAGAAAATCACATCCGCATCATATCGTTCTGCGAGAACCTAGCAACGAAAGGAAAGTTCCTGTCGGCCAAAAAATTTTGCCACAGCCGCGCCGGATTGCCGCACCGCGGCGCCGCTCGGGCACCGCCCACGCGGCGCCGCGACGGTTTAGCGTAAGTTGGTGCCGCAAACCATTTAAAATCCACGCCGGATTGCGCGCAAGCGGCTATGATGGCGGACGTCGTTGCGCCTCGACAGGAGGGTCGAGTGGCCGGTCGGCACATCTGGGCGGGGGCCGTTTGCGCCGTCGGTCTCTTGATCGGCGGCGCGCCGCCGCAGGCTCTGCCGCAGACGGCTGTCGGTCCGCTGCGACCGCTGGTGCCGCCCTGCGATCAGTTCAACCCGTTCAGCCCGGCGCGCAGTACGCGGATCACCCTCGATTCGGGCGATCTCGTGCAGCGGCAAGGCCGTGAATTGCGCAGCTTCATCGATACCGGCAGCCTCGGCCGCGCCGACATCGCGATCGTCAGCGCGGCGCCGCAGGGAAGCGTCCTCGCGGTTTCGGCGATCCCCGAGATCAGCCGGATATCGCCGTATTTCGGCGAGCGGCTGAAAGGCGTTGCGCTCGATGTCGCGGTGCGGGCGCCGGGGCAGCCGATACGTGTCGTGCTCGCGCTGCGGCAGGTCTGCGCCCGCTATTTCCGCAATACGTTTTTGTATTATTGACGCTCAGCCGCTGCGATCTCGCGCAGGCGGGCGAGGCAGGCGGCCCGGTCGGCGGCGAAATCGCCTTCCTCCCACCATTGCCGCATGGCGGCCAGCAGCCGACCCACTCGCGGGCCCGTGGCGATGCCGAGCGCCGTGACATCGCGGCCGGAGAGCGGGAAATGCGGCGCTCGCCACGAGCGCGCCAGCGCCAGCATTGCGTCGAGGGAATGCCGGTCGATCGCGCCGTCGGCCGCGGCCAGCAGCGCCAGGTCGCGATAACGGTCCGGCCCGAAGCGGGCCAGGGCACGGCGCTGGCGGCGCAAGTCGCCGGCGGCGGGCGGCATCAGGTCCGGCGCCGGCGCCAGAGCCGCGAGGCGGTCGCTTTGCGCGTTGGACAGCCGCAGCCGCGCCGCCATAGCCGCCATTCCATCGGCGTCGGCCTGGACGACGGCGGCGAGGCGGCGCAGCGGATCGGGCGTCGCGGATTCGATGTCGATCAATCGCTGCAGGCGATCGATCCGCGTCGCCTCCGGCAATACCGCCGCCAGTATGCCGTCTTCCGCCATCATCCGCAGCGCTCCCACGGGCGCCGGCAACGCGAGCAGGCGAAACAATTCGCCCGTCACCCGCTCCGCCGACAGGCGCTGCAGGAGCGGGGCCGCGGCGGCGCAGGCGGCACGCGCCGCCGGGTCGCCGGCCCCGCCGCCGAACCGCGCCTCGAACCGGTAGTAGCGCAAGACGCGCAGCACGTCCTCGGCGATCCGCGTCGCCGGGTCGCCGACGAAACGCACATGAGCCGCCCTGAGGTCGGCCAATCCGCCGACCGGGTCGTGTATCGTGCCGTCGGGATCGAGATAGATCGCGTTGATCGTGAAGTCGCGGCGCGCGGCGTCCGCCTGCCAATCGGCGCCGAACGCGACGCGAGCGCGCCGGCCGAATGTCTCGACGTCGCGCCGCAATGTCGTGATCTCGAAATGCCGGGGCGGCAGCACCGCAGTGACCGTGCCATGCGCGATGCCGGTCGGCACCGCTTTGATGCCGGCGGCGGCAAGCGCGGCGATGACGGCTTCGGGAAGCGCCGGCGTCGCAACGTCGATATCGGCAATCGGCTGGTCGAGCAGCGCATCGCGGACGCAGCCGCCGACAAAGCGGGCCTCGATCCCCGCGGTCGCCAGTGCCGCCAGCAAGGCTGCGACCGCCGGCTCCTGCATCCACGGCTGCGGCGCGATGCGGGTCATCGCGGCCTGCTCCGGCGCGGCTCGACCGTCACCCAGAGGCCGCCCTTTGGCCGGATATTGGTCCAGGCGGTCGGCTCGACGGCGCGGCCGGGCACGAGGCGAAAGCGGAGCCGGTGCGCCAGCACCGCCACCGCGACCGTCAACTGCAACATCGCAAACGAGGCGCCGACGCAGACCCGCGGGCCGGCCGCGAACGGCAGATAGGCGTAGCGCGAGCGAATCGCCGCCGCGCTCGGCGCAAAGCGCTCGGGGTCGAAGCGGTCAGGATCCTGCCACAACTTGCGGTGCCGATGCACAACCCACGGCACGATCGCGACGATCGAACCGCGCGGCACCCGATGGCCGGCGACGATATCGTCATCGAGAGCGCGCCGCATCATCATGACCGGCAGCGGCGGGTAGAGCCGCATCGTCTCGTCGAGGACCTGCCGCAGGAAGCCGAGGCGCGGCACCGTTGCCGGCGACGGCGCGCCGCCGTCCAGCTGGGCGTCGAGTTCGGCATGCAGCCTCGCCTCGACCGCGGGATGCGTCGCCAGCAAGTACCAGACCCACGGCAACGGCCGCAGCGAGGTCGCCGAGGTTGCGGCCAAGGTCAGGATCTCGTCGTGCAATTCGGCCCGGCTCAGCCCGTCGCCGGCGGCGCGGTCGTGCGCATTGGCGAGACGCCACAACAGGTCCCGCGGCCCGGCGTAGCCGGCGTAGCGGCGCTCGGCGATCAGGCGGTCGAGCAAGGGCGCGAAATGGCGCGCTTCGCGCCGGGTCTTGCGCCAGCGGTCGAGCGGCCGCAGCCGGTGCGGCGTCGGCAGCAGGTCGAACAGGCGATAGGGCCCCGGATACTGGCCGAGGCGGGCAAGCATCGGATCGACCGCGCGGTCGTCGCCGGCAAAGAGGCGGCCGGCCGACAGCGTGATCAGATGGCGCAACGCCTCGTGCAGATCGATCGGCTGGCCGGCCGGCAGCGCCGCGAAGCGGCACGCCATTTGCGCCGCCAATTCGACGAGCATCGGCACTTCGGGCAATACGGCGCGGTGATCCAAGGTCGGATTGATCAGGCGGCGGTGCCGCCGCCACGCTTCACCCTCGGCATGCAGCATGCCGCTGCCGGAGGCAAACTCGAACATCCGCCGGATCCACGGGAGGCGCGGATAATTGTCGAGATTGTCGTGCAACACGCGGCGGATTCCGTCGGGGTCGCTGACGATCAGCAATCGCCGGCCAAAAAATCGCCGCTCGATGAACATCTCGCTGAATAATTCCTCGTCACAGGCGGCGAGCGAGTTCTGCCGCGCGACGCGCAGAAACTGCAGCGCCGAGAGCGGCCGCGAGGGGCGCGGCGGCATCGCCGGAACAACCTCGCCGGGGGCGTCGGCGCCGCTCGCCGCTGCAATCGTCAAGACCCGCCCCGTTCGCGCGGCTCGACGGTCATCCGGATGCCGAAGCGCGGCCGCAGATTGATCCACGCGACGGGCTCGATCCGCTGTCCCGGCACCAGGCGAAAGCGGAAGCGCTGGGCCAAGATCGCGACGGCGATGACGAGCTGCATCATCGCCAATGACGCACCGACGCAGACATGCGGGCCGATGCCGAACGGCAGGTACGAATAGCGCGACCGCGCCCTGGCTTCCGGCTCGGCGAACCGGTCCGGGTCGAAGCGGTCGGGATCGCGCCACAGGCGGCGATGACGGTGCAATACCCAGGGCATGACGAGGACGATCGAGCCGCGCCGCACGGCATGGCCGCAGACGCGGTCATCGGCCGTCGCGCGCCGCGGGATCATGACCGGCAGCGGCGGATAGAGCCGCATCGTCTCGTCGAGGACCTGCCGCAGGTAGGGCAGCCGCGCCAGATCCTCGGCGCCCGGCGCGCGGCCGCCGAGCACCGCGGCCAATTCCCCGACCAGCCGCTCCTCGACCGCGGGATGCGTCGCCAGCAGATACCAGACCCATGTCAGCGGCCGCAGTGTCGTCGATGACGTGGCGCCGAGCGTGATCGCCTCGTCGCGCAGTTCCGCCGAGCCGAGCGCGGCGCCGTCGCGCGGCTGGGTGAGGCGCCAGAAGAGATCGCGGCGGCCGCCGTATGCGGCGCCGCGGCGCGCCGCGAACAGGCGATCGAGCATCGGCGCGAAGCGCGCGGCGGCGTCGCGGCTCGACGCATAGCGCCGCAGCAGCGGCAGCCAGCGGGGCAGCGGCACAAAGTGAACGAGGCTCGGTTTGAGCGGGAAATGCCCCATGCGGTCGAGCATCGGCTCGATTTCGGGCGCATCGGTCGCAAGGACCCGGCGCGATGAGACCGTGACCAGGTGGGAAAAGGTCGCGCCGAGATCGAATTCGCGATCGGCCGGAAAGGCGGCAAGGGCGCGCGCCATCTCGTCGGCCGTCTCGGCGATGAGCGTGGCGTCCGGCGCAATCGCACGCGGATCGAGGGTCGGGTTGATGATCCGCCGGTGGCGCCGCCAGACATCGCCCTCGGCGCACAACATGCCGGTACCCGAGGTGAACGCGAATACCCGCCGGATCGCACCGAGCCGCGGGTAGTTCTGGTAATTGTCCTGCAGGACGCGGCGGATGCCGCCGGGATCGCTGACGATGACGAGCCGCCCCCATGCGAAGCGGCGTTCGACAAAGAGCTCCTCGTAGAGTTCCGCGTCCCACGCCGCCAGCGAGTTGCGCTGCAGCGTCCGCCACAATTGCAGCGTCGTCAGCGCGCGGTCCGGGCGCGGCGGCAGGGCAGGCGGCGGCTCGATCTGCTCGGCAAGCGTCATTGCGCGGGTTCGGGCCATCTGCGGGGCTGCATTGACCTTAGCGCAGCCGCGACGGAGGGCAAGCCGTCGCGGTCGCGGCCGCCGATCGGCGCCCGACGGCATTCAGCCGGCGCGCAGTTTGTGCGACACTCGCCGCGACAGTGCATACGGGCTACAGCGATGACGACGCAGCTCTACACCCACCCGGCCTGCCTCGAACACGACCCCGGAGATTATCATCCGGAATCGCCCGCCCGCCTGCGCGCGGTGCTCGACGCGCTCGCGACGCCGGAATTCGAGCGGCTGGCGCGGCTGCCGGCGCCGGAGGCGGTGCTCGAGGATATCGCCCGCGTGCATCCGCGCGGCTTTATCGAGCGGTTGCTGGCGGCGGTGCCGCGTGAGGGGCATCGCGGCATCGACGCCGACACGGTGCTCTGCCCGGCTTCCGGGCGGGCTGCGCTGCGCGCCGCCGGCGCCGTCGTTGCCGCCGTCGATGCGGTCGCAACGGCGGCGGCCGACAATGCCTTCTGCGCCGTGCGGCCGCCCGGCCACCACGCCGAGCCCGGTCGCGCGATGGGCTTCTGCCTGTTCAACAATGTCGCGATCGGAGCATTGCGGGCGCGGGCGGCGCACGGTCTCGAACGCGTCGCGGTCGTCGATTTCGACGTGCATCACGGCAACGGCACGCAGGCGCGCTTCTGCGACGACGCCGCGCTGTTTTACGCCTCCACGCACCAGTCGCCGCTGTATCCCGGCACCGGCGGCCGCGGCGAGACCGGCGTCGGCAACATCGTCAACGTGCCGTTGCCGCCGGGCGCCGGATCGCGCCAGTTCCGCCTCGCCTTCAGCGGCACGATCCTGCCGGCACTCGACGTCTTCCGGCCCGAGATGCTGCTGATCTCGGCCGGGTTCGATGCGCACCGGCAGGATCCGCTCGCGCAATTGCGTCTCGACGAGACCGACTATACATGGGTCACCGAGCAGCTGCTCGACCTCGCCTGGCGGCATGCCGGCGGCCGCGTCGTCTCGACGCTGGAAGGCGGCTACGATCTCGCCGCCCTCGCCGCCAGCGCGGCGGCACATGTTCGCGTGCTGATGTCGGCGTGAGAAACCCTGTGGTAATTTAGCAACCTGACGGGCTATTCGCGCGTTACGATAATGAGCCGCGCCGGACCAGTCTTCCATCGTGGCGCAGAGGGGCGCAGATGAGCGATTCGCGCGAGGCGCCCGACATCGCGTCGATGAGTTTCGAGGATGCGTTGGCCGAGTTGGAGCAGATCGTGCGGCGGCTCGAAGCGGGACAGGTGAAGCTCGACGAGGCGATCCAGTGCTACGAACGCGGCGCGCGGTTGAAACGCCATTGCGAGCAGAAGCTGACCGAGGCGCAACAGCGCGTCGAACGCATCGTCATCGGGCCGGACGGCGCCGTCGGCGCCCAGATGACAAAGCTCGATTGAGGGGAACGCGCCGGCGATGATGCGTGTTCGAGAGGCGACGTGACCGAGAGACTGTGGCCCGACAGCGTATCGGTCGCCGACGCGACGGCGATCGCCGCGCGGCTCACCGACGCGGTGATCGAGCGCCTGCTGGTCTTGCCGCCGGGGCTGGAAGCGCGCGTCTACGAGGCGATGCGCTTTGCCGCCCTGGCGCCCGGCAAACGTCTGCGGCCGCTGCTGGTTCTGGCCGGGGCGCGGCTGTTCGGGGTGGCGCAGCGCAGCGCGCTGCAGGTCGCGGCGGCGGTCGAGATGGTGCACGCCTATTCGTTGATCCACGACGATCTGCCGGCGATGGATAACAGCGATTTTCGGCGCGGCCGACCGACCTGCCACAGGCAGTTCGACGAGGCGACTGCCATTCTCGCCGGGGACGGCTTGTTGACGATGGCGTTCGAAGCCCTGTCCCACCCCGATGCGCATGGCGATCCCGCGGCGCGCTGCGAGTTGGTCGCCGCGCTGGCGACGGCGGCTGGCGCCGCCGGCATGGTCGGCGGCCAGATGATCGACCTGATCGCCGAGCGGCAGCCGCTCGACATCGGCGCCATCACCCGGCTGCAGCGGATGAAGACCGGCGCGCTGATCGCTTTCGCGTGCGAGGCTGGGGCGGTCCTCGCGCGGGCGACGGGCGAAGCGCGGACGGCGCTGCGCGGCTATGCGCACGACCTCGGGCTGGCGTTCCAGATCGCCGACGACCTCCTCGACGTCGAAGGATCGTCGGCCGAAACCGGCAAGCCGGTCGGCGCCGACGCCGTCGCCGGCAAGGCAACGTTCGTATCGATCCTCGGGGTCGAGCGGGCGCGGGCGCAAGGTGAACTCTTGGTGAACCAAGCGATCGCCCATCTCGAAATGTTTGAAGAACGCGCGGAACTTTTGCGACAAGTCGCACGATATGTCGTAAACCGCCGAACGTGAGCGCGAGGAGCCCGCATTGGACCAGAAGCCCCTCCACATCTCGAACCGTACGCCGCTGCTCGACCGGATCAACGTGCCGGCTGACCTGCGGCGGTTGCCGGAGGCCGATCTGCGCCAGGTCGCCGACGAATTGCGCGCCGAACTGATCGACGCCGTGTCGATCACCGGCGGCCATTTCGGCGCCGGGCTCGGCGTCGTCGAGTTGACGGTCGCGCTGCATTACGTGTTCGAGACGCCGCACGACCGCCTGATCTGGGATGTCGGCCATCAGGCCTATCCGCACAAGATCCTGACCGGGCGGCGCGACCGCATCCGCACGATTCGCCAGGGCGGCGGCCTCAGCGGCTTCACAAAACGTTCGGAAAGCGAGTACGACCCGTTCGGCGCGGCGCACAGCTCGACCTCGATCTCGGCCGGGCTCGGCATGGCCGTTGCGCGCGACTTCAAGGGCGAGAAGCGCAACGTCATCGCGGTCATCGGCGATGGTGCGATGAGCGCCGGCATGGCCTACGAGGCGATGAACAATGCCGGATCGATGGATTCCCGCCTGATCGTCATCCTCAACGACAACGACATGTCGATCGCCCCGCCGGTCGGCGCGATGAGCGCCTATCTGTCGCGCGTGCTGTCGTCGAAATCGTTCATGTCGCTGCGCCACATCGGCGGCGAGGTAGCGCGGCATCTGCCGAAGCGGCTGGAGCACATGGCGCGGCGGGCGGAGGAACTGGCGCGCAGCTTCGTGACCGGCGGCACGCTATTCGAGGAAATGGGCTTTTACTATGTCGGGCCGATCGACGGCCACAATATCGACCATCTGCTGCCGGTGCTGAAAAACATCCGCAACAGCGGCGACGGCGGGCCGGTGCTGGTCCATGTCGTGACCGAGAAAGGGCACGGCTATCTGTCGGCCGAGCAGGCCGAAGACAAATGGCACAGCGTTGCCAAGTTCGACGTGATCACCGGCACGCAGGCCAAATCGGCCGCCAAGGCGCCGCAATACACGACCGTCTTTGCCAAGTCGCTGATCCAGGAGGCCGAAAAGGATGACCGCATCGTCGCGATCACGGCGGCGATGCCGTCGGGCACCGGCCTCAACCTGTTCGGCGACAAATTCCCGACGCGCACGTTCGATGTCGGCATCGCGGAGCAGCACGCGGTAACCTTTGCCGCCGGCCTGGCGGCGGAGGGCATGAAGCCGTTCGCGACGATCTATTCGACGTTCCTGCAACGCGCCTACGACCAGGTCGTGCACGACGTGGCGATCCAGAAATTGCCGGTGCGCTTTGCGATCGACCGGGCCGGGCTTGTCGGCGCCGACGGCCAGACGCATGCCGGCTCGTTCGACGTGACCTATCTCGGCTGCCTGCCGGGTTTTGTCATCATGGCGGCGGGCGACGAGGCCGATCTTGTGCATATGGTCGCGACCTGCGTCGCGATCGATGATGCGCCCTCAGCCGTGCGCTACCCGCGCGGCGAGGGGATCGGCGTGGCGCTGCCGGAATTCGGCGTGCCGCTGGCAATCGGCCGCGGCCGCATCCTGCGCGAGGGCACAAAGATCGCCCTGTTGAATTTCGGCGGCCGCCTCGGCGAATGCCTGAAGGCGGCGCAGGAACTCGGTGCCCACGGCCTGTCGACGACGGTGGCCGACGCGCGTTTTGCAAAGCCGCTCGACACCGATCTCGTCAACCGGCTGTGCCGCGAGCACGAAGTCGTCATCACGATCGAGGAAGGCGCGATCGGCGGCTTCGGCAGCTTCGTGCTGCAGCATCTGGCGATGACCGGGCAGCTCGATCAGGGGCTCAAAATCCGCACGATGTGCCTGCCCGACCTGTTCCTCGAACACGATTCGCCAAACGCGCAGTACGACACGGCCGGCCTCAACGCCCGCCACATCGTCGCGACGGCGCTGTCGGCGCTGGGCCGCGAGATCGCCGCCCAGCCGGCCCGCGCCTGAAGCACACCCTCAAGCCAGCGCCGGTTCGGGCGTCTTCGCCCTTGTTTTGAATTCCGGCATGACCTCGGCCGCGAAGCGCTCGAGTTGTTCGAGGCACAGTGATTTCGGTACGCCGACCGACAGGCTGACGGATACCCGATCGAGGCCGGGATAGCGTTTCTCGATCGCCTTCAGGTGTTCGATGATCTGTTCGGGCGTGCCGCACAGGACGCCGCCCGCCTTAATCGCGTCCTCGATGCGCGGCAATTTTGCGGCAGGCGCGCGCCGTGGATCGCGCATGATCTCGATCTGCTCCTCGCTGAGGGCGCGGACGAGCCGCAGTTCACCGAACATCTTCATGTTCTCTTCGTAATATTTGCCCGCCTCGCGAATGCCGGCCTCGCGGCTGTCGGCGATGAAGAAATGAAACCCGAAGGCGAGGCGCTCGCCGAGCTCCAATTGCTTGCCGATCCTGGCGTGCGCTTCCTGCCATTTCAAAACAACGCCGTGCATCGCGCCGCCTTCGGCCGAGCCGCCGCCGACCAGCCCCTGGATGCCGTGCCGCGCCATGAAATCGAGCGCCCGATCGCTGCCGCCCTGGATCGGCTGCCAGCATTCGACCGGTAGGCGCAAGGGCCGCGGCACCAGCGTCAACTCCTTCAGCTGATAGCCGCGATACGGCACTTCCGGCGGCAGCGTGTAGTGCCGGCCGCGATGCGAAAAGCTGTCGTTGTTGAACGCCTTGAAGATGATCTCGACCTGCTCCTCGAACAGTTCGCGATTGGCCGGCTGGTCGAGGAGCGGCGCGCCGAACGTCTCGACCTCGCGGGTGTGGTAGCCGCGCCCGACGCCGAACGTGATGCGCCCGTTCGACAGGATGTCGGCCGTCGCGTAGTCCTCGGCGAGCCGCAGAGGGTGCCACATCGGCGTGATGTTGAAGCCGCAACCCAGGCGCAGCCGGGTCGTCAGATGCGACAGGTGCAGCGCCGTCATCAGCACGTTCGGAATGCACTCGTAGCCTTCGTGCTGGAAATGGTGCTCGGCCATCCAGAACGTGTCGTAGCCCGCCCGGTCCATCAGCCTGGCCATTGCCTCGGCCTTGTCGAAGACCGTGGCGAGATGCTCGTTGGGGTAGAGCCGATCGTTCACCGGGACGCCGCCGTAGCCGACATTTTCGATATCGACATGGCCGGCAAACAGGCTGTCGAATTTGGTGATCATGGCGTGGCTCCATTGCAGGCGTGCCCGCGATAGTGAACCGGCGGGCCGGCCCGGTCAAACCGCTCAGGCCGGGGGCGCGGCGGCGCTGCGCGGGTTGAGGTTCTGGATGTGGCCGCTCTCGGTGCCGGCGGTCGGGTCGATGACGGCGTTGATCAATGCCGGCTTCTGCGACGCGAGCGCCTCCGAGAGCGCCTGCGTCAGCCCCGGCGTGTCGGTGCAGTGATAGCCTCGGCCGCCGAACGCCTCGATCAGCTTTTCGTAACGCGCGTCGCGCAGCAGCCCCGTCGGCGAGTACGGCCGGCCTGTCGGGTCGCCGCGATAGACGCCGTTATTGTTGAAGATGACGGTCGTGACGGGCAGTTCGTAGCGGCAGATCGTTTCCACTTCCATGCCGCTGAAGCCGAAGGCGCTGTCGCCCTCGATCGCGACGACCGGCTTCCCGGTCACCGCGGCGGCGCCAACCGCATAGCCCATGCCGATCCCCATGACGCCCCAGGTGCCGCTGTCGAGGCGGTGGCGCGGCCTGTCCATGTCGAGGATGTTGCGGCCGAAATCCAACGTGTTGGCGCCTTCGTTGACGACGTAGACATCGGGCTGGGTGGCGAGCGCGTTGCGCACGGCGCGCAGCGCGGAAGAAAAATTCATCGGCGAGGGATCGGCGTTGAGCCGCGCCGCCATGCGCTCGATGTTCTGCTGCTTACGTTTGCCGATTTCGTCGATCCACGCCGCCTGCCGCCTGACCCGGCCGCCGAGCGCGGCATTGAATGCGGCAAAAGCGGCCCTGATGTCGCCGGCGACTGGTGCCGCAATCGCCCGGTTGCTGTCGAACTCCGTCGGCGAAATGTCGACCTGCACGAGCTGCGCGCTGTCGTTCCATAGGGGCGGCTTGCCGTGCGACAGGAGCCAGTTGAGGCGCGCACCGGCGACGAGCACGACATCGGCGTTGCCGATTGCATAGGAGCGCGCTGCGGCGGCCGATTGCGGGTGGTCGTCTGGCAACAGCCCCTTGGCCATCGACATCGGCAGGAATGGCATGCCGGTTGCCTCGATGAAGGCGCGGATTTCCTCTTCGGCGCGCGCGTAGGCGGCGCCCTTGCCGAGGATCGCGAGCGGCCGCTGCGCATTCGCCAACAGCGCGATCGCGCGTGCGACCGCCGCGGGCGCCGGCGGCGAGGCGGGCGCCGCGTCGACGACTTGGATCAAGGATTTCCGGCCCGCCACCGCGTCGAGCGCCGATCCCAGCACCTCGGCCGTCAGGTCGAGATAGACGCCGCCCGGCCGGCCTGAGACGGCGGCGCGGATCGCCCGCGCGATGCCGATGCCGATGTCCTGCGGCCGGTTGATGCGATAGGCCGCCTTGGCGAACGGCCGCGCCGCCGCCAGCTGGTCCATCTCCTCGTAATCGCCCTGTTCGAGATCGACGATCGCGCGGTCGGAAGAGCCGCTGATCAGGATCATCGGAAAGCAGTTTGTGGTGGCGTTGGCGAGCGCGACGAGGCCGTTGAGGAAGCCCGGCGCCGAGACGGTCATGCAAATGCCCGGCTTTTGCGTGAGGAAGCCGGCAATCGCCGCCGCGTTGCCGGCCGACTGCTCGTGGCGGAAGCCGTAGTAGCGGATGCCCTCCGCCTGTGCCAGGCGCAACAGGTCGGTGATCGGAATGCCGGCCACCCCGAAGATCGTATCGACCCTGTTCAGCTTTAACGCCTCGACGACGAGGTGAAAGCCGTCCGTCAATTCCGCCGCATCGCTCATCGCGCCCACCGTCTTTCGAGAACCGGCGCAGGGTCTAGCGAGCCTTCGCCCCGCCCGTCAACTGATGCGGACAGCGGCCGGCGATCGCGCAGCCCCAATCGCGAGCCGTTCGCCGGCGCGAACGCGGGCGAATGGCGAAACGCGTCGCGCCGGCAAATGCCGGCGGCGCACGACGACGAGCGAAACGGAGTTGACGAGGATCAGAGCGAAGAGGCGCGCAGAAGATCGCACATCGACTTGACGGCGGCCGCGCGGCGGGCGCGATTCGCGCCGGCCGTCAGTTCGACGCTGGCGGCGATATCGACCAGGTCTTCCGGCGAGGTGCGTTCGCGGCTCGTCGCATCGGCAAAGCAGGCGTAGGCCGCCCGCAGCTCGATGACCGGCACGCCCGCTCGCGCGGCGTTGCGCGCCAGAGCGGCCTGGACCGAAACGGTCGCGGCATTGCCTGCCGGTTCGGGCGTGGCCGCACCCGCCACACCTGAGGGCGCGAGCACGCCGGCAACGACAGCGATGCCGATCGCCGCCAGCGCGAAAATGCGGTTCATTCCCGACCTCCCACGGCTTCACGCGCAGGCCGGAATACCGCCGGACGATGAAAATAGCGTTACACCATCCCGCCTTGGCGAAATAACTGCCGCGCGCCCGGCATTTCGCCTTTTACGCCGGCCGTGCGATGATTATCCTAAGACGATACCTGCTCAATGCTGCGAGAGGAGCGCCGACAACGATGATCGAAGAAACGTTCGCCGCCGGGCCGCTGACGTTCGCCGTCAGGCACGAACTGTGGGACGGCAACATCCAGGACCACGCCGACCAGGGCGTCGTCATCGACGTCAAAGCCGAAATCATCGGCAAGCCGACGGCGCTGTTGCGCTTCAACTGCTTCGATCAGGAGCGCAGCTACGTCTACGGGCCGGACAACAACGATCTGCATGTCGCCGGGCCGGAGATGCTTGGCGGCGCCGATTTGACCAACCTCTACCGCATGGACCCGGTTGTCGACGGCAATCCGATCGGCTGGACGATCCGCACGCTGGCCGAGAAGCTGCCGAAGATGCTGGATCGCGCCGGCTATCCGGCGATCGCCGCGATGGTCGATATGGCCGAAGTGCGCGCCGCACTGCCGCAGGTCGAAGACTGCGCGCGCGAGCTGTTCGCGACGGTGCGCAACACGGTCAAGCACAACCGCGGCACCCACATCTTCGAGTGCGGCGCGATCCGCTTCGGTCTCGAAATGCGCCGCCTGCCGGTCGGCGACGGCGGCCTCGCGATCCACGTGCTGGCCGATATCGGCGGCACACCCGGCAAGAAGTATACCGAGGAGACCGAACTGCTCGCATTCGATCATTTCTGGAACGGCGCGCATTACCACTACGGCCCGCGCAACAAGAACCACCGCATTTACTGGGACCGGACACTGGTCGAGAACCCGCTCGAATGGACGCTGACGCAGTTCGAGAAAGGCAAATTGCCGGCGATGATCGAGCGCGCCGGCTATCCGGGCGTCGCCGCTGCGCTCGACACCGATTTGATCGCCCAGGTGCTGCCGGCGCTCAGGAAGCAGGCGATGGCGATGTGGGAGGAAGGCGAGCGGCTGACCGGCCATCCCGGCCTGCCGCTCGAGGTGACGCCGAACCTCGCCGCCGCGGAGTAGGCGCCGCCAGGCTTCGCAGCCGACCCCGTCGCACGGTGAATAGCGCCTCGGGGTCGTAGCGGCGGTTGATCGCCAACAGGCGCGGATAATTCGCTCCCCAGAAGGCGCGCCGCCAATCGGGGTCGAAATAATCCAACTCGTTGACGAGCGGCGTCGGGCGGCCGCGCCTGGCCAGCGCCCGGAACGCCGCGCCGCTTCCTTGCAACGCATGCCGGACCAGTATCGGATCGGCTATCAAGCGGGTTGCCGGATCGATCTGATATACCATATACCCGCTGCAAAATCGCGGTTCTAGGCACGACGGAGCGAAGGCATGACCAAGGCGCTCGAAGGCGTTCGCATTCTCGACATGGGCCATGTGCAGGCGGCGCCGACCGCGACACAGCTGCTCGCCTGGATGGGCGCAGACGTGATCAAGGTCGAGATGCCCGGGCGCGGCGACATCACGCGCGGCCAGTTGCGCGACGTGAAGGGCGCCGACAGCCTTTATTTCACGATGCTGAATTCCAACAAGCGCTCAATCACGATCAACCTGAAATCGCCCGACGGCAAGAAGATCCTCGAAGAACTGATCCGCCGGTGCGACGTCATGGTGGAGAATTTCGGCCCCGGCGTGCTCGACCGCCAGGGGTTCACCTGGGAACGCATCCGGGAAATCAACCCGCGCATCAGCTACGCCTCGATCAAGGGCTTCGGCCCCGGCCGCTATGCCGACTTCAAGGCGTATGAAAACGTCGCCCAATGCATGGGCGGCGCCGCCAGCACGACGGGCTGGGAGGACGGCCCGCCGACCGTCGGCGGCGCGCAGATCGGCGACAGCGGCACCGGCGTGCATCTCGTCGCCGGCATCCTGGCGGCGCTCTTCCAGCGCGAGAAGACCGGCCGGGGACAGCGGGTGCAGGTCGCGATGGCGGATTCGGTGCTGAACCTGTGCCGGGTCAAAATGCGCGACCAGCAGCGCATCTTGAGGGGGCCACTGCCCGAGTACCCGAACCAGCATTTCGGCGACGAGGTGCCGCGCGCCGGCAATGCCTCGGGCGGTGGCCAGCCCGGCTCGGCATTGCGCTGTGCGCCCGGCGGCGCCAACGACTATGTCTATGTCATCATCCAGCCGACCTGCTGGGCGCCGCTGATGAAACTGTGCGGCCGCGAGGAACTGATCGAAGATCCGCATTACGCGACGCCCGAGGCGCGCTTGTCGCACATCCCCGAATGCTTTTCGATTGTCGAGAAGTGGACGATGACGAAGACCAAGTGGGAGGTCATGGACGCGTTGAACGCCGTCGACGTGCCGTGCGGCCCGATCCTGTCGATGAAGGACATCTACGAGGACCGCGAACTCTACGATCGTGGCATGCTCGTCGAACTCGACCATCCGACGCGCGGCTGCTATGTGCAGGTCGGCATGCCGATCCAATTGTCGGATTCGCCGCCCGAGGTGAAGCGCTCGCCGCTTTTGGGCGAGCACACCGATGAGGTTCTCGGCTGGCTCGGCTACGACGCCGCCGGCGTCAAGAAATTGCACGACGACGGCGCGGTGTAGAACAGCCGGATCGACAGCGGCACGTGCGCCGCGAGGCCCGCTTCTCGGGGTGGGGTGATTTTATCAGGGCCGTCAAAAGCCTATCTTTCCCGAGGGGAGGGCTGACGGCGAGCGTCGGCGGCCCGTCTCGAAGGACGTGATAGGGGTATGCAGCCTACCGTTCGACAACACGACCGCCGCATCCATCCCGGCTCCGGCCGGCGGCGCGGCCGCGACGCGCCGAAGGGCCGGCAGGTCGATCCCGCCGCCTTGGCCGAGGTGCAGGCGCTGCTCGGCGACCGCGAGCGGCGTCGCGACCTGTTGATCGAGCACCTGCACCTGTTGCAGGACCGCTATGGCTGCCTCTTCGCGCGCCATCTCGTGGCGCTGGCCGAGGAGATGCGCCTCGCGCTCGCCGAGGTGTACGAGGTTGCCTCGTTTTACGCCCATTTCGACATCGTCATGGACGACGAGGCGGCGCTGCCGCCGGTCACCGTGCGGGTGTGCGACAGCCTGTCGTGCATGCTGGCGGGTGCCGAGACGCTGCTGACCGATCTGCGCGATCGGCTACCCGGCGAGCGCGTCCGCGTCGTGCGCGCGCCGTGCATGGGCGGCTGCGACAAGGCGCCGATGGTGGCGCTCGGCCACGCGCTGCACGAGCGCGCGACGGTGGAAAGCGTGACGGCGGCTGTCGGCGCCGGCGCAACGCATCCGCACATCCCAGCCTATCCCGGCCTCGACGAATACCGCGCCGGCGGCGGCTACCGGCTGCTGCAGGCATGCCTTGCCGGCGAACGTACGGTTGAAGAAATTATCGCGGCAATGGAAGGCTCGGGCATTCGCGGCATGGGCGGCGCCGGGTTTCCGACGGGCCGCAAATGGCGCCTCGTGCGCGCCGAACCGGCGCCGCGCCTCTTTGCGGTCAACGGCGACGAAGGCGAACCCGGCACGTTCAAGGATCGATATTTCCTCGAAACCGACCCGCACCGCTTTCTCGAAGGCGCGCTGATCGCCGCCTGGGCGATGGATGCGGCCGACAGCTACGTCTATATCCGCGACGAATACCCGCAGTGCCTGACGATCCTCGAAACGGAGATCGCCGCGTTGGAAGCGGCCGGCCTCTCCGCGCACACGAAATTGCATCTGCGGCGCGGCGCCGGCGCCTATATCTGCGGCGAAGAATCGGCGATGCTCGAAAGCATCGAAGGCAAGCGCGGCCTGCCGCGCCACAAGCCGCCGTTTCCGGCGCAGGTCGGCCTGTTCGGCCGGCCGACGCTGATCAACAATGTCGAAACGCTGTACTGGGTGCGCGACATCGTCGAGCAAGGGCCGGAATGGTTCACCGGGGAGGGCCGCAACGGCCGCAACGGGCGGCGCACGTTCTCGGTGTCGGGCCGTGTCAAAAATCCCGGCGTCAAACTGGCGCCGGCCGGCATCACGGTGCGCCAACTGATCGAGGAATATTGCGGCGGCATGGCCGACGGTCACCTTCTCAAGGGCTATCTGCCGGGCGGCGCCTCGGGCGGCATCTTGCCGGCGTCGAAGGCCGACTTGCCCTTGGATTTCGGCACGCTCGAAGGCGAGGGCTGCTTTATCGGCTCGGCCGCGGTTGTCGTGCTCAGCGACCAGGACGACATGAAGGCGGTGGCGCTCAACCTGCTCAAATTCTTCGAGGACGAAAGCTGCGGCCAGTGCACGCCGTGCCGGGTCGGTACCGAAAAGGCGGTCGCCTTGATGACCGAACCGCACTGGAACGAGGAACTGATCGGCGACCTGATGCGGGTCATGGGCGACGCCTCGATCTGCGGCCTGGGTCAGGCGGCGATGAACCCCGTGCGCATGGTCCTGAAGCATTTCCGCGAGGATCTGGCGTGATCTTTGGCCAACGACACCCAAGCCCGTCATGGCCGGGCTTCACCCGGCCATCCACGGCTTCAATAGCGCCACCGCACGAACAAGACGTGGATGCCCGGATCAAGTCCGGGCATGACGAATTGGGTGCGATTTGGGGTACGACATGACCGATCCGATCCGCTTTACCCTGGATGGCGTCGAGGTCGAGGCCGCGCCGGGCGAGACGATCTGGCAGGCGGCGCAGCGCCTTGGCACCGAGATCCCGCATCTGTGCTGGCTGCCGCAGCCGGGCTATCGCGCCGACGGCAATTGCCGCGCCTGCATGGTCGAAGTGGAGGGCGAGCGCGTGCTCGCCGCCTCGTGCATCAGGAACCCCTCGCCCGGCATGAAGGTGCATGCGGCAAGCGAGCGGGCGAAGGCCTCGCGCAAGCTCGTCTTCGAGATGCTGATCGGCGACCAGCCCCAGCGCGCCGCCGCGCACGACCCCAATTCGCGGCTCTGGCAATGGGCCGACAAGCTGGAGGTTGACGACAGCCGCTTTCCGCGCCGCGCGCCGCCCGCGCCCGACCGCAGCCATCCGGCGATGGCGGTGCAGCTCGACGCCTGCATCCAGTGCAATCTGTGCGTGCGCGCCTGTCGCGAGGTGCAGGTCAATGACGTGATCGGCATGGCCGGGCGCGGCCACGGCGAGAAGATCGTCTTCGACTTTGACGACCCGATGGGGAACAGCACGTGCGTCGCGTGCGGCGAGTGTGTCCAGGCCTGTCCCACGGGCGCCTTGATGCCGGCGACGCTGGTCGACCAGAACGGTCTCTACGCCAACGCACCGGACCGCGAGGTCAATAGCGTCTGCCCCTATTGCGGCGTCGGCTGCCAACTGACCTACCAGATCAAGGATGACCGCATCGTCGCGGTCAAAGGCAAGGAGGGTCCGGCCAACCGCAATCGTCTCTGCGTCAAGGGCCGCTTCGGCTTCGATTATGTGCACCACTCGGACCGGCTCACCGAACCGTTGATCCGCAAGGACGGCGTCGCGAAGCACGATACCGATATCGACCCGGCCAACCCATACACGCATTTCCGCAAGGCGAGCTGGGAAGAGGCGCTCGACCGCGCCGCCCAGGGCCTCGTCACGATCCGCGATCGAGATGGCCGCCGCGCCTTGGCCGGGTTCGGCTCGGCCAAGGGGTCGAACGAGGAAGCGTACCTGTTTCAGAAGCTTGTACGCACCGGCTTTGGCAGCAACAACGTCGATCATTGCACCCGGCTGTGCCACGCCTCCTCGGTCGCCGCGCTGATGGAGGGGATCGGCTCGGGCGCCGTCACGGCGCCGTTCACCGCCGCCGAAGACGCCGACGTGATCATCTGCATCGGCTGCCGGCCGACCGAAAACCACCCGGTCGCGGCGACGTTTTTCAAGCAGGCGGCGAAACGCGGCGCGCAGGTCTTTGTGATGGACCCGCGCGGCCAGGGCCTGACGCGCCATGCCACGCAGATGCTGAAATTTCAGCCGGGCCGCGATGTGGCGATGCTGAACGCGCTGATCCACACGATCGTCGAGGAGGGGCTCACCGACCGGCAATACATCCAGGCGCACACCGACGATTATGAAAAGCTGCGCGAGCACATCCGCGACTACAGCCCGGAGCGGATGGCGCCGATCTGCGGCATCGACGCGGCGACGCTGCGCCAGGTCGCGCGCACCTATGCCCGCGCCGAGCACGCGATCATCTTCTGGGGCATGGGCATCTCGCAGCATGTCCACGGGACCGACAACGCGCGCTGCCTGATCGCGTTGTCGATGATCACCGGCCAGGTCGGCCGGCCCGGCACCGGGCTGCATCCGCTGCGCGGCCAGAACAACGTCCAGGGCGCCTCCGACGCCGGCCTCATCCCGATGGTCTATCCCGATTACCAATCGGTCGTGAACCCGCAGGTCCGCGAGAAATTCGAGGAATTGTGGGGTGTGAGCCTCGACGACAAGGCTGGGCTGACGGTCGTCGAGATCATGGACGCGGTGCACCGCGACGAAATTCGGGGCATGTACATCATGGGCGAAAACCCGGCGATGTCGGACCCCGATGTGCAGCACGCGCGCGACGCGCTGGCGCATCTCGAGCATCTCGTCGTGCAGGACATCTTCCTGACCGAAACGGCCAAATACGCTGACGTTGTGCTGCCGGCCTCGGCCTGGCCGGAGAAGGTCGGCACGGTCTCCAATACCAACCGCCAGGTGCAAATGGGGCGTGCCGCTCTCCCGCTGCCCGGCAACGCGCGGCTCGACCTCGACACGATCCAGGAAATCGCGCGCCGCATGGGCCTCAATTGGAATTACGGCGGCCCGGCCGACGTGTTTGCCGAGATGAAACTGGCGATGCCGTCGCTCGACAACATCACCTGGGAGCGGCTTGAGCGCGAGGATTCGGTCACCTATCCGTGCGACGCGCCGGACAAGCCCGGCAACGAGATCGTCTTCGCCAACGGCTTCCCCACGCCGTCCGGTCGCGCCAAGCTCGTGCCGGCCGCGATCATCCCGCCGGCCGAAGAGCCGGATGCCGATTACCCGATGGTCTTGACCACCGGCCGTCAGCTCGAACACTGGCACACCGGCGCGATGAC
>DATJSO010000183.1:0-25055 GCA_035504075.1 Allostellaceae bacterium | reverse complement strand
CCCGGCGGTCGTCTTCGAGGCATTGGCCGACGCGTCGGCGCTGAAACGCGACCTTGTCGCCGATCTCGATCTGATGATCGTGCGCGAATTGACCGGCGGCATCTATTTCGGCCAGCCGCGCGGCATCGACACGCTGCCAGACGGCAGCCGCCGCGGCGTCAACACCGAAATCTACACCGAGGCCGAGATTGAGCGCGTCGTGCGCGCCGGCTTTGATCTGGCGCGCAGGCGCCGGCGGCATCTGACCGAGGTCGACAAGGCCAATGTCATGGAGTCGGGGGTGCTGTGGCGCGAGGTGGCGCGCCGCGTCGCGCCCGATTATCCTGATGTCGAGCTGGCGTTCATGTACGCCGACAACTGCGCGATGCAGCTGGTACGCCAGCCAAAGCAGTTCGACGTTATCGTGACCAGCAACATCTTCGGCGACATATTGTCGGATTGCGCGGCGATGTTGACCGGATCGCTCGGCATGCTGCCGTCGGCCTCGCTCGGCGCGGCGGATGCGACGGGGCGGCGCCGTGCGCTGTACGAGCCGGTGCATGGCAGCGCCCCGGACATCGCCGGCAGGGGCGTCGCCAACCCGCTCGCCTGTATCCTGTCGTTCGCGATGATGCTCCGCTACTCGTTCGATCTCGCCGAAGCGGCGGATCTTGTCGAAGGCGCGGTGCGACGGGCGCTCGGCGCCGGCGCGCGCACCGCCGATATCGCGCGGCCCGCCGAACCGCGGCTGGCGACGCGCGCGATGGGCGACGCGGTCTTGCGGGAATTGGCGACGGCGGCGTAGGCCGCCGCTGTTCGGCGGCCGGCTGCCGCCGACCGCGCGATGCCGCCGCGATCAGAAGGCGCATGCAGATTGCGGTGGGCAATCATCGCGCGCTACAGCGGCGTCGAAAGCAATGTCGGCACCGCCGCCGTGTCGAGCAGCACCAGCGCGTCGGCAATGCGCGCCGTGCCGTGCGCGTCGAGCGCAACCCGGATGCAGTAGAGACCGGTCGCGAACAGGCGGGTTTCGCCCTCCTGGTCGCTCTGGTAAACGGCGAAGGGTGCTTCGACATCGACCCCGCCGCCGGCGCGTTCGCCGACGATGCGAGGCAGTCCGACGACATGACGGTCATTGTGGATGTTGTATTTGTTGGCGTCGCGCAGCGCCTCGATGCGGTCCTCCAGCATCGCGCGGCTGTCGCAGAAGATCAGCGCAGCGGGCAGACCCTGCTCGTGGTTTTCGCGCGGCATGATGGTATAGCGGCATTCCGTGGCGAACAGCGCCAGCCACGCGTCGTACCGGCCGGCATCGAGCAGCCCGCTGTAATCGGCAAACAATGCCATGAGCGACACCGGGTCCAGCGTCATCTGACGGCGCCTGCGGGTTCGATATCGAGGAGTTCGGCGTAGTAGGACCAGAAGCCGCGCAGCGGCACGTCATTGACGCGGTAATCGCGGTCGGAGATGACGCCGCCGCCCCCCAACTCGATGACTGTCATCCGGTCACGGTCGGGCCGCGACGCGCGGTGCGCCAGTTCGATAGCCTCGCCATCCTCCATCGACACGAGACCGGCCGGTCCGACGAGATTTGCCTGGTGCAGCCGGTGCAAGGCCATGTCCGGCGTGTCGTCCTCGTAGCCGAGCAGCGTCTGGTGCACTTCGACTTCCCCGACGCCGCGCGGCCGGATCTGGCGGATCGCCAGCGAGTTGCTGATCACGGCGAGCACCATGCCCGGAAATATCGAGGTGATGATCAGGTTGAGATTGTCGGTGCGCTCGCGCCGGAACCCGACCAGCCCCGGCTCGCGCAGGCGCAGATGATCGTTGCGGATATTGGCGCCGTTATAGGCGCTGCGCGCCGTCTCGTCGGTGTCGCTGTCGGCCTCGGCCCAGGTGATGTTGTGGCGATGGCGCGCATCCATGCGAACGCCGCCGACCTGGGTCGCGCGGTCGAGGCCGAACGTGACGAGAAATTCGTGCAGCAGGCTGGCGTGGTAATTGTCGCGGGTGTTCTCGGCATAGAGCTTCCAATTGGCGCGGATGCGCTGTCGCGTATAGCCGAGGACGCGCACGGGACGGTGCAATACGCGGCGCAGCTCGGCCAGGATCGGCTCGCCGAGATAGGTTTCGAGCGGCTCGGCGTCGGCGCAGAAAGTGCCGAACACCGCGCCGTTCGCGATCGCGACGCGCAGGGGCCTGAGCCCGTGCGCGCCCATGTCGAAATCGCGGTCGAGCCCGCCCTCGCCGCGCACGCCGCGGCGGAACGGGATCGCCGTCAGCTGTCCGTCGAGGGCATAGCACCACTGATGATAAATGCAGATGTGCTCGCTGGCGTTGCCGCAGAGTTCGCGCCGCACGAGTGCGCCGCGGTGGGCGCAGCGGTTGACAAACGCGCGGATCTCGCCGTCCCGGTCGCGGTTGACGATGACCGGCGTGTCGCCGACGTAAGCCGCGCGAAAGTCGCCGGGACGCGGGATCTCCGCTTCGAGCGCCAGGTAGTTCCACGCCGGCCCGCGAAAGATCCGCGCCTGCTCGCGATCGTAGAATTCCGGGTCGTGGTAGAGCCGGTAGGGCACCCGGCTGTAGTCGAGCGCCGGCCAGATCGTTGCGTCAATCATCGATCACCTCGTTGCGGCAGCGCTGCGGAGCAAGAGATAGCGCAACCGGGGAATTGCCGGAAGCCGGCTTGACCGGCCGGCGCGATCGGCAAATCCTCGGCACAACCGGGAAGGAGGGCAGGATGGAGATCGAGGCCGCGGTATTCCGCAAGGTGCACGAGGAGCTGACGATCGAGGCGGTTGACATCGACAAGCCGCTGGCGCGCGAGGTGCTGGTCCGCACGGTGGCGACCGGCGTCTGCCACAGCGATCTCCATGTCGTCGACGGACAGGGCCGCTTCCCGCTCGACCGGCCGATCGTGTTGGGGCACGAGGGTGCCGGCATCGTCGAGGCCGTCGGCGACGCGGTGACGAGCGTGCGCGTCGGCGACCATGTCGTCGCCTGCCTCTCGGGTTTTTGCGGCCAGTGCCGGGAGTGCCTGTCGGGACATCCCAATCTGTGCACCGGCGGCCTCGTCGCGCGGGCCGCGGGTGCGCCGCCGCGCCTGTCGCAACAGGGCGAGCCGGTGCGCCAGTTCATCAACATCTCGAGTTATGCCGAGAAGATGCTGCTGCACGAAAATTCGCTCGTGCGCATCGACCCCGACCTGCCGCTCGACCGCGCCGCGCTGGTCGGCTGCGGTGTGCTGACCGGGGTCGGCGCGGCCCTGCGCAGCTCGGGGCTGGAGGCCGGCCAGACCGTCGCGGTGTTCGGCTGCGGCGGCGTTGGCCTCGCGATCATCCAGGGTGCGCGGATCGGCGGTGCGCGCCGCATCATCGCCGTCGATCAGTTCGCGCAGAAGGAGGCGATGGCAAAGCGCGCCGGCGCCACCGATTTTGTCAATGCGAACGAGGAAGATCCGGTAAAGGCCGTGCGCGCCTTGACCGCCGGCGCCGGCGTCGATCACGCCTTCGAGGCGGTGGGCCTTGCGAAACTCTGCCGCCAGGCGATCGAATCGCTGGCGGTCCGCGGTACCGCGACGATCGTCGGCGTGCTGCCGCCCGACGCGACGATCGAGTTCCCGTGGATGGCGATCCGCCCGGAATGCAAGGTTCAAACCTCGCGCATGGGCGGCAATCGCTTCCGCTACGACATCCCGATGTATCTCGATTTTTACCGTCAGGGCCGGCTCGACCTCGACTTCATGGTCACCAAGCGCGGCCGCCTCGGCGACATCAACGAAGCGTTCCGCGCAATGAAAGCGGGCGAAGTCGCCCGCACCGTGCTGACCTTCGACTGAGTTCAGCGGCGGCGCCGGCCGCGCGGTGCGGCGAGCGTCGGCACGATGCCGGTCGGCGGCTCCCCCTCCGGCGGCAGCGCCGCCGCGAGCGCCGCCCGCTCTCTCTCCAGCGCCGCGAGCTGCGGCCCGAGCGCCGTCGCCTCTTCGAAGCGGAAGGCCGACATCGCGATGTCGTGGCGATAGCGCAGCCGCGCCAACTCGCGCTCGATCTCGTCGAGCCGGACGCGCCGCGCCGCAATGTCTGCCGGCATCCGAGTTGCAAACCTCTCCCGGTCACTCCCGCGAAGGCGGGGGTCCGGAGCAGCCGCGCATCCTTGCGGTTCCGGATTCCCGCTTGCGCGGGAATGACGGGTCGACTGACCGGTATCGATTACGCGTTGATCGATTGGAGTTCCTCAACGCGCAAGCCTTGCTCGATGCGCTTGACGAGTTCTTCCGGATCGAAGTCGAGGCCGACCGGGTTCTTGTCGCTCGCCGAGCGGCCGCGCATATAGGCCTGCCCCTCGCGCGCGTCGGCGAAATTATCGACCAAAAGTTCCACCTGGTTGCGGTCCGGGTCGTAGTAATACATCGACGTCGTAATGCCGTGATTGACGCAGCGGTGCGGCTTGATGCCGAGTGCCTTCAAATGCAGGTATTGGTCGGCCAGTTCGTCGAGGCCGTCCATTGTGAACGCGACATGGTGCAGCCCGACTTCGCCGCCGGCGCGCGCCGTCTTGCCCTCGGCCGGCGCCTTGTCGGAAAGCGGGCCGGGGTCGATGAACGCGACCCGATGATGCTCGTTGTCGTAGCTGATGAACGCGATCTGCTTGTTCTGATGCAATACCTCGGCGCCGAGCACGGTGCAGTACCACTTGATCATCTCGTCGCGGCGGTTGGTCTGCAGCACGAGATGCGACAGCTTTTTCGGTGACGGCATGCCTTCCTCCCACGTTGGGGTAATCCTCGTCGATCGGTGCACCGGGCGCGGCGATAAGTCAACAGGAATGCGCCGTGGGCACGCCGCCGGCGACCGCGGCGCCGCATCGCTGTAGGCAGCGCGCGCCGGGCGCCCTATGCTGCGCCGATCGTCCAGCCAAACCGAGGGGAGCCAACCAATGATCCACGTCGTCGCCATCATCACGGCGAAGCCCGGCAAGCGCGACGAGGTCCTCACCGCGTTCCGCGCCAACATGCCGGCCGTCCACGCCGAACAGGGCTGCATCGAGTACGGCCCGGCGACCGACGCCGACGGCGGCCCCGGCGCGAAATTCGGAGCGGACACGTTTGTCGTCATCGAAAAATGGGAGAGCCTTGATGCGCTGCGGGCGCACGGCGCCTCGCCGCACATGGCCGCCTACGCCGCGAAAACGCGCGACCTGTTGGCGAACCGCGAGATCCACGTGCTCACCCCGGCGGCATAAGCTTCCTTCTCCGCAAAGCCGGGAAGCGACGGCTATCCGGCAGCGACCGCTGCCGACCGTCGCGTCTTTGCGGTCAATCGATATGCAGGACGGCCTTGCCGGCAAAGTCGCGGTCGATCAGGCGGCGCGCGACCTCGCCGATGTCGCGCCATGGCGCCTCGACCGCGATCCGCGGCCGCAATCTGCCGTCGGCGATGAGTTCGGCGAGCAGCGCGAGGCCGATGCCGCCGCGCTCGACGCTCATCAATTCGTGGAACAAGGTCAGGCCATAGAGTTGGGCGCCGCCGGTGCCGAAAAAATCGCGGCTCTCAAAGGTCAGGCTCGGCGCGTCCGACACGCCCAGCGTGACGCAGGTGCCGTTCGGCTGCAGCATCGTCAATGCGGCGGCGAGGGCCGGCCCGCCCAGCGAGTCGACGACGAGCCAGAACGGTCCCAGCGGTTTTGCGGCGGCAAGATCGCGGCTGACAACGGCCTTTGCGCCGCATGCTTCGACCGTATCGCGATGTTCGGGCCGGCGCACCTGGCCCCACACCTGCGCGCCGGCCGCTGCCGCGAGTTGGCAGGCGAGATGCCCGACGCCGCCCGATGCGCCGTCGATCAGCACCTTGCGGCCGAGCAGCAGGCCGCCCCGGCGCAGCGCGTGCAGTGCCGTCAGACCGGCGACCGGCAGCGTCGCGGCCTGCGCGTCGCCGACCGCGGCCGGCAGGGCGGCGACCGCGTGGGTGCGGCAGTTGACCCGCTCGGCCCAGGCGCCCGACGGCAGGATGCCGACGACGCGCTCGCCCGGTTTCGGGCCGCTGCCGTCCTCCGCGGCGCGCTCGACGACGCCGGCAAAATCCCAGCCCGGACGCCAGCCGGGTTCAGCCATCTGCAGCGCACGGCGTGTCTCGCCGCGGTTCAGCGAGATCGCCGTGACGCGCACGGCGATCTCGTCCCGATCCGGGGCGCGCAGTTCGACCGGCCGTATCGCCAGCCGCCCCGGCGCGGCGTTATCGACGACAATCGCGCGGATCTGTTCCGGCATCGCTTACTCCTGCCGCCTCGGACGACGCATTATTGAGCGAGCGGCAATCGAATTCCATGTCGGCGTGAACGGCACGTCATCCCGCCGCAAGCGGGTCCGGATCGCCATCGGGAGCGACGCGCTCCGGCCCGCGCCGCCAGATCTTCGGATCGGGAGCCCCGGCCGGCAGCCGCAGGTCGGCGAAGCGGAAGCCGCTCACGTCATCGAGCCAGATGACCGGGCGCGCGTCGGGCGCCACGCTGCGGAAAGCGACGCGGCTCAGGTCGAGCCCTCTGACATGGCGGGCAAATAATCCCTGCGCTGGCAATGCGCCGAACATGTCGGTCTCCGGGTAAGCCGGCGCATCCTCCGGCGGCACGCCGGTAAAGTGTTTCAGGCCGCCGCCCGCCTGCAGCAGCGCGACATCGTGCAGCGCGACCTCGGCAATCGGGTGGCCGGGTATGCCGCTGACGATCGCCGGCGCATGGTTGGCCGGCGAATTGCTCGCCAGCCCGCTGACGGTGACGCCGCGCAGCGCGCCGACGGTGGTCCCGGCCGGCCCGCGCAGCCGCGCACCGAGCCGGAGAAAGATCGGTGCATTGCGGATGTCGCGCATCGTCACACCGCGAACGAGGACGTTTTCGAGCACGCCGCCATCGACCGTTTCGAAGGCCAGCCCGAGGCAGCGTTCCATCACGCAGTTCTCGACGGCGATGTTGCGGAAGCCGCCGTTCGACTCGGTCCCGAGCTTGATCCGCCCCATCATGCACTGGCGGCTGCTCACCTGCGCAGCCGAGCCGATGAAACGCTGGTGGTCGGCGTCGATGAATGTCCCGATTTGGTAGCCGCCGGTGACGTAGCAATCGCTGATCGAGACATCCTCGGTCGCGCGGGTGCGGCCGAGCGCATAGGAACTTTTCAGGCAGATGCTGTCGTCGTGCGGCGAATTGACCCGGCAATGCGCGATGCGGACGCGCCGGCAGCAGTCGATATCGATGCCGTCGCGGTTCGTGTCGACGGTCAGGTTGTCGATGACGAGGTCGTCCACCCCCGTTGCCAGCACCGCGAAATGGCCGCCGGCCAACACGGAAAAATCCCGCAGCCTCACATTCGTGCAGTTCTTGAGGGCGATGGCCTTGTTGCCGGCGCCCGGTGCCAAGGCCGATGGCGCGCCGTCGGCCGGCCGCACGTCGCGGCTGAGTCCTCGCCCCCAGATCAGTCCCGGCCCGAGGATCGCCACATCGTGCAGACCCTCGCCCCAGATCAGGCTGTTGTGGAAATGGCTGTGCCCGAAATCCTGGTAGGCGGCCCATGGGTTCGGTTCGGCGGCGTCATAGCCGCCGGCGGGCGCGGCCAGGATCGTCGCATCGCGTTCGAGATAGAGCGTGACGCCGCTCATCAGCCGGATCGAGTGGCAGGCATAGGTACCGCGGGAAAACCGCACGATGCCGCCGCCGGCCTGTGCCGCCGCCGCAATCGCGCGGTTGACGGCTGCGGTGTCGAGCGCGGTCCCGTCGCCGGCCGCGCCGAACATCCGCACGTCGATGAACCCGGCCGCATCGGCGAGGCAGCCGTAACCGATCGCTGCCGCTGCAAGCGCCAGAACCTGCCGGCGGCTGCGCTCTCTCACCGCTAACCGGCGTAAATCTGGATGCTGGCGGCGACCGAATCGGCGACATGCTCCTTCGAAATGACGCCCTTGGCGTCGCGCGCCCGCGGAATGCCGCTCTTGCCGACGACGACTGCCATGAAGGCGCCGCGTCGCCACATGCGGCGGATGACGTCGAATACGATGTCGCCCTCGCGGGCGATGACGAAGTTGCGGTTGGCGACTTCGCCCATTGTCGCGCCGGTGGCGGCGCCTTCGAGCCCGTGGTGCAGACTCGTGTTGATGCGCTGCGTGCCGATGATGCGGTCGCCCGAGGTGACGAGCACGTAGCGCATGCGCCCCTGGTTGTCGGGGCTGCCGAGAAACGCGTCGAAACTTGTCTGCGCCGGCACCAGCGCGAAATCGGTTGCCATCACGTCGCTCGCCCGCCGCACCAGGAACATGTTGGCGTGCAATGCCTTCGGCACGACATGGCCGCGGCGGAACAGCTTGATCGTATAGATGCTCTCGCGCGACAGCATGCGGCGGACGCCGACCGCGAACGCCACCGCGATGATCATCGGCAACACGATGTCATAATCCCGCGTCATCTCGAAGATCATTGCGACCGCTGTCATGACCGCGCCGGTCGCGCCGCCGACCGTCGCCCCCATGCCGACCAGCGCGAAACTGCGGATATCGATATGGGCCGGCAGCAGCGGGATCAGCAGCAGCAGGCCGGCAAAGGCGCCGCCGATCGTTGCCCCCATGTACAGCGACGGCGAAAAAATGCCGCCCGACGAACCGGAGCCGAGGCACAGCGCCGTCGCCGCCAACTCGGCCAGAAACAGCAGAAGCAGAAACCAGGGCAGCGTCGTCCGCTGAAACATGATCGACTGGATTGTCGAATACCCGACCCCCTGGACATAATAATGCCCAAAGAAATGAAACACCAGATAGATGATAATGCCGACCAGCAGCATGCCGAGCAGGTGACGGGCGTAGGTGTTGTGGAGGCGCTCGAAGGCGTCTTCGAAGAAATCCAGCACCCGGATGAAGGCAGTCGCCGCCAGACCGGCGACGACGCCGAGCAGGCCGTAAAGCACCAGCGTCAACGCCGCCTCGGCGTCGGCCGGCAGCGGCGCGATTGCCGGCACGATGAACGCCGGCGCGGAGCCGAAGAACAGGCGGTCGACGAACGTCGCCGTGCCGGTGGCGATCGCAACCGGCAGAAAGGTCGAGACGCCGACTTCCGGCATCATCAGTTCGATCGCGAACAGGACGCCGCCGATCGGCGTGTTGAACGCGGAGGCGATGCCGCCGCCGGCGCCGGCGGCGACGAGTGTGATGCGCTGGCCGGGGGTCATGCGGATGATCTGCCCGAGCGTCGAGCCGACCGCCGCGCCGATCTGGATCATCGGCCCCTCGCGCCCGACGGTTGCGCCGGTGCCGATCGCGACCGCCGACGCGACCGATTTGATGACCGCGACGACCGGCCGGATGCGGCCGGCATTGTAATAGATCGCGTCCATGACCTCGGGCGCGCCATGGCCGCGCGTCTCGGGCGCGAAATTGACCAGAAAGGTGACGATGACGGCGCCGCCGACCGGCACGAGGATGATCGCTGCGCCCCACGGGCTCGGCGGGGTGAACAGGTTGGCGTCATAGCGGAAATGGGCGAGGCCGAGGAACGCCAGGTTGTGCAGTAGGCCGATCAGGTAGCGGAAGAAAACCGCGCCGAGGCCGGTGGCGATGCCGACGCCGAAGGCCAGGATGCTGAGGATCACGAGGCCGATCGGCTGCGAATCACGGTCTTCCTGGCCGGCGGCATGCAGCGCGGCGCCGGCGGTCTCAGACTTGCTGGCGGGGGCGCCGGCTTTCACTGCGGCCGCTGGATCTCCTCGCGCGTGACGACCACCTCGCCCGAGGCACGCAGACGCACGAGGTTGACGGTGCCGGCGTGGTGCGGCGCGCCGGAATAATAGGCCGGCACGGCGCCATCGCCGACCCGCGCAGCGCGGTCCCAATGGCCGAGCGCGAGGTAATCGGCGCCGGTCGCGGCGATCATCTGGTCGCTGATCAGCCAGGATGGGCGCAGCGGGTTGGCCCAGGTCTCGGGCGGCTCATAATGGCCGTGTCCCATCGCGATCTGCCAGCGCGCCGCGCCGCGCGGCGGCGGGTCAGCAAGCGGCGCCATATCGTGGTAATCGCGGTGCGGGTTGCCCCACACGTCCAACCCGTGCTGCGGAAACGCGACGATCCGTTCATTGGTGATGCCGAGGATCGCGACGTTCTGGATTTCATCGAAGCGGCCGCGCAGCCAGATCGAATCCGCCGTCGCCGGGTCGTGGTTGCCGGGCAGGATCACGACCGGCAGGCGGCAATCGGCGAGCGCCTGGCCGGCGCGGTCGATCGTCGCCCCGGTCACCTGGTGGTTGTCGAACGTGTCGCCGGCCAGCAGCACGATGTCGGCGCCGAGCCGGCCCGCTGCCGCCAGCACCGATTTGAGGCCGCCGGTGCCGTCGCCGCCATGCATTGCGGCGACTCGGTCGTCATCGACATGCAGATCGGAGCTGTGGACGAGCCGGATTTCGCTGCGTGCGATTGTATTGGTCATTGGGGGTTCTATAGCCCCCGCGCCGGCCGGCGCGCAATGCAGCGGAAGCGAATTTCAGCTGCGTTCGAAATCGCTGCGTTCGGTGACCGGCAGGCCATAGAGGCGGCGGCGCAGGCAATCGAGACCGAGTTCGATCGCCCCCAGGCGGACCCACTCGCGCCCACCCAGAATGCGCGAGCGGCGACTATCGACGAGGCCGTCCTCGGCGGCGATCGCCAGACAGATCGTGCCGCCGAAATCAATGCGGTCGGGGCCGTCATCGAGGTCGATCAGCACGGCCAGCGCGTGGCTCGCGCCGGCGGCGCGGCGCGCCGCTTCGGCGACTGCCTCGGCGCCGTCGCGGCTGATCTCCGCCGGCAGGGGCGCGCGCAATGCATCCCAGATCTCGCCGATATCGCGTGACACCAGGCCGCGCTTCAGGATGCGCTCGGCGCCGTCGAGTGGCGCGATGCGCGCCGCGATCTGCCCGCCGGTATAGGTCTCGACGATCGCCAGCGAGCCGCCCTCGGCCGTCAGCTTTTTCAGGATCACGCCCTCCAGCGTGTCGTCGTCCTCGGCCATGATGAAGTTGCCGAGCCGCCGGCGGATCTCGGCGGCGACCGGCTCCAACTTGGCGGCGATATCCGCGTCATCGGCGCCGCGCACCGTCACCTTGGTCTCGATCTGCGGGTAATGGGCGCGGAAGCCCAATTTGGCGCTGCCGTCCGGCACGAGCGCCTCGACCCCTTCCAGCAGTTGATCGACATGGCTTTCGCCGAGGCCGTAGCAATGAAAGCGCTTGAGGCGGATCGTTCCCGGCGCGCCGCTTTTCGCGAGCAGGCGCGGGATGATCTGTTCCTCCAGCATGCGGCGCAATTCGCGCGGCACGCCGGGGGTGAAGAAAAACCGCGCCTGGCCGATATCCATCGCAAAGCCACAGGCGGTGCCGATCGGGTTGTCGAGGATTTCCGATCCCGCCGGCAGCATCGCCTGTTTCTTGTTGTTCGGCGACATCGTACGGCCGCGGCGCTGGAAAAAACCTGCCATCGTCGTCAGCCATTCCTCGTTCAATGCGAGATCGACGCCGGCGGCGCGCGCCGCGATCTCCTGCGACAGGTCGTCGATCGTCGGCCCGAGTCCGCCGTTGACGATGACCGCGTCGGCGCGCGCGCCGGCCTGCACAAAGGCGGCGAGCAATGTCTCGCGGTCGTCGCCGACGGTCGTGCCCCAACGCACCGCCAGACCGACATCCTCCAATTTCTGGCTGATGTAGCTGAAATTGCTGTTGACGATCTTGCCGGTCAGCACCTCGTCGCCGGTGCAAATGATCTCGATACGCATTGTCGCGGCTTATCCGGTGGTTCTCGATCCGTAGCGTAGCACAATGACGGTTTCGCGGGTGACGAGGCCGGTGCCGACCATCGCCTGCAGCTCCGGCAGAAACGCGTCGATGCCGGCGGCTTCGTCGATCAGCTCGATGATGATCGGCAGATCGTGCGACAGCGCGAAATCGATGCGGTGGACATGCGCCCCCTCGCCAAAGCCGGCGGTGCCGCGCCACGCGGTCGCCCCGGCGAGACCGGCGGCGCGGGCGCGGTCGATGATCGCGTCGACCAGCGGCATGCCGCTGAACGTGTCGTTGGCGCCGATATGGATGCGCAGCCGCACCGCCTCGCCGGGAACCCGCATCGCCTCGCTCCGCTGCGCCCGTCAGGCCATGAAGTTGAGGCGCAGGCCGGGCTCCGGCCACGCCATCGAGGCGAGTTGGCCGGAGGCGGACAGCGTCAGGTAGGCGGTACGCAGATCGGCGCCGCCGAAGCAGATATTCGTCGGGAAGATATCGGGCACGCTGACCTGACGCACGACCTGCCCGGCCGGTGAGATCACCGTGATGCAGCCCGCCAGCAGCGTCGCGACGCAGATGTTGCCGGAGCCCTCGACCGCGAGGCTGTCGAAACGCTGAAAGCCGGGCAGGCCGCACACGAGCCGGCCGCCATAGGGTGCCGGGAACGGCTCCTTCTTGATGACGCCCGGAGCGATGATATCGAAGGCGAAAAGGCGCGACGGCTCGGTATCGGCGACATACACGGTCTTCTCGTCCGGCGACAGGCCGACGCCGTTCGGGCTGAGGATCGGATAGGCAAGTTCCGTAATATTCGATCCGTCGGGCAGCGCGTAATAGAGGCCGCCGTGGTCGCGGTGATGCGCGAAGCGCTTGCCGAGATCGGTGAAGTAGAACCCGCCGTCCCGGTCGAACACGATGTCGTTGGGCGCCGACAGTTTGTGGCCGTTGCATTCGCGGTACAGCACCCGCGTGTCGCCGGTTTTCGGATCGATGCGCTGGATCGTGCCGCCGTCGTAATCGGACGCCGGTCCGGTCGACAGAAAGCTCGGTGTCCCGTGATAGACCGCGCCGCCGTTGTTGCATACGTAGAGCGCGCCGTCAGGCCCGAGCGCGACGCCGTTCGGCCCGCCGCCGGCGTTGCCGATCGCCGTTTTGCGGCCGTCGGGTGCGACCCGCGTCACGGCGCCGCCGGCGATTTCGCCGAGGATCACCGAGCCGTCGGCCATCGCCACCGGGCCCTCGGGAAAGCGCAATCCCGTGGCGATGATGCGGATATCGGGCATCGTTTCCCTCCCCGGATCCCGGCGCGCGTCCCGGCCGTGGCCGCGCCGCGCCGGGACCGCATTTCGGATGTTAGCGGGTCCGGTTGTATTCGTAGTCCTCGCGTTCGCCGGCGCCGGCGCGCAGCCCGTCCGGCAATGGCGGGCGGGCGGCCTGCAATTTGGCGTGATTGTCGAGCGCCGCCTGGCTCTCCCATAATTCGATCAGCGTGAATTTGTCGGTGTCGAAGATGCTCTGGAACAGTTCGAATTGCAGGCAGCCGGGGTCCTTGCGGGATTCGTCGCAGCGCGGCTTGAAGGCGCGGGCGAATTCGGCGCCCTTGCCCGGCGCGGCGGTGATCGTAACGACGAGGCGGACGGACATGGCGTCTTCTCCGTTAGTTGGACGTGACGCGAGAGCCTAGCACAGGGAGCCTCGGCCGCGTGCAACATGGGTCAAATCGCCGGATCGTTCGGCGCGCGGTCGCCGTTCTGCCGCCGGCAGCCTGTTTGGGCGGGGCATTCTCGTGATCCTGGCGCGTCTGGGGGTTCTGCTCGGCGCCGTTGTCGTCGCGATCGCCGGTAACGCGGCGCGGGCGGCGCCGGTGCTGGAGCCGCTCGACCATGCGGTGTGTCGCCTGATCGACGCCGCCGCACGCGCCGCCGATCTGCCGGAAGGATTCATGACCCGCGTCATCTGGCGCGAGAGCAGCTTCCGCGCCGCCGCAGTCAGCCCGGCCGGCGCCGAGGGCATCGCGCAGTTCATGCCGGCAACGGCGGGCAAGCGCGGCCTCCGCAACCCGTTCGATCCGCAACAGGCGATCCCGAAGGCGGCGCGGCTCCTGGCCGAGTTGCGCGCCCGGTTCGGCAATCTCGGGCTCGCCGCCGCCGCTTATAACGCCGGGCCGGCGCGAGTCGCGCGATGGCTGGCGGGGCAGGGCGATCTCCCGGCCGAAACGCTCAACTACGTGCGGTTCGTGACGCAGCGCGATGCCGAGGCATGGATCGGGTCGGGCAGCGGCATGCCCGACGGGAATGCAGTGCGATCGTCCGCGCTCGACCAATCCTGCCTCGCCGCGATCGCCGCGCTCCGGCGCGACGACGGCGGCGCACTGGCGGAGGTGCCGCTCGCGCCGTGGGGCGTGCAGATCGCCGGCAATTTCTCGAAGGCGGTTGCGTTTCGCGAATCCCGTGACGACGCGCAGCGTTATGCCGCCGTGATCGGCGAGCGGCGGCCGATGGTCATCGGCCGCGTGGTGCCCGCACTCGGCAGACGGATTTACTTTCAGGTCCGCCTGCCGGCGGCGACGCGGGCCGCCGCCAACCGGTTATGCGATCGGATCCTGGCGGTCGGCGGCGCCTGCGTCGCGTTGCGCAACTGACCGTGCCGCCGGCCCCGCCGTCCGCGGCGTCCGGTCGGCGGCCTGCTGTCGCCGTCGCACCCGCCGCGCCCGCCGGACCCGCAAGGCCTCCTCCTCGCGCTGCGCCCGGAACACGCAGTTGCCGCTGCATGCCCGGTCGGGACAATAGCCGGTACCGGGCACCCACGCGCAGTCCCGTGCCCAGCGGGCGGCGCCCGGTCGGACGGCCAACGCGGCGGCACGCGCCGCGGGCAATTCCGGGGAATTCGCTTTTGTCACGCGGCAGCAGCCCTCAACGTGTTTGGCGCGCAATCCGCGTGGCACGGAACCGTTGCGGGATCAATGCGAGTAAATGGTTAACGGCGATGGGCGCGGCGTCGCGCCGCGGCGGGAGCGCGGTAAGCGCGAGACCCGCGGTCGTCACGCCTGCGCCGGGCGGCACGGGCATCGCATATGCTCCGATCGGTTTCGCTGCGGTCGTTCGTACCATTTACTACTGATAGGCGTAAATCGAAAAGGAATTTGGTCGGCTTGCTGTCATGTCGGGCCGGCGGCGTAGACAACGACCCCAAGGATCTCACCGGCGTCGCCGGGGTGCGGCACATACGCGATCGCGCCACCCGGCCGGCGCAGCGCCAGGGGCGCCTCGGCGAGGCCGGCGCGCGTGAATTGCTGCGCCTGGATCAGCGCATTGCGGGGGATGAGCCGATTGCGGCTTCGGCTGATCAACACGAGGTCGCCGAGGATCGTCTGGTCGAGAACGCCGTAGAGGATTTCGTGGGTCCTTCGCGCCGGCCCGTCATCGTCGGCGTCGAGGAAGAACCGACAGACGATCCTCGCACCCAGCTGCAACGGCGTCGCCGCCGGCGGCCGAAAAAACAGTATCGTGCCGCGGACGAAATCGAGATCGGCGCTGTCGTCGGCGATCTCGGCCGCGACGCAGTCCTGCGGCTCGGCGAGCCGCCCGGCCGGTAGCCATTCCCACGGCTCGGGCAGTTCGAGAGCGGCGGGCCGGCTTTCCGATTCGGCGGCGGCAACCGCGTAGCGCAGCGGCACCGCGGCGGCGGTCGTGCCGGCGAGCAGATCGCCGGCCGCGCAACGCAATGCCCGCTGCAGGCGCTGGGCCGTATCGGCGTTGATGCGCTTGTCGCCGCGTTCGAGCGCGCCGTAATAGGCGAGGGAAATGCCGGCGGCGGCCGCGATGTTCTGCTGCGAGGATGCGAGGCGCGCGCGCAATTCGCGCAACCGGTTCGGATAGCGGCGCTCGCCGGCAAATTTCGGGGGGCGGCCGCGCATCCTCATCGCGGCCAATTCTCTACCACCTTCTGCCGGATGAGAAGCGATACTTAACCTTCTGTTACTGCCAAACGCGCTTAAACATGTTACTCCTGGGTGCGGCGGCGGGCTTCGACCGCGGTCAGCGCCGTCATGTTGACGAGCCGGCGCACCGTGCTGGTCGGCGTCAGGATGTGTGCCGGACGTTTCGCACCAAGCAGGATCGGCCCGACCGTGACGCCCTCGCCGGCGGCCGTCATCAGGCAGTTGAACGCAATGTTGGCGGCATCGAGATTGGGCATGATCAGCAGATTGGCCTCGGCGCCGAGCGCGGCACCGGGATGCACGCGGTCGAGCACCCGCTTCGACAGGGCCGCGTCGCCCTGCATCTCCCCCTCGACTTCGAGATCGGGCGCCCGCGTGCGGATCAGCGCGCGCGCCGCGCGCATCTTGCGCGCCGACGGCGTCTCGGCGCTGCCGAAGCTCGAATGCGACAACAGCGCCAGCCGCGGCACGAGGCCGAAACGCCGCACCTCGGCGGCAGCAAGCACCGCCATTTCGGCGATCGCGTCGGCGTCGGGATCGACATTGACGTAAGTGTCGCAGATGAACACGGTCTGCCGCGGTAGCATCAGCAGGTTCATCGCGGCGAAGCGGGAGATGCCGTCGCGTCGGCCGATCGCCGCCGCGATCTGTTCGAGATGCGTACCGTAGACGCCGGCGGTGCCGCACAGCATGCCGTCGGCCCGGCCGTCGTGCACCAGTTCGGCGGCAACCCGCGTCGGGTCGCGTCCTCCCGGCGAGATGGCGTCGAAGTCGCGGCCTGGCCGCAGACGCAATCCGAACTCGCGCAGCCGTTCGACGATCTGGGCGAGGTCGCCGATCAGCACCGGCCGCGCCAGTTTTTCATCGACGGCGATCTGCGCCGCGCGCAATACTCGCTCGTCCTCGCCGTCGGCATAGGCGATCGGGCGTGCCGGCTCGGCGGCCGCCGCTGCAAACACCGGCTGCATGACCGTGCCGGAATGGTAGACGAAGCGGGCGAGCCGGTCGCGATAGGCCTTCAGGTCGGCGATCGGGCGGGTCGCGACGCCGCTCGCCATCGCCGCGGCGGCGACCGCCGGCGCGACCGACGTAATGAGGCGCGGGTCGAACGGCCGCGGGATCAGGTAATCCGGCCCGAAGCGGTCCCGCGTGCCGTAGGCGAGCGCGACGACGTCCGAGGCTTCCGCCTCGGCCAGTTCGGCGATCGCGCGCGTCGCCGCGAGCTTCATGTGCTCGTTGATCGCGCTGGCGCCGACATCGAGCGCGCCGCGGAAGATGAACGGGAAGCATAGAACATTATTGACCTGGTTCGGATAGTCCGAGCGGCCGGTGGCGATGATGCAATCGGGCCGCACGGCGCGCGCCGCCTCCGGGCGGATCTCCGGCTCGGGGTTGGCGAGCGCCAGGATCAACGGCCGCGGCGCCATCGCGGCGACCATCTCGGGTGCGAGGACGCCGCCGGCCGACAGGCCGAGAAAGATATCGGCGCCGGCGATCACGTCGGCAAGCCGTCGCGCCGGCGTGTCCTGCGCATAGCGCGCCTTGTACGGGTCCATCAATTCGGCGCGGCCGCGGTAGACGATGCCGGCAAGGTCGGCGACGAAAACGTGCTCGCGCCGCAGTCCCAGCGCGACGAGATGATCGAGGCAGGCGAGCGCCGCGGCGCCGGCGCCGGCGCAGACCAGCTTTACGGCGTCGATGCTTTTGCCGATGATCTTCAGCCCGTTGAGGACCGCGGCCGCGACGATGATCGCGGTGCCGTGCTGGTCATCGTGAAACACCGGGATCCGCATCCGTTCGCGCAGCCGGCGCTCGACCTCGAAGCATTCCGGCGCCTTGATGTCTTCGAGGTTGATCGCGCCGAAGGTTGGCTCGAGCGCCGCGACGACGTCGACCAGCCGGGCGGGGTCGGTTTCGGAGATCTCGATATCGAACACGTCGATGCCGGCGAATTTCTTGAACAGGCAGGCCTTGCCCTCCATGACCGGCTTGCCGGCGAGCGGGCCGATCGCGCCGAGCCCCAGGACGGCGGTGCCATTGGTGATGACGCCGACGAGGTTGCCGCGTGCGGTGAGCGCGTCCGCCTCGCGCGGGTCATGCTCGATCGCCGCGCAGGCGGCTGCGACGCCGGGCGAATAGGCGAGTGCCAGGTCGCGCTGATTGGTCAGCCCCTTGGTCGGCAGGATCGAGATTTTGCCCGGCACCGGCAGCCGGTGATAATCGAGCGCGGCCTCGCGCAGCGGGTCGTCCATGCCGTCTACTGCCGCTTCGCCTCGTCGCGCTGCAGGCGGATTTCGCCGAGCAGCGCCTCGACGGCGCCGCACGCGAAGCCGAGCGAGGTCTCGTCGATGAGGCGGCCGTCGCGGATCTTCGCCTCGGCCGCGGTGATGATGACTTCGCGCGCCAGTGCGACGCGCGCCAGGCATGAATCGAGCGCGACCTTGAGGTGTTCGAGGCAGCGGGCGCCGCCCAGCGGCCCGCGCGAGGTCGTCATGATCGCGACCGGCTTGTACGCCAGCACCGACTGGAAGGATGGCCGCGAGGCCCAGTCGATCGCGTTTTTCAAAACGCCGGGGACGCTGTGGTTGAATTCGGGGGCGCAGAACACGAGGCCGTCCGCCGCCGCGATATCCGCGAGCATCTGCTTGACCGCGGTCGGCCGGCTGTCACCCTCGAAATCCTGGTTGTAAAGCGGGATCGGCGCGAGGTTGTAGAGCACGAGGTCGGCGCGGCCCTCGAATTTCTCGCGCAACGTCGCGAGCACCGCGTTCGAGTAGGAGCCGGCGCGCAGGCTCCCCGACATCCCGATGAGGCGCAGCGGCGGTCCGTCTGACATATGTTCTGCCTTCCCTGGAAACAAAGTCGCGGCCGTGCCGCCATGTCCGGTCATAGCGAATGCGGCTCGCCATTCGCAACCTTCTCCCGCAGGATACGGCGCTCTCCCCTCAGGGACATTCGATCGTGCTCGAACTCAGGCCAAACTGCGAATGCTGTGATCGCGACCTGCCTCCCGACAGCGTCGACGCGCGGATCTGTTCCTTCGAGTGCACCTTCTGCCGCGACTGCGCCGAGGGTGTGCTCGACGGCCGCTGTCCCAATTGCGGCGGCGAACTGGTGCGCCGACCGATCAGGCCCGCCGTCTGCCTGTTGCGCCACCCCGCCTCGGCGCGCCGGGTCGTCAAGGCGGCCGGCTGCGCACGGCCCTGAAATGCCGCTGCGCCCCTCACGCCGCGGGCTCGTCCCGCCGTTTATCGCGATGGATGTATTGCGCGAGACATTGGTGCGCGAGGCGGCCGGCGGACGCGTCATCCATCTCGAAGTCGGCCAGCCCGGCACGCCGGCGCCGGCGGCGGTGCTCGACAGGGCGCGCGCGGCGCTCGCCGCCGACCGCATCGGTTATACCGACGCGCTCGGCATTGCGCCGCTGCGCCAGGCGATCGCGGATCACTACCGGGCGCAGTACGGCGTCGCGGTCGATGCCGCCGAAATCGTCGTGACGACCGGCTCCTCGGCGGCGTTTCAGCTGGCGTTTCTCGCCGCCTTCGAAGCGGGCGACCGGGTCGCCCTGGCGGCGCCCGGCTATCCGGCCTATCGCAACATCTTGGGCGCGCTGGGGCTCGAACCGGTGCTGATCGAGGCCGGCGAGAACGCGCACTACCAGCCCAATCCCGAACTGCTCGCCGGCCATGGCGATCTTGCCGGCCTCATCGTCGCCAGCCCGGCCAACCCGACCGGCACGATGATCGCGCCGGATGCATTGGCGCGGCTCGCGGCGTGGTGCAGCGGGCGCGGCATCCGCCTCGTGTCAGACGAAATCTACCACGGCATCACCTACGAGCGCCGGGCAGAGACGGCGCGCGCGTTCGGCCGCGAGGCGATCGTCGTCAATTCATTCTCCAAATATTACAGCATGACCGGTTGGCGGCTCGGCTGGATGGTGGTGCCGCCCGATCTCGCCCGCTCGGTCGAATGCCTGGCGCAGAATTTCTACATCTCGCCGCCGGCATTGTCGCAGTTGGCCGCCATACCGGCGCTCGGCTGCCGCGGCGAACTCGATGCCCACGTCGCGCGCTACCGGCAAAACCGCGATCTGCTGATCGCCGCATTGTCAAAGGCCGGCCTCGGCCGTTTCGCACCGGCCGAGGGAGCCTTTTATCTTTACGTCGACGTCTCGCCGGTGACGCGCGACAGCGTGCAATTCTGCCGCCGCATGCTCGACGAGATCGGCGTCGCCGCGACGCCGGGCCGCGATTTCGACCCGATCCACGGCGACCGCTGGCTGCGTTTTTCCTTTGCCGGCGCGACCGCGGACATCGAAGAAGCCGCCGATCGCCTCGCAGCGTGGCTGCCGCAGCAATCCGATGCGGCAATTGGGGCGCGATCAGCGGACGGCGGCGATGCGCGCCTTTGACCAGGCGTTAGGGTCTTTCAGGAAGCTTTCGACCGCCGCGTACTGGTCCGGTGCAAAGAGGCCTTGGCGCTCGGCGGTCTCGGCGACGTCCCACCAGGTGGCGAGCGCCAACAGCGTGATGCCCTCGGCGGCAAGGCTTGTCTCGATCTGCGGGAAGATGCCGTAGTTGAAGATGACAAAGGCGTGGCCGATACGCCCGCCGGCCTGCCGGATCGCCCGCACGAAATTGAGCTTGGAAGTGCCTTCGCTGGCGAGATCTTCGACCAGCAATACGCGCGCCTCCTCTCTCAGTTCGCCTTCGATCTGAGCATTGCGTCCGAACCCCTTGGGCTGCTTGCGAACATACAGCATCGGCAGCGACAGCCGATCGGCGATCCAGGCGGCAAACGGGATCCCGGCGGTCTCGCCGCCAGCGATCGCGTCCAATGATTCAAAGCCGGCGTGGCGCTCGATCAGGTCGGCGGCAAGGTCCATCAATTTGCGCCGCGCCCGCGGGAACGAGATGAGCCGGCGGCAATCGATATAGACCGGCGAGCGCAGCCCCGAGGTAAACGTGAACGGGTCGTCGGGGCGGAACAGCACCGATTCGGTTTCCAGGAGGATGCGGGCGGTGATGTCCGCCGCAGCGGCCTCGCTCGGCGAGCGGGCGGGGTGGGGGAGGTTGGTCATGCGTCATCTTAACGCAAAACAGGGCAGGGGTTGACAATCGAGGCTGATGAGAACAAATAGGAAACTTTCGGCAACGATGTTCCTAATATGCCTCGCTCAGCTGTCAACCTCGATGCGCTTCGCGACCGGCTCCGGCACTTGGAACAGCCGGCGCGGCATGGCGTGCTGCCGTTCGGGGTTGCCGCGATCGACGCCGCATTGCCTGCCGGCGGCCTGCTGCTCGGCGCCATGCACGAGATCCTCAGCGCCGGCGGCGACGAGGAAGACGGCGCCGCTGCGGCCGGGTTTGCCGCCGGCATCCTCGCCCGGCTCGTCCCGGAGGGCGGCCCGGGGCCGGTGCTGTGGTGCCTGAAGCGGCCGGATGTGTACGGGCCTGGGCTCGCGGCGCACGGGCTCGTTCCGGCCCGCCTCGTGCTGGTCGCGGCGCGGCGCGACGAGGAGATCCTGTGGGCCGTCGAAGAAGGGCTGGGGGAGCCGGGATTGGCTGCCGTCGTCGGCGAAGTGGGGCGCCTGCCGATGGTTGCCGGGCGTCGGCTGCAGCTCGCCGCCGAGCGTTCCGGCGTCACGCTGTTGCTGTTGCGGCGCTGGCGCAGCGCGACGGAGGCGGCGGCGGAGCGCGCCCGGCCGAGCGCCGCTGCGACCCGCTGGCGGGTCGCCGCGCTGCCGTCGGCCGATACCGCCGGCGAACCCGGCGTGGGCCGGCCGCGCTGGCGGGTCGAACTCGTGCGCTGCCGCGGCGGCGTGCCGGCCGAGTGGGATGTGGAGGTCGCCGATGCGACGGGTCATGTATCTCTATCTGCCGGACTGGTCGATCGACCGCCTGCGGCAAGCCGGAAAATCGGGCGGTCCGCCGCCGCGCCCGGGCGGCGCCGCACCGGCTGATACGGCGCCGGACGAGGCGCCTGCCTTTGCCACGGTGATCGCCGCCGGCGGCCGACGCCTGCTCGCCGCGGTCAACCCTGCGGCCGCGGCGGCCGGGCTCGCGCCGGGCATGCCGCTGGCCGACGCGCTGTCGTTTCTGCCTGGGCTGCTGACCGCCGCGGCCGAGCCGGCGGCCGATGCCGCCGCGCTCGTCCGGCTCGCGCAATGGTGCGCCCGCTACAGTCCGTGGACGGCGCCGGACGGCGGCGACGGCATCGGCATCGAGATCACCGGCTGCGCCCATCTGTGGGGTGGCGAAGAAAAGCTCGCCGCCGATCTCGCCCGCCGCCTCGCGCGGCCGATTGATTTTGACGGCGGGATCGCGCACCGCATCGCGATCGCCGGCACGCTCGGCGCCGCCTGGGCTCTGGCGCGGTTCGCCGCCGTGCCCGGTCGGCCTGCCCTGCCGCCGCCCGGCACGGAGCAGGCGGCGCTGGCGGCGCTGCCGGTCGAGGCCTTGCGTCTCGACCCGACGACCGCGGCCGGGCTGCGGCGGGTCGGCCTCTGCCGGATCGGCGATCTCTATCCGATGCCGCGCGACGCGCTGGCCCGCCGTTTCGGCGACACCGTCGCGTGCCGCCTCGACCAGGCGCTGGGCCAATTGCCGGAGCCGCTGTCGCCGTTGGGCGAGACGCCGGTGCGGCGGGTACGCCTCAGCTTTGCCGAGCCAATCGCCGACCCGGCCGATCTCTGCCGCGCCACCGAGCGGCTGGCCAGCGACCTGGCGGCGCGATTGGCGCGCGAGGGGTGGGGCGCGCGCCGTCTCGGCCTGGCGTTTCACCGCGTCGACGGGCGGGTCGAGGAGATCCGCCTCGGCACGGCGCGGCCGAGCCGCGATGCCCGCCACCTTGCCGGCCTGCTGGTTGCCAAGCTCGATACGGTCGATCCCGGTCTCGGGGTCGAGGACATGATCCTTGCATTGTTCGCCGCCGAGCCGCTCCCGGCCGAGCAGACATCCATGCACCCTTTTTCCCGGTGGGGGAGAGGGGGTGATTTTGCGGCGGCAAGCATTGCGCCCCTGCTCGACCGGCTCGGCGCGCGCCTCGGCCTCGCCGCGATCAGCCGCCTTGCTGCGCGCGAGAGCCACATTCCCGAGCGCGCCTCGATCTCCGTATCGGCAGCCGAAGTGAATGTCGTTCCGGGGCTGCCCGAAGGGCTGAACCCGGAAGCCAGGAAACCCGATGCGGAGTTTATGGATGCCGGGTCCGGCGCGGCGCGATGCCCCAGAATGACAAAGGAAGGGAATGCTGCGAAGCCGCCGCGCCCGGTGCGGCTGTTTTCGCCGCCCGAGCCGATTGACGCGGTCTGGCTGCTGCCCGACGACCCGCCGTTCCGGTTCACTTGGCGCCGCCGCCCCTACCGCGTGCGCTGCGCCGACGGGCCCGAACGCATTGCCGAAGAGTGGTGGACAGAGGGCGCCGCCGTCTTCTCTGCCGGCGCGATCCGCGATTATTACCGGGTCGAAGACGCGGAGGGCCGGCGCTTCTGGCTGTTCCGCGCCGGATTAGCTGATAAGCCGTTGACCCGCTGGTATATTCACGGCGTTTTCTCTTGATTTATAATATCTTAACGACGCATTTCCAATCCACCGGCGTTCGCGCATGTCCATTGACATCCACCTCCATCCCATAGAGAACTATGGGACAAACTATGGGACAGATTTTGGAAACGCCGGGCGAGCTCGGCTTGATCGGGCGGGCGCTTCCATTTCGAGGGCGGTGGAAGATGGCGGTGCAGAAACTGTCGGCGGTGATGGTCCGCGGTGCCAAGGGGACAGCCGGCAAGACGCAAATGCTCGGCGATGGCGGCGGCCTCTATTTTCGTATTGGTCCGACGGGCGCGAGATCGTGGATATACCGCTATCAGGATGCCCGCAAGCAGCACGATTTCGGGCTCGGCCCATATCCTGCAATCTCGTTGGCCGAGGCGCGCGACCGCGCAGCCGAACAGCGCAAGCTTCGGCTCGATGGCCACGATCCGATCAGCGAACGGAAGGTCAGGCGAGCGTCGGCGCGGGTCGAGGCGGCCCGACTCGTCACCTTCCGAGAATGCGCCGAGCGCTATATTGCGGCCAACAGGACAGGATGGCGCGAGGGCAGTCGAAGTGAAAAGCTGTGGATCGCCACGCTGGCGGAATACGTCTACCCAGTGTTTGGCGATCTGCCGGTGGCGATGATCGATACGCCGCTCGTGCTGAAGGCCGTAGAGCCACTATGGACAGGCAAGACGGAGACTGCCTCTCGGGTGCGCGGGCGCATCGAAAAGGTGCTCGACTACGCTACCGTAAGCAAGCTGCGGAGCGGCGAGAACCCAGCGCGATGGCGGGGTCACTTGGAACATCTACTGCCGGAGAAATCGAAGGTCGCAGCGACGACGCACCGCGCCGCGTTACCCTATGCAGAGGTCGGCGCCTTCATGGCCGAGTTGCGCCAGCAGGACAGCGTTGCCGCCCGCGCTTTGGAGTTCGCTATCCTAACGGCGGCGCGCCGCAGCGAGGTCGTCGGCGCCCGGTGGAACGAATTCGACTTTCCCGAGCGCCGATGGATAATACCCGCCGGCAGAATGAAGGGCGGCCGGGAACACCGGGCGGCGCTGTCGGACGCGGCCGTTGCGATTATCGAGGGGGAGCCCCGGAACGATGATCTTGTCTTTCCGGGGCTAAAGGACGGCAAGCCGCTCCTCGCGGTATTGGCGCGCATGAAACGGAGCAGCTTGACGCTGCATGGTTTCCGCTCGACCTTCGCCGATTGGGCTGCCGAACGTACCGCGTTCCCAAACGATGTTGTCGAGCTTGCTCTTGCCCATAAGGTCGGAAATGCGGTCGAGCGTGCGTACCGCCGCCCCGAGCAATTCCAGCGGCGGCGCCAGCTCGCTGAATTGTGGGCGCAATTCTGCGCGACGGCGACCGCCGCGGGCGACGTTGTGCCGATCAGGGCATGATACCAGCGGCGCCGCTACAAGTCGAAGAGACTAGCTGCCTTATCGGGCGCTGGGCCAGCCGACGGTGTCCAGGCAAGGGTCGGCGATGAAGTGGTCCAGCGCCGCGCCTACCCTATTCTCCACGAATGGCCCCCCTCTGGCGCGGCGAACGACTCCAGCGCAGATGCGAGTGAGCTGGACCCCGGATTTGGGACCAGGGGCGTGGTTGGGGCGCGCCGTTCCGTCGTGCTAGACGGAGCGGATGATGAAGAAGTCGAGACGGAAGATCGACGCGGCGCTGAAGGCGAAGATCGCGCTGGAGGCGCTGCGGGAGCAGTCGACGGTGGCGGATCTGTCGCAACGCTACGCAGTTCACCCGAACCAGATTTACGCCTGGAAGAAGCAGCTGCAGGAGCAGGCGGCTCGCGCCTTTGACCCTG
>DATJSO010000182.1:0-3395 GCA_035504075.1 Allostellaceae bacterium | reverse complement strand
AGAGCCTGATCGAGCTGAAAAACGAGTCGTGCCGCTGGCCGTTCGGCCGTCCCGGTACGCCGGCGTTTTTCTTTTGCGGCGTGCCGGGCGCCGATCTTGAACGCGGCATGCCGTATTGCCAGCGCCACGCGCGTCGCGCCTATCGCAGCGATGAGCCGCCGGCTCGGCGCGGCCGGGCCGCTCGCCCCGATGTCCGGCCGCACGCCGTTCCGCCGCGCGAAAAAATTCGAAAACCCAGGGAGCAGAAATTTGATGGCCGATCGGCTGCCCGGTGATTCGGATCTGACGCTCGAACAGCGCGCCGTTGCCGCGGCGCGCGCCGAGCTGCGCGGCGAGCGCACCGGCATTCTCGGCGCCCGCGGCCGAATTCCGCCGGCGCCGCTCGTCCGCGAGCGGCGGTTGCCTGACCGCTGGTCGTTCATCCACGTGATGGGCCGCATGGAGGAGGCGTTCCGCACCTTGCGGCGCCTGCCGCTGCCGACGCGGCCGCGCGGCTACGTCAATTCGATGCCGATCCATCTGTACGACCGCGCCGATCTGAACTCCCAGCTCGAAACTCACGAGCTGGAGCGCATGGCCAGGCTGCGCAACCGCGTGCGCATTCCGCCGACCCCGGCCGAAATCGACCGCATGGAAGAGGCGCTGCACTGGCCGATCCGATTTTTATCGGGCCTCGAGTACCAGCATGTGGCGCGCGCCGTGAACCTCGCGGCGCTGTGGGCGGCCGTCGATGCCGACGTCGATCGCGGCTTGCGGCGAATCAAGCTGACGCGGCGCACCTTCAACGCCCGCAAATTGCAGGGCTTGCGAATCATCGCGGACGAACTCATTCGCCGCCGCGTGCCGATCCGCTGACAACATGAGTCGCAAAGCGCCCGATGACAGCCGCGATCTGATCGCGGCTTATCGCGAGGGATTGGGCCTTGCCGCCGTGATCGTGACCGGCGGCCCGGCAAATCTCCGAATCAAAGTTGCCGCATCCGACGAAGACGGCGACGGCGCCCGGGCGCGCTGGTGGTGCCGGGGCGCGGCGGAGGCCGGCTGCGTCGCTGCGGCGGCGGCGCGGCAGCTGCGCCACGAATCAAAAAAGCAGCCCGTCGGCGCGGCTGCGGCGATCGCCGTTGCCGCCGGACAACCCGATGAATCCGAAGCAATTTCGCTCGGCACGGCGGCGGTGCTGGCGGCGGCCGACAAACTTGGTGTTCTCCTGCAGTCCGACCACGAGATTGCCGAACAGGCCGGAGCCGTCATCGCGCGGATCGAAGCGGAACTGCAGCAACAGCGGGCTTGCGGCGGCCTGAAAGCGGTCAACAGGGCTTATCGCGACTATCGCCTTGATACGGTCGCGCGTGGCGCGCGCGCAGAACGTTACGACGAATGGATGCGACAATATCGGCGGAATCTGGTGCGGCAGGTCGCGGCCGCGCTACGCCAGATCTAAAAAACTTCCAGTCCGCGGAGGCTTTTGCGAATCATCGGCGGTGGATTTGCGCGCGACGTCCTCCTCGGCGCTTTTTGCAAACGCACCAAACAATTTTTTTTCGCATTGCGTTTCAACACGATACGGCGTTCCGGGAAAAAATCAGCCATTTGTTTGCTTGACAATGCCTCGGTTTTTGCGGCATTGACTCGCGTGCACGCGGGCCTTGGCGAATTGCGCCCGCCGCGCTCCCCGACCTGAAAACCATTCCGCAAACGGATCGCCGGCGAGGCAAAACGCAAGTTTGCCGGCGCCGGCGCGTCGGCATTTGCAGACCGCCGGCGCGCGCATGTCCATAAAACACGAAAGGGCAGCCAGGTGAGTGTCACCGGGAAGGTCAAGTTTTTCAACGAGGCCAAGGGCTTCCCCTACGTGCCGCCGCCGCAGATGGCGGTCTAGCGCAGAGGCGAAAGTCGTAGCCTCACGAAAAGCTTTCTGACCAGCGGCGGGCGCTGCGACAGACCCGGAGCCGACCCAGTCCTTCACCTCTTTTGTGGAACGCCTTCGCCGCGATCGAGCGAAGAGATGGCTCGTTCGATGCCCGCGACCTGCCACTCATTTCGCGTCGAGGTACTCGCTGAGAGCCTCTGCGGCTGGAAATGAGCGGGAACACAAGACTGTGCCGGCAAGGAAAGTCGGGCATGAGCGAGCTGGAAGGGTTGACTTGACGATGGGCGCCACCGAAGCCGCGCAACGCGCCGCGGTTGTGACCGAGGCGCGCTCCTGGATCGGCACGCCGTACCACAATTGCGCCGATATCAGGGGGGCGGGTGTCGACTGCGGCATGCTGCTGGTGCGGGTCTTTGTCGATACCGGGCTTTGCGTGCCGTTCGAGCCGCGGCCCTATCCGGCCGACTGGCACCTGCATCGCGGCGAGGAGCGCTATCTCGGCTTCGTCTTCGACCGCGCCGCGGAGGTGAACAGCCCGCAGCCGGGCGACGTCGCGGTGTTTCGCTTCGGCCGCTGCTATTCGCACGGCGGCATCGTCACCGCGGCGGCGCCGCTTTCCATCGTGCACGCATATTTCCCCGCCCGCCGCGTCGTCGAGGAGGACGTCGCCCGCAGCGCGCCACTCGCCGATCCGGCACGGAGGCCGCGCTTTTTCAGCTTCTGGGCTAAACAGGCATGAGCGGATTAAGATCGCTGTTCGGCGGCGGTTCCTCGCCGACCACCACGCCCGATTACACCGGTCTGCAGATCCAGACCGCGGTCAACACGCTGCCGATTCCCATCGTCTGGGGAACGTCGAAGCTGGCGCCGAACGTGGTCTGGTATAACGATTTCCGCACCTACTATGACGGCAGCAGCGGCAAAGGCGGGCTGTTCAGCTCCGGCAATTCGAATGAGACGACCTACAGCGCGTCCATCATCATGGCGCTCTGTGAAGGGACGATCCAGGGCATCAATAAGATCTGGAAGGGCCAGTCGCTTTACACATTGAGCGGCCTGGGCCTCACGCTGTTCACCGGATCGACGCCGCAGGCGCCGTGGAGCTACGTCGCGTCGACTTATCCCTCGCAGGCGCTCGGCTACGAAGGAACCGCCTATGTGTGCGCCGCCAACTACGGCCTTGGCGACGACGCCACCCTCGACAACCACAATTTCGAGGTCCAGGGGCTTCGCTGCGGCAGCGGGTACGGGCAGCTGCAGTACAACTCGTCCGATTCCACCGGCTCCGGCGGCGGTTACGGCTTTGTCGACGCCGATCCGGCGCTGTGCGTCAATGATTTCCTCACCAGCCCGCAATTCGGGGTCGGCTTTCCGAGCGGCAGCATCGACGCTACGACGCTTTACACGCAGGGCGGCGGCAGCGACGCCTCGTATCAGACCTATTGCCGCGCGGTCGGCCTGGCGCTCAGTCCGGCGCTGACCGATCAGGAGCAGGCCTCAAGCATTCTCGGGCGGTGGCTGCAGC
>DATJSO010000181.1:0-7706 GCA_035504075.1 Allostellaceae bacterium | reverse complement strand
CCCGAAGGCAAGTGGCTCGACGACAAGCGCTACAGCGGCGACCGGGACCTGCAGAACCCGCTTGCCGCGGTGCAGATGGGGCTGATCTATGTCAATCCGGAAGGGCCAAACGGCAATCCCGACCCGCTTCTGGCCGCCAGGGATATTCGCGAGACGTTCCGCCGCATGGCGATGAACGACGAAGAAACGGTGGCGCTGATCGCCGGCGGCCACACATTCGGGAAGACCCATGGCGCCGGCGACCCCTCGCTGGTCGGGCCGGCACCGGAAGCCGCGCCGATCGAGGAGCAGGGCCTCGGCTGGATCAGCCGCTATCGTTCTGGCAAAGGCGCCGATGCAATCACCGGCGGTCCGGAAGTCACCTGGTCGCCGACGCCGACAAAATGGAGCAATCACTTTTTCGAAAACCTGTTCAAATACGAATGGGAACTGGTGAAGAGTCCGGCGGGCGCCTGGCAGTGGCAGGCAAAGGATGCCGTGGCGATGATTCCGGACGCGTTCGATCCGGCAACGAAGCGGCTGCCGACGATGCTGACGACGGATCTGTCGCTGCGCTTCGACCCGGCCTACGAGAAGATCTCGCGGCATTTCTACGAACATCCGGACGCGTTCGCCGACGCGTTCGCCCGCGCCTGGTTCAAGCTGACGCACCGCGACATGGGCCCGATTGCGCGCTACCTCGGCCCGCTCGTCCCGACGGAGACCCTGATCTGGCAAGACCCGCTTCCCGTCGTCGATCATCCGCTGATCGGCAATGCGGACATTGCCGCGCTGAAGACGACGATCCTTGCTGCGGGCCTGTCCGTTTCCCAACTGGTTGCGACGGCGTGGGCAGCGGCCTCGACATTCCGCGGCTCCGACAAGCGCGGCGGCGCCAACGGCGCGCGCATCCGCCTCGCGCCGCAAAAGGATTGGGAAGTCAACCAGCCGGCGCAATTGCGCGAGGTATTGCCGACGCTCGAAAACATCCGCGCGGAATTCAACGCCGCGCAATCCGGCGGGAAAAAGGTCTCGCTCGCTGACCTCATCGTCCTCGGCGGCTGCGCGGCGATCGAGAAAGCCGCGAAGGACGCCGGGCATGATGTTAAGGTCCCGTTCACGCCGGGCCGCACGGACGCCTCGCAGGAACAGACCGACATCGAGTCCTTCGAGGCGCTCGAACCGATGGCCGACGGGTTTCGCAACTATCTGCGCGCAACGCAGCGCCTGTCGCCCGAAGAGTTGCTGGTGGACAAGGCGCAACTGCTGACATTGACCGCGCCCGAGATGACCGTTCTCGTCGGCGGGCTGCGTGTGCTCGGCGCCAATGCCGGTAAATCCCCGCACGGAGTCTTGACGACGCGGCCCGAGACGCTGACGAACGACTTCTTTGTCACGCTGCTCGACATGGCCACGGAGTGGCGGCCCCTTGCCGGCTTTGACGGCGTCTACGAGGGCCGCGACCGCAAGACGGGCGAGATCCTGTGGACTGCGACCCGCGCCGACCTGATCTTCGGGTCGCACTCGCAATTGCGCGCCCTGGCGGAAGTCTATGCCTGTGCCGACTCGCGCGGGAAATTTGTGCAGGACTTTGTCGCGGCGTGGGACAAGGTGATGAACCTCGATCGCTTTGACCTTGCCTGACCGGCGCGTGAGCAGGACGTTTGTTCAACCCGCCGCAGCTTCGAGGGCGGCAACGCCGGGCAGCGTGCGGCCTTCGAGCCATTCGAGAAAGGCTCCGCCGGCGGTCGAAACATACGTCAGATCGTCGGCGACGCCTGCCTGGTGCAAGGCGGCGACCGTGTCGCCGCCGCCGGCGACGCTCAACAATCCGCGGGCGCGGGTCAACTGCGCGACCTTGCGCGCGATCGCCAGCGTGCCGCGGTCAAAGGGCGGCGTCTCGAACGCGCCCAACGGCCCGTTCCACACCAGCGTCTTCGATTGCTGCAGCGCCGCTTCGATGCGCGCAACGCTCTGCGGGCCGATGTCGAGGATCATTGCCGTCGCCGGTACGGCATTGACGCCGACCGTGCGGGTCACGACGCCCGGTTCCAGTTTTACGGCCGTCACCGCGTCTTCGGGCAGGATCAACTCGCAGCCGCGCTTTTGCGCGTCGGCCAGGATCGCGCGCGCGGTATCGGCCATGTCCTGTTCGCACAACGAGCGCCCCACGGGGCGGCCCTGCGCATAAAGAAACGTGTTGGCCATCGCGCCGCCGATCGCCAGGCGATCGACCTTTGACATGATGAAGCGCAGCAGGTCGAGCTTCGTCGAGACCTTGGCGCCCCCGATCAGCGCGACGACCGGCCGCTGCGGGTGCTCCAGGGCGGCGCCCAGCGCCTGGAGTTCGGCCTGCATGTTGCGCCCGGCCGCGGCCGGCAACAGATGCGCCAGCGCTTCTATCGAGGCATGCGCGCGGTGGGCCGCCGAAAACGCGTCATCGACATAGACGTCACCGAGCGCCGCGAGTTGCCGGGCAAAGCCTGCGTCGTTCTTCTCCTCTTCCGGGTGGAAACGCAGGTTTTCGAGGAGCGCCACCTCGCCCGGCCGCAACGCGGCGACGACCCGCTCGGCCGCCGGGCCGACGCAATCCACGGCAAACGCAACATAGCGGCCGCCGAGCGCGTGCGACAGCGGGTCGATGAGCGGGCGCAGTGATTGCGACGGATCGACACCCTTTGGCCGGCCGAAATGCGACATGACGACGATTTTCGCGCCCTTTGCGATCAGCGCCTCGATTGTCGGCGCGAGTCGCTCGATGCGCGTCGCATCGGTCACTTTTCCGTCTTTGACCGGCACGTTGAGATCGGCGCGCACGAGCGCGCGCTTATCCGTGACATCGAGGTCGTCGATCGTGCGAAATTGCGGCATCGCCGCCCCCTTTGCAAACCTGGCCCTGCGTTATACCTCCATTAGGCCATGCCCAGCGGCTTCGACAAGTTCGCCTATGAGACCGCGCAGATGGCGCGGATCGGCTGGTTTTTCGGCCAGAAACTGCTGGCTGCCCACCTGGCGCGTCCGCTGCCGGCGCCGGCGGCGCGGCACGATCGCAAGACCCCCGACCGCCGCCGCCTCCTCGCCGATCTGTGGCGTCTCATCGAACGGGACTGGCGCAATGTCGCTGCCGGGATCTATGCCGCGCCGGAGGATTGGCGCGGCAATCCGCTGTCCGCACTGCGCCGGGCCGCCGATTTCTTCGCTGACCTGCGCGCGGTCGAGGCGCGCCGCCACGGTGCGCCGCAGGAGGCACTGCTGCCGGGTCCCGAAGCGTCACATTACCCGGCATACTACCGCCGCAAATTCCATTTCCAGAGCGACGGCTATCTGAGCGAAGCCTCGGGCGAGCGTTACGACCATCAGGTCGAGGTGTTGTTCGGCGGCGGCGCGGCGGCGATGCGGCGACAGGGTCTGGTGCCGCTGCGCGCGGCATTGCACCGGACTGTGGGGAGCCGGGCGCGGCTCCTCGACATCGGCTGCGGCACCGGCGAGTTCCTGCGCGAGGTGAAGCGCAATTACCCGCGCCTCGCGGTCGTCGGGCTCGACCTGTCGGTGCCCTATCTCGCCGTCGCGCGGCGGCGTCTGGCGAACTGGTCACGGGTCCGGCTGGTCGGCGCTGCGGCCGAGGCGATGCCATTCGCCGACGCCGCGTTCGACGTCGTCAGCTGCGTCTATCTGTTCCATGAACTGCCGGCGCGGGTGCGTCGCGCCGTCGTCGCCGAGATCGGCCGCGTGCTGAAACCGGGCGGCTCGCTGATCCTGCTGGACTCGCTGCAAAAAGGCGACGATCCGAGTTACGATTCGCTGCTCGACTATTTCCCTCGCGCCTTTCATGAGCCATACTACGCAAGCTACGTTCGCGAGGATCTCGACCGGCTGATGAGGCCGGCCTTTACCCCTGAGGCTTGTTCGCTCGCCTATTTTTCAAAGGTAGTCTCGTATCGATGTGGCGGTCCACCCCCGACCGGCCACAACATGTAGATAGCAGTTGGCGCCGACCCACAAGGGTGATACACATCTTGTGGGGGTGGCGGGTCCAACCGCAGCATACGGGGGAAGCAATATGGATGGATCGTGGACGCTGGAGCCGAGCGAGGCTGAGCGCATTGACGTGCTGGAGCCGAAGCTGGTCGAGCCGACGTGGACGCCGGAGCGTATCGCCCAATTGACGGCGCTGTGGGAAGAGGGGGTCACGACGGCCGAGATCGGCCGCCGCATCGGGGTCTCGAAAAACGCCGTGATCGGCAAGGTGCATCGCATCGGCCTGGTGCCGCGCGTCGTCAAGGAATTGCCGCCGCAACGGCGCAACGTCTTCGACTTTACCGGCCCCGTTTGCATGTGGCCGATCGGGCATCCGACCGACCTGGATTTCCACTTCTGCGGCGGGCGGCCGATCGCCGGCAAACCGTATTGCGAGCACCATGTCGCGTTGGCCTACATCAAGCCGAAGGAAAAACCGGAAGCGGCGTAGCCCGCCTGCAGCGAGCGGGCGCGCCGGCTGCGCTCTTTGGATTGCGTCGGCGGGATGCGCGTTCAATAGCCGAGCGTCTTGTCGATTTGCTGCAACAGCGCGCCGCCCGCCTCCAGGCTGCGGATGTTGGCGGCGATTTCGCTCGTGAGCTGACGCACGGTCGGCCGCCGAGCGACATGCGGCATGACCGTCACCTTCGGATGCAGCCACAGCGGGTTTTCAGCCGGCAGCGGCTCGGGCCACAGCGCGTCCAATGTTGCGTAGGATAATTGCCCGGAATCGAGCGCCGCGATCAGATCAGCTTCGACCACGTGCCGGCCGCGCCCGACATTCACCAGCATCGCGCCCCGCGGCATCATCGCAAATGTGCGGCGACAGAAAATCCCGTCGGTCTCGCTGGTCAGCGGCAACAGGCAGACCGCGATGTCAGTCTGGTTGAGGAAGCGCTCCAACTGGTCCCAGCCGTGAAACAGCGGCAACCCGGCATCCCGGCGCGGGTTGCGCGTCCACGCCGAAACCGGAAAACCCAGTGATTGCAGCACGAGCGCCGGCGCCGTCGCCATCAGGCCGAGGCCGAGAAAGCCGACGCGCCGCTCTTCCGGTCGGACGATCCTGACGCGCCGCCACTCGCGCCGGGCCTGCGCCGCCTGGTAGCCGGGCATGTCGCGGTGCAGGCGCAGCACATGCATGACGACGTATTCGGTCATCATCGGATCGCCGCCCGGCGGCTCGATTTTGCCGAGCGGCACCGGCGGCAGTTTTGGGTGGTCGATGAACTCTTCGACCCCGGCCGAACGCGTGAACATTGCCTTCAGGTTCGGCAATGCCGGAATTTTGTCGAAGTCGGGCCGCATGAACGCGAGATATTCGATGTCGGCCAGATCGCCCGCTTCCGGCCAGATGCGCGCCTCGACGTCCGGCAATTGCGCTCGCAACTCGTCGCGCCAAGTCTGTGCGTTGCCGATGTATTTATCGAGATCGACGAGCAGCAGTGCCAATGTATCCTCCTCAATCTATGCCGGCGCGGCTGGCCGATGCCCGACCGACTCGACGCCGTCAGCTTTTCGCCCAGACGGCAATCGCCTGCCGGGCCGCTTCGGCGGCGCGGGCGTCGATATCGGCATCCGAAATCGTGCTGAGCGGATGCTCGATGACGACCGGCGCAAGATCCGGCATGCCGAGCGCGGCACGCTGCGCTTCTGCCTCGCGCACGAATTCGGAGGTGACGACGACCGCGGTCGGCCGGCCCAGGGCTTCGAGAGCGATGCCGTCATGCATACAGCACGACGTGCACGACCCTCAATCGCCGATCGCTGTCAGGACGATGTCGTTGTCGGCGGCGATGCGGGCGATCAGCGTCGGGTCGGCGACCTTCGAAAAGCTTTCCTTGCGATAGTAGGTGACCGCCGCAAAACGGCCGTGCCGATCGAGCAGTGCTGCGGTCTTGCGCAACAGGCGGCCAGCGTTCCATTTCGTGTTGTCGAGAATGCCGAGCCTGCAGCCGTCGAGCACGGCTGGGCGCGGCGCGCGCGCCAACTGTGCTGCCTCGACCCGGCCGCGCGGATCAAAGACGATCGTGAACTCCGTACCGCTCATCCGAACAATCCTCCCGAATTCGTGCTCGCAGGCGCTCAGATCTCGAAATCACCGCCGCTCGCGGCGCGTCCCTCGATGCCGGCCTGGTGCGCGCGGGCGCACAGGTCTTCCAGCGTCAGCGCATCGAGGCGGCGCATTGTCTCGTCCTGCAGTTCGAGCCACAACGGCCGCACGACCTGATGTCCGAGCGCGCTGCCGGCGGGATCGCTGATCGGATCCTCACCGGTTTCGAGGTTGCGCACCGTACGCACAATATCGCCGAGGCTGATGCGGCGGCGCTCGCGCGCCAGGCGATAACCGCCGCTCGGCCCGCGGATGCCGACCAGGATCTTGGCGCGCACCAACTCCTGCAAGACCGGTTCGAGATAGCGGCGCGGGATGCCCTCGCGCTCGGTAATCTCGATCGAGCGCACTGGCGCATTGCCGCCGTTATAGGCGATGTCGAGCACCGCCTCGATCGCGAACAGCAGCCTCTTGGTCAGGCGGATCATGAGCTTCGCGGCGCGCGCTTCTTCCCCGATCCGCACAGTTTCGCCGCGGCGCTTCATTCGGACAAGCGTTTGAACGCGCGGCGACGCCGACGGCGCCGAAGCCGGCATCCCGCCCGCTGCCGCTTGCCGCAAAAATCGGCCGTAACCGCAAAGCGCGCCCGGACGATGCGGGCGAACACGATCCAGGCGACCCGGTCACTCGCGTTAATCACGATTGCGTTATCGGCGATCCATGCCGCGATCCCGGATCAAGTCTGATCAAATCCGGCACGAGGTACGTGCCGCGTCAGGCAAGCGGGTGACGCGAAGGTAGGTCGATCCCAATCGATGTGCGACTGCTTCAGTCCGCCAACATCATCGCGATGCGGTCGGCGAGGCGGCGGGCAACATCGCGCTTGGTCATGACCGGCCATGCCTCGACGCCGTCGGCATCGACGAGGTGAATCGTGTTCTCGTCGCCGCCGAAGGTGCCGGTGCCGGGCGACACGTCGTTGGCGAGGATCCAGTCGCAGCCTTTTTTCAGCCGCTTCGTCTGCGCATTGGCGACGACGTTCTCGGTCTCGGCGGCAAAGCCGACGACGAGGGCGGGGCGGTCGTTGTGACGGTGCGCGATCGTCGCCAGGATGTCCGGGTTCTCGACGAGGCGAAGGGTCGGCGGCTCCTTGCCGTTCTTTTTCAGCTTCTGCCCGGAGGCGGTCGCGACCCGCCAATCGGCGACCGCCGCGGCCATGACCGCGACATCGACCGGCAGCGCGCTCTCGCAGGCCGCCAGCATGTCGGCCGCCGTCTCGACCGCGACGAGCCGCACGCCCGGCGGCGTCGGCTCCTGCGTCGGACCGGACACGAGCACCGTGTCGGCGCCGAGCGCCGCTAGCGCGGCGGCGATCGCGTGGCCCTGCTTGCCCGAGGAATGGTTCGACAAGTAGCGCACCGGATCGATCGGCTCGCGGGTCGGGCCGCTGGTCACGAGCGCGCGTCGCCCGGCGAGCCGCGCGTCAGCCACAAAGAACCGTTCGATCGCCGCCAGGATCTCGGCCGGTTCGGCCATGCGGCCCTGGCCGACCTCGCCGCAGGCCAGCATCCCGGCGCCGGGGCCGACGCGCAGTACGCCGCGTGCCGTGAGCGTCGCAAGGTTGGCCTGGGTCGCCGGGTGCGCCCACATCTGCGCGTTC
>DATJSO010000180.1:0-5462 GCA_035504075.1 Allostellaceae bacterium | reverse complement strand
GCCAGAGCATCAAGCGCGGCCGCCGCGGCGCCGCCCAGCGACCGCGAAATCCTCGGCTACAGCCGCTATGTCGTGCTCGTCGCGGCATTCTTCGCGATGGGCATCATCAGCCCGTTCGAATACGCCTGGAGCTCGATGTCGGGGCATATCGGCGCGATCTACGGCTGGTCGCACGAACAGATCGGGCTGTTGTTCACGCTGTTTGTGATCCTGCAGTCGATCGGCGCGCTGCCCGGCGGCGTCCTGCGCGACCGCCTCGGCCCGCGCTGGACCACGGCGATCGCCGGTCTGTTCTCCGGCCTCGGGATCTTCGCGCTGGCGCTCGGACCGTCCTATGCGCTGGTGGTCGTTCTCTGGTGCATCGGCAGCTTCTTCACCGGTTTTATCTACAACAACGCCGTGATCACCGGGAACAAGTGGTTCCCCGATCGGCGCGGCGTGATGACCGGGTTGATCGCCGGCGCGTTTTCCTGGGGGTCGCTGCCGTTCATCTTTCCGATCCGGGCGATCCCGGCACATTCACCGCCGCACGTGTTTTTCGACGTCGTCTACATCATGGCCGGGGTATTGGGCGGGGTGTCAGTCATTGCCGGGTTACTGATGAAAGACCCGCCGCCGGGTTGGCGGCCGGCCGGCTGGGTGCCGTCGGCCGCGGCGATGAAACGGCCGTCAGAGCATCATTACACGGTCGGCGAAGCGCTGAAGACCTGGCAGATGTGGGTCCTCATCGCGTCGTTCGTGCTGATCTCCAGCGCCGGCCTTGCCGGGATCAGCAAGATCGTCGGCTACTCCCGGAGCTTTCATTTCGCGGCGGCGGCGGCCACTGCGGCGGCCGGCGGCATCGCCATCGCCAACGGCTTCGGCAAACTGATCCTCGGCGGCCTCTCCGAGAGGTTCGGCCCGGAGAACATGATGGTCGGCGCCTACTCGCTGTGCGGCGTTCTGTTGTTCCTCAGCATTTACGCCGGCCTCAGCCATCAGGAATTGCTGTTCGTCTGCGCCGCGATCGCGGCCATCTTCTTCTGGGCGTCGCTGTTCTCGCTGTTTCCGATCGCGATCGGGCACTATTACGGCGGCACTGCGGCCGGCGGCAATTATGGCGTGCTCTATGCGATTGCCAAAGGCTCGGGCGGGTTTTACGGTGGGATCCTGTCGACGCTGCTGATCAGGCAATACGGATTTTCGACCGCGATCGGCGTGGCCGGGATCATGGCGATCCTCGCCGGCCTGATCATCATCCCGCTGAAATTCGCCCCACCCCTCTGGCAGGAGGCGCAGGCCGCGTCCGGCTCCGGCCGCGCGCGGGCCGGTTCGCCGGCAGAATAGGGGCCGGGGCCGTTTGCCGCAACCGCGCGGTTTCAAGCCGCGCCTTACTGCGACGCAGCAGCGCCGCCGCGTTCGGCCATGACGGCTTTCAACAGCAGCGCCGCATCGGCAGCGCCGAGGCTGCTTGCCCGTCGATACCAATAGGCGGCCGCGGTGGGGTTGCCGTCTGCGCCGACGATCCCGGCCTGCGCAAGAAAGGCCGGATCATAGGTCTCGCCCAGCTGCAGCGCCGCGCGCCCGTCGCCCGCTTCGGCCGCCCGCTCGTAGAACAGCCGCGCCGGGCCGATGCGGCCGGCGGCAAACAGCGCGTCCCCCTGCGCGCGCAGCGGCGATGCCGTGGATATCGGCGCTGCCGGCCTGGCCGGCGCGACCGCCGCAACGGCGCCCGTTACCGCCGGTGCCTTCGGAGCTTCGAGCGCGGCGACAACCGCTGCTGCCGCCGGTATCGATTTCGCCGGCGCGGCGATCGGCGCCGGCCGCGGCGGCGCGGCAGCCGACCGCGGTTTGACAACTGCCCCCGCGGTTGCAGCGGCCGCCGCGGCCGGCGATCCGGGATCGCGGCCGGGCAGGACGATCGCCATCGGCTGCAATGCCGGCGCCTGCAGCGCCCTCGCGACCGCCCCCCTCGCCAACCCGTCCGCGACCGTCGGAAGCTTGTCCCCAACCATCGGAAACTTGTCCGCGACGGCCGGGATGGCGACGGCCGGCGCGGCGGCGCTCAAGACCGGATCCCTGGCGCCGGCCGGCCATCGCAATGCCCATCCGCCGGCCGTTCCGACTGCAACCAAGACGGCGCCGATCGCCGCGATGCGAAAAGCCATTTTGCGGCCCGCCGATGGCGGCTTCGACGATTTGGGCCGGTCGGCGGGGGCAACACCGAACGCGTCGGCTTCGGCATCGTCCGCGAGCGAGAGCAGCTGCTGGACCGGCCTTCCCGCGTGCGGCGGTATTTTGCTGACCAGCAGCTCGCCGGAAAGCTTTGCGCGCTCCATCGCGCCCACCTAAGCGGCCGCGCGCATCGCAATCTGCGCCTGGGCGTAGTCCCACAGCTCGGCCACTTCCTGCGCCGACTTGCCGGAACCCGCCGTCTCGATAACGGTGCGCCCGTTGATCATCGAGGAGGCCCATTCGGTACGCTGGTAAAGGATGACCGGCGCCACCCGGCCATGCTCGGACAGCGCAGCAACGCATTCGGCCGTGATGTGCGCGCGGTTTGCTGCGCCGTTGACGACAAACAGAAACGGCTTGCGGGCCCGCCGCACCAGATCCACCGTCGCGCTGATCGCGCGCAGATCGTGCGGGCTCGGACGCGCCGGGATCAGTACAAGGTCGGCGACCGCCATGACCTGGGCGATTTCGGTGGTCAGGGCCGGTGGTGTGTCGATGATCGCGAGCGCGGCCTCCCGGCTGCGGATCGTCGCGAGTTCGGCCCGCAGGTCGATCGGCTTTACGATCGACAGCGGCAGCGTATCGTCGCCGCGCGCGCGCCACCACTCGCCGAGCGAGCCTTGCGGGTCGGTATCGACCAGCACCGCAGGCCCGTGCCCCATCGTCGCCGCCTGAACGGCGAGGTGCGCGGCGATCGTTGTTTTGCCGGCGCCGCCCTTCTGGCTGCAGACCGCGATGATGCGCATGTCGTGCGACCGCCTGCCGCCACCCCCCGCGGCGGCGTTCGGCCCGGCGAACCGGACCGCCAGGCGTTCGACCTTGTCCTCCGTTGCGACTGTGATGCTGTCGTTATCGATCGATTGCACCCGGGCCGCCGGATTTGCGATGCGTTTCAGCCAATCGAGCATGTGTCAAAGCCTTCCAAGTCGATGGCAGGCAATAGTACCTTCATACGTCGTTCATGACTTGGAAAGATTAACAACATTTTAAAGAAGGATCGACCCGCCCCGGCAAATCGAGCGGGGGCAGGAAGCTTTTTGCTAAAATTCACCATAATTTGTCGGGGTGGGCAGCAGCGGCCCCCATGGCAATATTGCTGCCGGCAGACGGTAGGCCCGGCAGGACTCGAACCTGCGACAACGCCGTTATGAGCGGCGCGTTCTAACCAGCTGAACTACGGGCCCGCCGCCGTGGATGATACCGCCGATCGGCGCTGCTGTCGCGGCCGCTATCGCAGGCTGCCGGCGCCTCTCACCGCGATCACCGGGCCGGACAGGCGGTTGCCGCTGAGCACCGCTGGCGTTCGGGTGCGGTTCCAGACAAAGACGGTTTCATGATCATTGTCGTTGCGAAATATATTGCCGGCGACCACGATCTGCGGCGTCGGATGCGTAACGCCCTCCTCGCCGATCGCGATTGCGTCGGCGGGATTGCTTGAGTTCGGCCCTTTTTCCATCGTGTTGCCTCGCACGACAACGGCGCCGCCGTTGGGAATGTCGATCAGGTAGCTCGATGTACCGTTCGGACCGTCCTCGATCGTGCAGCCGGCCACCTCGGTGCGGACGGCGCGCGATTTGATCGAGTGACCCTCGCGGGTGCCGAAGAAGCGCGAACGGACGACGCGGAGCAGATCGGCGTCGCCGATGTAAACCGCGTGGTCGCACCACGTCTTACAGCGAAAACCGCCCTTGTCATTGTCGATGAAGAGGCTGTCGCGCACCGTCACGGTCGCGCCCGGGAACCCGCCGAGAATCCCCATCTCGTTTTCGATGAAGGTAACGCCGTCGACAGTCAGGCTGCCCTTTTCGAGCCGGATGCCGGCGCCGTTTTTGTCCGGCACACGGGCGTGCTCAAGCGTCAGGTTGCGGATTGTCGTGCCGTCGCCGTCGATGACCATGAGCCCTTTGCCGGCGCAGCTTTTGTCGGCGATGACGACACCCGGCCCGGCGCCTTCGATCGTCAGGTTGCCGGCGGTCCAGACGGCGCAGTCGACATACCGTCCGGGATCAATCTCGACGATGTCGCCGTCCTGCGCCGCCCCGGCTGCGGCCGAGATCGTCGAATACCGCTCATGCGGCCCGACCTTCAGTGTTGCCGCGGTGGCGTTCGCGGCGAGACACATCGCCGCCAGCACCGCGGCGAGCACCGGCGGCCGCAGCCAGCTCCCTACGCGGCGCATCCGCTCAATCAGAAGGATCCGGGCATCAGGTGTCGAGGAAACTGCGCAGTTTGCGCGAGCGGCTCGGGTGCTTCAATTTGCGCAATGCCTTCGCTTCGATCTGGCGGATGCGCTCGCGGGTCACCGAAAACTGCTGGCCTACTTCTTCGAGCGTATGGTCGGTGTTCATGCCGATGCCGAAGCGCATCCGGAGCACGCGCTCCTCGCGCGCAGTCAGCGACGCCAGGACGCGCGTCGTCGTCTCGCGCAGATTGGCCTGGATCGCAGCGTCGAGCGGCAGAACGGCGTTCTTGTCCTCGATGAAATCGCCGAGATGGCTGTCCTCTTCGTCGCCGATCGGGGTTTCGAGGCTGATCGGCTCCTTCGCGATCTTCAAGACTTTGCGCACCTTTTCGAGCGGCATCGCCAATTTCTCGGCCAGCTCCTCGGGAGTCGGCTCGCGGCCGATCTCGTGCAGCATCTGGCGCGAGGTGCGGACGATCTTGTTGATCGTCTCGATCATATGCACCGGGATGCGGATCGTGCGCGCCTGATCGGCAATCGAGCGGGTGATCGCCTGGCGGATCCACCACGTCGCGTAAGTCGAGAACTTGTAGCCGCGGCGGTACTCGAATTTATCGACCGCCTTCATCAGGCCGATATTGCCTTCCTGGATCAGATCGAGGAATTGCAGGCCGCGGTTGGTATATTTCTTTGCGATCGAGATGACGAGCCGCAGGTTGGCCTCGACCATCTCCTTCTTGGCGCGGCTCGCCTCGCGCTCGCCGCGCTGCACCGTCTGCACGACGCGGCGGAATTCGCTGATCGGCAGTTTGGCCTCGGCGGCGATCTGGGCGATTGTACCGCGGTGACGGGCAACCTCGGCGGTGTGGCGTTCGGCGAGCTTGGCCCAGCCGCGGCCCGGCAGCAGTGCGACGCGCGGCAGCCAGTCGCCCGACAATTCGTCGCCCATGTGATATTGCAGGAACTCGTGGCGCCGGACGCCGTCGCCCTCCGCCATCCGCAGCAGCCGCCCCTCTTCCGCGACGAGCCGGCGGTTGAGGTCGTAAAGCTGCTCGACGAGATGCTC
>DATJSO010000179.1:0-2132 GCA_035504075.1 Allostellaceae bacterium | reverse complement strand
ACGATGTGGCCCTTGATCAGCGCCGGGTCGAAATCGCCCGAGAGGATTTTCGCCGCCGAGATCCGCCGGCTGGCGTCTGGTTTTGCGTAATAGACCCAGACGCGCCCCGCCGAATCCGTCGGGATCGTCAGCGGCCCGATCCGCAAGGCGGTGAGCCCCGTGTTCTCGCCGAAGCTTTTTTCGCCGTTGGCGCCGGCGGCGCGCGCGACATAGGTGTGGGCGCCGGTGGCGACGCGCAGGATCTCGGCGACCAGCGAGAATACCGGCTTGTTGCCGAGCTTCATGATCAGCGGCACGCGGCGGACGATCTGGTCCCAATCCACATGCTCGTTGAGAAAGCCGTTGCCGAGCGCGGCGGTCTGGAACGCCGGCAAGTCGCTGATCGCCGACGGGAACGTATCGACGAATTGCAGTGGCTGATCCCCGGCAAAAGCGTAACCGGCCTTCTGGACGGGCGGCGCGCTGTCTGAATGGTCGACCAGGATGAAGCTCGCGACCGTCGGCATGGATTGCATCGCCGCGGCGAGGGTATCGTCGGGGTCGGGCAGGTTGCCGAGCAGCCGCATCGTGTCGGTGTCGACGGTGTTGTCGCGCATCAGCTGCGCAAGCAGCAGCTTGGGCGAGGTGCGATCGGGCTCGGCGAAGACGATGTCGAAGGCGAGCACCGCCGCCCCCGCGTCGCGCAGTTTGTCGACGAGCTGCGCATCGAGGCTGCGCGACCACGGCCACTGGCCGTATTTCTTGAGGCTATCTTCGTCGATATCGACGATGCTGATCGGCATGTTGCCGTGCTCGCGCGGCGCGATGCGCTGATAGAGGTCGAACGAGATCAGCATCAGCCGGTCGAGCAGGTCGGGCGCCGCCAGCCGCGCCGTCAGTGCCACCCCCAGCGCCACCAAGGGCAGTAGGTAGATGAGGCCGCGTCGCAACAGAAAACGCATCGACATCGCTGTTCCCGCAGACAATCCCTCGCCCGCGGCATCAGCATAAGGCCATTCGTCCCGCCAGCGAAGCGGCGGCCGACGACGCGGTCAACCGCTCGCCGGCTTGTCGCCGCGAAGGGTCACCATGCAAAGATGGTCGGGGCGCATCACCGGCCCGGTAGAGCCGGCGACGTCCCGTTCCAGGCGGCGCACGCCGGCCGCGTAGGCCGCATCGGAGATCGCCTGCAGCTGCGAGCAGGTGTCGCGGCGTTGCCGTACGGTCGGCAGCCACTCGGCGAAATCCACCTCGAAGCGGAGGTGTTCGAGCCTGATTTCGACGGGGGCGAAGCCGGCGCCTTCCATGACCGCGGCGATCGCATCCGGCGGCCAGAAATCGAGCAGGTCGACCACCAGAGCTTCCGGGAAATACCGGTAGTAGAGCCAATCTTCGGACTCCTGCGGGCATAGATTGCGCAGCACGAAGCGCCCGCCGGGCCGCAGCACGCGCCAGGTCTCGCGCAGCATGCCCGCTTTGTTCCGGAAATGATGGAAGGCGTATTGGCAACTGATAAAGTCGAAGCTCTCGGCGGCCAACGGCAGCGCCGCGGAGTCGACCTGAAGCCAGGCGATCTCTCGCGTCTTCCCCGCGGCCTGACGCAGCATCCCGAGCGACCGGTCGGCGCCGACGGCTGTGACGCCCGGCGCGGCGGCGCGGTTGGAGACGAGCTGGTTGCCGGTGCCGCAGCCGATATCGAGCACGGTCGGGCGCCGTTCGGCCCCGCGCTCGCGAAGAAACGTCAAAAATTCAGGGTCGACCGCGCGCGACCGATACGGTTGCGAGTCGTAAAGATGGGCGATCTGGTCGTAATTTATCCGAGGTGGCCGGCTCATCGCGCCTCGCCGCAGGAACGGGAGTGGATGACCATTCTACGACGGCTTGCGATCTAAGGTTCTTGAGGTTTCGGGGTAGGGATGGACGGCTCTCTTTCCAAGATCGGCGACGCGCCGAAACGCCGCGAGGATTTGCGGTTCGTCATCGGGCGCGGCCGCTATCTCGACGACATCGCGTTCGATGGCCTGGCGCATGCGGTGGTGCTGCGCTCGCCGCATGCGCATGCGCGGATCGATCGCATCGATGCGACGGCCGCCCGCGCCGCGGCCGGCGTGCTGGCGGTGCTGACCGCCGCTGATGCTGCCGCTGATGGCCTT
>DATJSO010000178.1:0-2407 GCA_035504075.1 Allostellaceae bacterium | reverse complement strand
CGAGCGTGCTGCGCAACTCGATGCGGCCGCCGTGCAATTCCATGATCGCCTTGACCGCCGGCAGGCCGAGGCCGGTGCCGTGGTGCTGGCGGGCAAACGAGCTGTCGACCTGCACGAATGGCTGCACCACCCGGTCGATATCCTCGGCCGCGATGCCGATCCCGGTGTCCGCGACCGTAATGCGCAACCCCGCGGGGTCGAGTTCGCCGTAAACTCGGATCTCCCCGCCGGCCGGCGTGAACTTGACCGAATTGCCGATCAGGTTAAAGAAAACCTGCCGCACCTTGCGCTCGTCGGCGCGCAACGGCGGCAGAGCAGGCGGCAGGTCGAGGATCAGGCTGAGGCCCGCCTTTTCGATGGGCGCCCCGGTGACGCGGGCGACCGCGCCGATCGCCGCGGCGACATCGACGAGATCCTCGTTGAGTTCGAGCATGCCGGCTTCCGCCTTGGTCAGGTCGAGGATGTCGTTGATCAACTGCAGCAGATGCGACCCGCTCAGGTGGATGTCGCTGATATACGACCGGTAGTGCTCGTTGCCGATCGGCCCCATGACCTGGTTTTCCATGATCTCGGCGAAGCCGATGATCGCGTTGAGCGGCGTGCGCAGTTCGTGGCTCATCGTCGCCAGGAACTGCGACTTCGAGCGGTTGGCGATGTCGGCCTCTTCCTTGGCGCGCCGCAACGCTGCTTCGTAGCTGATGCGCTCGCCAACATCGCGCACGATCGCGACGATTTCATCGGCCCCGGTCGCCGGGTCCTTGGAAAGGGCAAGGCTGGCCTCGACCCAGACATAACTGCCGTCCTTGCGGCGTCCGCGATATTGGATCGGCGGCTGGCCGGGCTCGGCCTTGAGCCGCTGCAACGCTGCAACGACAACGGGGTAATCGTCGGGGTGAACGATCTGCTCGGCGCCGAGGCTGAGCGCTTCTTCGGCGTCATAACCATAGATCCGCCTGCATGCCGGCGAGACGTAAGTCCGCCGCTGGGTATGCGGATCGAAGCAGACGATCATGTCGAAGGCGCCTGCGACCCGGTCGCGATCCTGCCGCTCGCCGTCGCGGCTGCCTGACGGCGCGTCGCGGCGGCCACGGATATCGCCGAGAAAGAGCGTCGCGAGGACGCCGGCGAGCGCTGCCAGCGCCGCGATTTCAACGGCCGTCCAGAGCGCCGGCGCGCGCTGCTGCATCGGCGCAATGTCGACCGCGGCTTGCACCACGATCCCGAGCCACAGCAGCAACAGCGCCAGCAGCGCCGCACCGGCAACGATCAGACCCGTCGAAGGCGCTGGTCGCGCTGCCGCCGCTGCGCGCGGAGCGCCGTCGCGCCGCACCTGGCTGAGGCGCATTCTGCCTCTCCACGTTAACGATCCACGGCGATTTTAGCGCCGATTCGCTTAATTTTCCGTCGCCGGATCCCAAATGACCGCGAACCGCTCATATCAGGCGACCGACCGCGGGATTCCGGCCTATAGTCGGCTTGGCCCGATAGTTGGCTTGGCCATCAGCGTCGAAAGAGGAGGAAACCGATGGCGGACACACATGTATACGCCGGCGTCGCCGGCACGGTCGGCATGGAGCACCGCGGCACGCTGGCCGGCGTCTTTCGCCAGACGGTCGGCGACGGCACATGGGAACGACTTGCCGGCGGCCTGCCCGCCGACGCCGAGGTGCATGCGATCACCGTCCATCCCAGTGATCGCGACACGCTCTATGTCGGCAGCACCCGGGGCCTCTATCGCAGCGCCAATCGCGGCGGCCGTTTCGAGCGCTTGGCCCTGCCCGATGCCGAGGCCGATATCTGGTCGGTTTTGATCCATCCGAAGGACTCGCGCCGCATCTATGCCGGCGCCTCACCGATCGCGGTCTACCGTTCGGATGATGCCGGCGAGCACTGGCTGAGGACGGCGGATCCCGGCCTGCCGAATCGCGTCGTTATGGCGTTCGCCTGTCGCGTCATGCGGCTCGACGCCGACCCCAATTCGACCGACGATATTTATGCGACGATGGAAGCGAACGGCGCTATGCGCAGCCGCAACGGCGGCGACAGCTGGGAGGACTGCACCGCCGACCTGATCCGCTTCTGCGAAGAGCCGCGCTACCGGAGCCGCATCGGCAGCCAGACCGAAATCGAGGGCATGCTCGACGGCCATGCGCTGGCGTGCAGCGCGGCCGCTCCCGACACCGTGTTTCTGGCCAACCGCATGGGCCTCTTCCGCAGCGGCGACAAGGGCGAGCACTGGGAAGACGTCGAGATCGGCCGCTTCTCGCCATTGACCTATGGCCGCGACGTGCGCACCTCGCCGCTCGACCCAAAAATCATGTACGCGGCGCTGTCGCCGGCGGCGCGGCCGGCAGCGGCGGTGGGGCCGGGGCTGGCGGTCGCTGATTTGGCGCGCCGGCGATGACGT
>DATJSO010000177.1:0-15468 GCA_035504075.1 Allostellaceae bacterium | reverse complement strand
CATGCTCGACGCCCGCGAGCGCGATCTCGCCGACCCGTCACCCGCCGACATCGCGGCACTCGAGGATTATGCGGACGCGACCTCGGGCAGCCTCGTCCGCCTGGCGCTCGCCGTGCTCGGCGCGACCGATCCCTGGGCGTGCCAAGCGGCGCGCGAGGTCGGTGTTGGCTATGCGCTGGCCGGCCTGATGCGCGCGATGCCGTACCACGCGGCGGCGGGCCGTCGCTATATTCCCGACGATGTCTGCGCCGCTGTCGGCCTCGACCCGGCCGATTACGCGGCGTCGCGGCCGACGGCGGCGTTGCATGCCGCGACGGCGGCGATCGCCGCCGCGGCGCGCGCCCATCTGGCGGCGGCGCGGCGCCGTGCAACACCGCGCACAGCCCGCCCGGCCTTGCTGCCGGCAATCGTCGCCGAGCGCTTTCTGCTGCGGCTGGCGCGCGTCGATCACAACCCGTTTGCGGCCGAATTGCGCGTGCCGGATGCGATGCAAAGCTGGCGGCTGGCGGCGGCGATGCTGACCGGCCGGGTGTGAGATCAGCGGCCCTGGAAATCGGGCAGGCGGCGCTCGGAATAGGCCTTGATGCCCTCGCTGAAATCTTCGGTGCGGCGCAGCCAATCCTGCTCGACGAGTTCGCGCTCGGTGGCTGCCTCGATCTGATCGACGAGGCCGCGGCGCACCGTCTCGCGCGTCGCCAAAACGGCGAGCGGGGAGGATTGCGCGATTTCCAGTGCCAGCGCCTGCGCCGCGCTGCGCACCTCGGCCTGAGCCACGAGCTGATCGGCGAGGCCGATCCGCACCGCCTCGTCGCCCGAGATGCGCCGGCCGGTATAGAACAGGAGCGCCGCCTGCTGCGCCCCGACGAGGCGCGGCAAGGTCGCGGTCAGGCCGAAGCCGGGGTGAAAGCCGAGCCGGTTGAAATTGGCGCTGAACCGCGCTTCCGAACACGTGACGCGGAAATCCGGCACGAGCGCGAGGCCGAGGCCGCCGCCGATCGCGGCGCCGTGGATCGCGCCGACGACCGGCTTTTTCGTGCGAAAGAGCCTGATCGCCTCCTTGTAGAGATGCCGGCCGCCGCCGCTGCGCGAGGCTTCCTGCACGGTGCCGGTATCCATGCGCGAGGAGAAATCGGCGCCGGCGCAAAACGAGCGGCCCTCGGCCGCGAGCACGATCGTGCGCAGCGCGGGGTCGGCGTCGATGCGCTCGAAGGCCTCGCCGATCTCGGCGATCAGCGCCGCATCGAAGAAATTGTGCGGCGGCCGCCGCATCTCGACCGTCGCCACCAGACCATCGACGCTGACGCCGATTTCCTTGAACCCGCTGTAATCGGCCATTTTACTCGCTCCCTATGATGCGAACCACGGAGACACGGAGATCACAAAAGTTCTGGTTTCCGGCGAAGGCCGGAACCCATCGATCAGCCTGCGAGCGCTCTGACGAATCGGTCCCGGCCTGCGCCGGGACCTAACAGATTTTGCTTCTTCGTTTCTACGTGCTTTCGTAGTAAATTAGCCTTTCACGATCAGCGCGTCGACAACCGAGAGGCCGGCGCCGGCTTCGTGGACGATGACTGGGTTGAGGTCGATCTCCTCGATCAGATCGGCATGGTCGGCGGCGAACTGCGCCAGCACGACGATCAATTCGGCAAGCGCTTCCTTATCGGCAGCCACGGCACCGCGCACGCCGTCGAGCACGGCGGCGCCACGCAATTGCCCGATCAGGTCGAGCGCCTCGTCATGCCCGAGCGGCACCGGCGCGAACGCGACATCTTTCAACACCTCGACATGGACGCCGCCGAGCCCGACCATAATGAGCGGTCCGAAATCGCGGTCGCGATGCACGCCGAGGATCATTTCGACGCCCGGTCGCGCCATTTCCTGGACAAGGACGCCGTCAAGGCGCGCATCCGGCGCAAAATTGGCGGCGTTCGCCATGATGCGACTATAGGCGTCGCGTATCGCTGCCGCCCCGCTGACGTTCAGCGCGACCGCTCCGGCGTCGGTCTTGTGCAGGATCTGATGCGATTGCACCTTCAGCGCGACGGGACCGCCAATCCGCTTGGCCGCGGCGACGGCTTTGCTCTCGCTGTGGGTTGTCTCCTCGTTCGGCCGCGGCATGCCGTAGCTGCCGAGGATCGCTTTGGCCACCGCCTCCGCGGCGGCCGTATGCAAGAGCCGAAGTGCGTTTGCTGCCCGCGTGCGGACCCCCTGGTCGACGGGCGGCGGCAAGCCGGCGGCACGGTGCGCAAACCGCTCGCGGAAGGCGGCGTAGTCGGTGAGCGCCTTGATCGCACGGGCGCAGCTCGGCATCGATGTATAGCAGGGGATGCCGACGCCGGCGAACAGGCCGATCGCCGCCGCCGAGGCCTCGGTGTAACAGGAAAACAGGATCGGCTTGTCGGTCTCCTCGACGATGCCGGCCAATTCCCCCGACGTTTTCGCGGCGCGGGTTTCGTTGGCCAGCGAGCCGATCAACAGGATCGTGTCGATGCGCTTCGACTCGCGCACCAGCTCGATCAATCGCTTATAGCCAACTTCGCCGATTGCCTGCGCCGTCGCGTCGATCGGGTTCTGCGCCGAACCGTAGGAGGGCAGCAGGGCCATGATGCGCTGCTGGATGTCGTCTTCCAGCACCGGCAGTTCGAGACCATGAGCCGACAAGATGTCGGCCATCCACACCGCGCTGCCGCCCGAGCCGGTGATGATCGCGACGCGGTTGCCTGTCGGCAGTCTGCAATAGGCAAAGGCGGTCGCGACATCGACCATGTGGTCGAGGTCTTCGCCGCGGATGATGCCGTGGTGGCGGAAGATCGCGTCATCGGCGGCACCGGCGTGGGCCAAAGCGCCGGTATGCGAAGAGGCAGCGCGGCGGCCGGCGTCGGAGCGCCCGACCTTGGCCAGGATCAGCGGTTTGCCCAGGCGCGCCGCCTTGTCGGCGACGGCACGAAAGCGCACGGCGTCGCGGATGCCTTCAAGGTAGCACAGGAAAATGTCGGCGCCGCCGGTGTCGAGTACCCAATCAATGTAATCGTGCGCCTCCAGCACGGTCTGGTTGCCGGCGCTGACCTGATAGGTGAAGCGGAGCCGGCGATCGCGGCCGCGTGACAGAAAGGCGTAGGTCAGCGCGCCCGACTGGCAGCTGACGGCGATCCGCCGGGCGCTGCTGCCTTCCGGCAGGAGCGGGTGGGTAGGGTCGTGGAATACCGGGCTGAACGTCGCGACGAGCGGCAGCAGCGGGTTGACGAGGCCCTCCGAGTTGGGGCCGGCGATGACGATGCCGGTGCGCGCGGCGATGGCGCGCAGCGCCGCGTCGCGCTCGGCCGCCTCGCCGCTCTTTTCCTCGGCAAACCCCGAGCTGATGACGACCGCGGCGGGAATGCCGCGCGCCGCGCATTGCTCGATCGCCGCGACGACATGCGCCGCCGGCACGAGGATCACCGCCAGGTCGGCCGCTTCCGGGATGTCGGCGACGGTCGCGTAGGCCTGGTGTCCGAGAACTTCTCTCTGGCTGCGCGTGACGGGATAGAGGTGGCCCGGATAGCCGTGCCCGACAAGCTGCTTTGTGAGGCGCCCGCGCAATGAATCGTCGCCGGCGGCGCCGACGATGACGACGCTTTCCGGCGCCAAGAGGGGACGAAGATCAGGCATGTTCTGCGGCCTCGGAAGACGCCATCAGTTCTCTGCCGCCTTCAGCGGGCCGGCAAAAGCTCGGAGATCATCGCGAGCCGGGGCGGGATTATCGTGAGCAGCGAGCGCGCTGTCGATCGCCGCGACGAGCTCGGCATGGCCATGGCCGGACAGCATGTAGCGCAGCGCCACCCAGGCCGGTCCAGGCACGTCTCGGTCGCCGGCCTCCCAGCGTTGCACCGTGCGATAGCCGCTGACGCGCAGCAGCCGCGCCATGCCCTGGGCCGAGAGACCCAGGGCGGCGCGACAACGGCGGAACAGCAGCGGCAGGTCATCCATGACCAATTCCCTCATCCTGAGGAGCGATCCGGCGCAGCCGGAGCGCGTCTCGAAGGACGCAAACCCGTTTTTGCGGCTCGGCTGGCAAGAGCAGGCAGCAATGCATACTCGCCGCGGATCAGCGCTTCCTTTTTCTCGCGTCGCCAGCCTTTGATCTGCCGTTCAGCGGCGATTGCATCGGTCAGATGCTGAAATTCCTGGTGATAGACCAGCTTCACTGGATGGCGAGAGGCAGTGAATCCGCCAAAGCTGCCACTATTATGCTCCGCTAGGCGGCATTCCAAACCGGCGCGAGTAATCCCGCCGTAATACGACCCATCGGCGCACAGGAGAATATAGACGACCGCCGTCATGCTGTGCCGCTGCGCTGCAATTCATGCCGTGCGTCCTTCGAGACGCCCGCTATCGCGGGCTCCTCAGGATGAGGGAATGGGGCGTCAGGCATGAGCTTTTGTTCAGCTACCGCAACCCGAGGCCGCGGGCGATGATGCCGCGCAGGACTTCGCGGGTGCCGCCCTGGATCGTCAGTTTCGGCGCAATCAAGGTCGTGTGGCGCAAAGCCTCCTCGAAGCGGTCGTCATTGGAATCGGGGTCGCTATCGCCGCGCGGCGGCGCCAAGAGGCGCACCTGGTTGGGCAGCGCCTGTTCCCAATTGGTGCCGAGGTCCTTGACGACAGCGGCCTCCACGACCGGGCTTTTGCCCGCCTGCAGCATGCCGGCGACCGACAATGACATGCGCCGCAACGTCGCCAGATGCGCAACCTCGCGGCCGATCCCCTCGGCCAGCCGGTCACCCGGCTCAGGCCCGGCGGTGCGCACCATCTCGGTCAGGACGGGCAAGGTCTCGACCCAACGGTCGGGGCCGCTGCGCTCGTAGGCGAGCTCGTCGGTCGCCTGCTTCCAGGCCATGTCGACTTCGCCGATCAGGTGCGCGTCGGGCACGAACGCGTCGTCGAACGTGACCTCGTTGAAATCGTGGCCGCCGGTCAGGTTGATGATCGGCCGCGTCGTGATCCCCTTCGTCTTCAGCGCGACAAGAAATTGCGTCAGACCGTGGCGGTGGTTTTCCTTGGTCCGCGGCGAGGTGCGCAGCAGCGCGATCATGTAGTCGGAATTGTGCGCGTTCGAGGTCCAGATTTTGCGGCCGTTGACCAGCCAGCCACCGTCGGTCTTGGTCGCGCGGGTCGAGGCGGCGAACACGTCGGAGCCGGAATTGGGTTCGCTGAGGCCGATGCAGAAGCACAACTCGCCCGCCGCGATCTTCGGCAGGATGTCGCGCTTGACACTCTCTTGGCCGTAGCGGATCAGCACCGGGCCGCTCTGCCGGTCGGCGGTGCCGTAGAAGCGGGTCGGCGCGCGGTGCGCCAGCATCTCCTCGACGACGACGTAGCGTTCGAGGTGCGAGCGCTCGTGGCCGCCATATTCCTTCGGCCAGGTCATGCCGATCCAGCCCCGGGCGCCGACCTTTTTGGCGAAGGCGCGCGCCACCTCGAACGAGGCGCGCTCGTGGTCGGGCGCAAACGTGCCGGCTTCGATTTCGGCGCGCAGAAAGGCGCGCACCTCCTGGCGCAATTCCTTGCACTCGGGCGGCAGATCGACCGGATCGAAATGGAAGTTATAGGCCATCGGCGAATTCCTTTGATTTTCGTCATGGCCGGCCCCCGGATCGGGTCCGGGGGTGACCCGGCCATCTCACGCTGGCGGAGACCCGCGGGTCAAGCCCGCGGGTGACGCGCTGATACGGTTACGTTCCCTGCGTCACAAACGGCCACAGGCGGTCGGCGCCCTGCGCGGCGACCATGCGGCCGAGGCGGCCGGCCCACAGCGCCTCATTGCCGAATTCCTCGCGCCAGGTCCACAAGCGCCGCGTCGCCTGGTGCAGCGAATGCTCGTAGGTAAAGCCCATCGCGCCGTGCACCTGGTGGGCGATTGCGGCGCCGGTGCCGGCCGCCTCGCCGACCCGCACCTTGGCGACCGCGACATTCGCCAGCGCGTCCACGCTGGCGATGCCGTTGACGGCGATCGCTTCCGCTGCGGCATCGGCGGCGGCGCCGGCGGCGGCGACCTCGCCGGCCAGCATCGCGAGGTTGTGCTGCACCGCCTGGAACTTGGCGATCTGCCGGCCGAACTGCACCCGGTCCAAGGATTGCTGCACCGACTGGTCGAGGATGTGTTCGAGCGCGCCGGCCATCTGCTGCGCCCGCGCCGCCGCGCCAAGGCGCACCAGCGCCGGCGGGTCGACATCGACGCGGCCGGTCGCCAGCGCCGCTGCGCCATCGAACACAACGGTGTCCTGCGGCTCGCCGGCGAGGCTGGCGCCGGGCGTGATGCCGACACCCTCGGTTTCGACCAGCGCCGCGACCATCGCGCCGTCCCGCCGCGCCAGCGCCGCGACGTGGCGGGCGCTGCGGGCGTGCGGCACGTGGCGGGCGCGACCGCGCAGTCTGCCGTCGGCGCCGAGCAGGAGGTTGCCGTCTTCGTGCACCGGCGCCAGCGTCATCGGCCCTGTCGGCGCCTCGATGCCGGCCTGCGCCAACAGCCAGCCGGCGAGCAATGTCTCGGCCAAGGGCACCGGCGCATTGGCGCGGCCGGCCACGCGCATGACAGCAAAGCCGTCGATCATGTCGGCGCCGGCGCCGCCCAGCGTGTCCGGCACCCAGGTCAGCGGCAGGCCGGATTGTTCGAGCGCATCCCACAATTCGGCCGGCCATTTGCCTTCTTCGGCGGCGTTGACCGTGTTCGGCTCGCACAGATCGGCGAAGATGCGGCTGGCGGTATCGACGATGATGCTGTCGGTCATTGGGCTCCCGGCGCTTCTTCGCCGCAATCGTAAAGCACGACCGGTGCGGCTGGAAGCCCTGCGCGGACAATGTTGCCGTGCGTTACCGCACCGGCCGCAGGATGCGAAACAATGGTGCCCGCGAGGCACCGTTGCGAGTCGGTTTTGCCAGATTGATTTCCCCGGCTGACGCGAGGCCGCAGTGCCGCAAGACCTTTTGCGAGCGCAGATTGGCCGGATCGGTGTAGGCGCGGATCGACGGAAGGCCGAGCGTGCGAAAGCCGTAATCGATGATGGCGGCGACCGCTTCGCGGCCGTAGCCGCGACCCCAATGGGACTCGCCGAGCCAGTAGCCGAGTGCGGCCTCGTCGGCCGCGTCGCCTGGATCGCCGTCGAGGCCGGCCCCGCCGATGATCCGGTCGCTGTCCTTAAGCGCAATGGCAAAGCGGAGCGGACTTCCGGCGGCGTGCTCCTGCTGCACCCCGGCGATCCACCAGCGACCATGGTCTTCGGTATAGGGATGGGGCACGTTGCTGACCCAGCGCGCGACCTGCCAATTGCCGATCAGCGCCGCCATCTCGGCAAGATCTGCCTCGCGGTGCGCGCGCAGCCGCAGCCGCGCGGTTTCGATGACAACGCCCGGCGCGCGCACGCGCTCACCCTGGTTTGCTGTCGGGTTCGACGGTTTCGGCTTCGATGCGGTAATAGGCGTCGAGGCCGATCAAATCCTCAATTCCCTTGCGGAGCGCGGTGAAATCCGCCTCCTCGATGCCGGTGTAATTGCCGGTCGCGACGATCTCGGCCATCGCCTTTTGCATGAAGTGGAACGCCGTGCCGAGCAGGATCTGCGCGTCGATGCAGCCGCGATAGCCCATCGCTTCGAGTTCGCTCAATGGCAGGATCGGCCGGCCGTCGCGGTTGCCGCGGCTCTGCACCCAGACAAGCGGCACGGTCGCCATGACCGGCGCCGCCTCGGCCTCGGCGCGGCTGCGCGGGAACACGAGACCCATGTCGGCGCCGACTTCGGCTGCCGCGTTGACCCGGCCGATCGCCTCGTCGAGGCCGAATTCGCGGCACGTGTCGCTGCGCGCGATGACAAGGAAATCGGCATCGGTCTCGTCGCGCTGGCGGCAGGCATATTTGATCTTGGCGACAAACTCGTCGCGCGCGATGGCGTGCACCTGGTAGCCGTGGTAGTGCGCCCGTTTCGGATAGAGCTGGTCTTCGATGTGCACGCCGGCGACACCGGCGGCGGCGAATTCGCGCACCGTGCGCATCGTGTGCAGCGGCTCGCCAAAGCCGGCGCCGGCATCGGCCAGGAGCGGCACCGCAACGGCCCGCGCGACCTCGCCGGCGACGCGCACCTGCTCATCCATTGTCAACAGCGGCTCGGTAATCGCGCGCGAGGCGCCGGTCACATAGCCGCCGGTATAGACGAGCGGGCAGCCGGCCGCCTCGGCGAGCCTGCCTTCGAGCGGTGTCGCCGCCGATGGCATATAGAGAAACCGGCCCGATGCGAGCAGTTCGCGCAGCCGGCGGGTCTTCGCGGTCATCTGGCACTCCCGGTCAGCCGAGCGAGTTCATGATCTCGCGATAGGCGGCCTCGGGGAACGCCTTCAGCGTGCGCGTCCGCACCGCGCCCTGCTGCGCGAGAAGCAGCGTGAAGCGGGCGGCGACGGCATCGTCCGGCGCCTCGTAAATGACGACGAGGTCGTAATCTCCCATTGTCATGTAGAGCGACCGGAACTCGCCGCCCATGTCGGTCAGCGCCTTTTTCGCGGCATCGACGCGCTTTGGCGAATCCTTGATCTGGCGGGCGCCCTGGTCGGTCCAGTTGGCGAGCATGACATAAGCCGGCACCGCGCACCTCCCATCGAGCGATTTTCCCGATCATGTGCACGCGCCGCGCGTTGCAGCAAGGCGTGATGCGCTTTCGGCCGCAACAGCGCCGCGCCGATTGCGGCGAGGCGGCGGCGATCGGCGAGTTCGCTGTGCCGCCGTCGGAAGGGAGGGTCATTCCGCCACGGCAGGCAGATCTCCTTGCGACATTTTGACAGCGGCCGGCGCGAGGCGTAGCGTGCCGCGCAGCATCCGACCGGAGAGGCACGATGACGGCACCGCTCGACGCCCCGCTCGACAGCGACATCGCGACGCTCGCGCTCGACACGCTCGATGTCAGCGACCCGCGGCTCTACCAGGAGGATATCTACTATCCGTACTTCGCCCGGCTGCGGCGCGAGGACCCGGTGCATTACTGCCCGCAGAGCTATTACGGCCCGTACTGGTCGGTGACCAAGTACAAGGACATCATGCAGGTCGAGATCAGCCACAAGGTCTATTCCTCCGACGCCGCGATCGCGATCCTCGACCCGCCGAAGGGCCTCGAGCGGCAGAGCTTCATCGCGATGGACCCGCCAAAGCACGATGAGCAGCGCCTGACCGTCAGCCCGACCGTCGCCCCCGGCAACCTCGCCAACATGGAGGGGTTGATCCGCGAGCGCACCGCGAGCGTGCTCGACGGATTGCCGCGCAACGAGACGTTCAACTGGGTCGATCGGGTATCGATCGAATTGACGACGATGATGCTGGCGACGCTGTTCGATTATCCGTTCGAGGAACGCCGGCAGCTGACCTACTGGTCGGACGTCGCGATCGCCGATGTGCGCTCGCCGGAATCACCGGTTCATTCGGAGGAAGAGAAATTCGCCGAATTGACAAAGATGACCGAGGCGCTCGGCAAACTCTTTACGGAGCGGGCAAAGCTGCCGCCTCGCTTCGACCTGCTGTCGATGCTGGCGCACAGCGCCGTCACGCGCGAATTGCCGTTTCGCGAGTTCATGGGCAACCTGACGCTGCTGATCGTTGGCGGCAACGACACGACGCGGAACTCGATGACCGGCGGGCTGATGGCGTTGAACCAGCATCCCGAGGAATATCAGAAGCTGCGCGACAACCCCGGCTTGATCGAGAGCATGGTGCCGGAAATCATCCGCTGGGTGACGCCCGTCATCCACATGAGGCGCACTGCGCTGGAAGATGTCGAACTCGGCGGCAAGCAGATCAAGAAGGGCGACAAGGTCGTCATGTGGTACGTGTCGGGCAACCGCGACCCTGAGGCGATCGACGAGCCGGACCGCTTTATCATCGACCGCAAGCGGCCGCGCCAGCACCTGTCGTTCGGTTTCGGCATTCATCGTTGCGTCGGCAACCGGCTGGCCGAACTGCAACTGCGCATCCTGTGGGAAGAGATCGTGAGGCGCTATCCGGTCATCGAGGTGGTCGGCCCGGCAAAGCGCGTCTATTCCAACTTCATCCACGGTATCCGCTCGCTGCCGGTGCGCATCCCGGCCTAGGGGCACGAGGCGGGTCCGAGATGAGCGATGCCGCGCACGGCGCGCTGATCCGCGACCAGTTCACGCGGCAGGCGGTGCCGTTCAACACCGCCGCACCGATCGCCGATGCGGCCGCGCTCAAGCTGCTGGTCGAAGCAGCCAAAGCGGGTCCCGACGATACAGTGCTCGACGTCGCCTGCGGCGGCGGCATTGTCGTCTGCGGCTTCGCGCCGCATGTTCGGCATGCGACCGGCATCGACATGACCGCGGCGATGCTCGATCGCGCCCGCCGCCTCGCCGCGGACAAGAGGCTTGCGAATGTCGCTTGGCGCGAGGGCGACGTCGCGCATCTGCCGTGGCCCGACGGCACGTTCACGATCGTCGTTACCCGCTTTGCGGTGCACCATTTCCTGAAGCCGCAGGCCGTGTTCGCCGAGATGCTGCGGGTCTGCGCGCCGGGCGGCCGCATCGTCGTCGCCGACACCTACGCCTCGCCCGACTCGGCAAAGGCGGCCGAGTTCAACCGGCTCGAATTGCTGCGCGACCCGTCGCACCGGCGCTGTCTCTCGCTCTCCGAGTTGATGGATCTGTTTCGCACCGGCGGCCTCGGCGAGCCGCGCGTGCACTGCTACGAGCTGCGCGATTCGGTCGCCAACCTGATCGCCCGCTCGTTTCCCGATCCGGGCGACGAGCAAAAGATCATTGATCTGTTCGCGGCCTCGATTGCCGACGACCGGCTCGGCATCCCGGTGCGCCGCGACGCCGGCGGGCTTTACTACGCTTATCCGGTTGCGATCCTCGCTTCCGGCAAGCCATGAAGGAGCCATCGATGCCGTCGGATCGTCGGGGCGGGCTGTCGCAGCCGCACGATTGGCACTCGCCCGAGTATGTGCGCGACTGGATCGCCCACGACGAAGCGCGCGATCCGGTGCGCCGGCCGCGCTTGCACGAGATGCTCGCCGCCGCGCCGTTTCCGCACGACGCGCGTCTCGCCGTTCTCGATGTCGGCGCCGGTTTCGGTGCGGTGACCGAGGAATTGCTCGCTGTCTTCCCGAACGCGCAGGTGACGCTGCAGGATTATTCCGGGCCGATGCTCGGCGAGGCGCGCCGGCGGCTGGCGGCGCGTCAGGGCCAGTTGCGTTTTGTGACCTGCGATTTGACGAGCGCGGATTGGGCCGGCGAGGTCGGCGGCCCGTTCGATCTCGCGGTATCGGCGATCGTCCTGCACAACCTGCGCAACGACCCGCAGATCTTTGCCTGCTACCGGGCGATCCGCAATCTGCTGCGGCCGGGCGGCTGGTTCATCGAAGAGGATCTGTTTTTCGACGGGGTCGAGCCGCATCTCGCGGCGATGCGCGCCGCGGGCTATGCAACCGTCGAATGCCGCTGGCAGGACCCGCCGCGCGCGATCGTTGCAGCCGGGCGCGGCAGCGCCTGACGGGATCGGCCGCGAGCCAGGTCAACCGTCGGCGGAGCGGGCGGGCGCGACGATGTCGAACATCAGCGCGAATTCGTCGAAGCTCGCAAACAATGCGGTTAGTTGCGCGGGATCGCCGGCCGTCACGCGGCAATCGCCGCCCGCCAGCGCATCGGCGAGAGCCTGCGGCCGCAGCGCGATGCGCTCCAGCGCAGCGCGGGTCGAGACGACCACGAGGTCGGGGGCGTCGCAGGCCTTCCCGGGTCGGCAGGTCAGCGTTGCGTTCTCGAAATTCAGCGCCGCGCTTTCGCCGCTGTCGCTGACATGCCAATCGATGCGGCACCGTCGCCCGGTCGCCGTCGCCGGATCTAGCCGGATCGCGAGATAATCGAACAGGATGTCGATGCCCAGGCCGGCGACGAGATCGGGGCTCAGCGGCGGCCGCGGTGGCAGTTGCGCGACTCCCTCGCGCAATTCCTGCGCGCCGTACAGATAGGCGTTGCGCCAGGTCGCCGATTCCGCCTGGTAGCCGAGCTGCTCGAATGCGTCGGCGGCGAGTTCGCGCGCCGCCGTATTGGCCGGCTCGGCGAAGACCAGCTTGCTCGCGATCTCGGCGACCCAGCGATATTCGCCGTTTGCAAAATCCTCGCGCGCCCGTGCCAGCACCCGCTCGGCGCCGCCCATATAGGCAATCGTCTTGCCGGCCGCCGCGGCCGGCGGCAGCGGGTTGAGATTGGCCGGGTTGCCGTCGTACCAGGACAGATAGCGCTGATAGACCGCCTTCGCATTGTGGCTGACCGTGCCGTAATAGCCGCGTACCGACCATTCGCGCGCGAGATCCGGCGGCAGAGCGAGGACATCGGCAATCTCCGTCGGCCGCATGCCCTTGTTCATCAGCCGCAGCGTCTGTCGTGGATGTGCTTGTAGAGATCGCGCTGCTTGGCAAGAAATGCGACGACATTCTCGCCGCCCCAGGTCGGCCAGTGGTGCTGGCCGATCAGCACGTCGGTCTTGTCGCCGAACAGGTCGATGGCCTGCGCCAGGTAATGCGACCAGACGCGCGGGTCGCGCGCGACGGCGCCGCGCAGCGGGATGAAATTGTGCAGGTGCCGCGTCGCGTTCTCGGCCATGTCGAGGACGCGCAACTGCGGCAGGTGGATGTGCATCTCGGCCGGCGCTTCCGTCTCCGGTGCGAGATGAAAGACGAATTCGACCCCGTCGATGATGCGCGTCTCGACCGGCTCGCGGATCAGGTCGTTGGGTGCGATCAGGCTGACGGTGCCGCGCGCCGTCGTCTTGCCGAGACCGGCATCGACCTGCTGCCGCGTGCCTTTCGGCAGCAGGCCGCCGAATTGAAACTGCGCGCGCCGCGACATCGCTAGGCCGGCCAGCACGTTCTCGCCGCCGATTGCCGCCATGAAGCCGTCGGGCGCGATGATCGCGACGCGGCCGGCCGCCGCCTCGTCGGCCAAGACGATGCCCTTGACGCCGCCGAAATGATCGGCGTGGCTGTGCGTATAGATGACTGCGACGATCGGCCGGCGCGGCCGGTGCGCGTAGTACAGCTCGAGGCCGGCGCGGGCGACCTCGCAGGTCGTCAGCGTGTCGATGACGATGATGCCGTCGGCGGCCTCGATGATCGTCATGTTCGCGAGATCGAGGCCGCGCAACTGGTAGACGCGATCGGTCACCTGAAACAGGCCGGCCGCGCGGTTGAGCCGCGCCATGCGCCAGAGGCTCGGGTTGACCGTCGCCGGCGCCTCTCCGGCGTCGAGAAAGTCGTATTCGCGCAGGCTCCATACGACCTGCCCTGAGGCGGCGCGGACAACGCCGTCGGGCAGTTCGGCGATCAGGCCACGCCGCACGTCGGTAAAGTCGCGTCGGTCCTCAAACGGCAGTGCCGACCGCATCGCGGCATTTGCCGCCCGCGTCGCCGGCTCGGCGTCCTTCGGTGGAATGCGCATCGCGCCCCCGCTCCAGGCCGCGGCGCGGGGGTAGGTCGGGCCCCGGCGCCGCGCTCACAGGAACGAGGATGGCACGTCCGTCGGGCGCCGGCTACATCGCGGCGGCTTCGGCCGGGGTCTGCCCGGCCGCAGCGGCCGCAGCCATGTAGCGCTGGAAGGCGGGCAGGATGCGCGGGTAGTAAGTCGGCTGGGTGATGCCGTACTGGGCGCGAACCTCGTCGAGCGGCCGCGGCAGAAGGTTCTCCCAGTCGGCTTCGTACAGCCATTTGGCGCGCCTGCCTTGACGGTAGGCCTGCCACGCTGCGCTCCAGATCGGTTGGTCGCGCAGCCGCTTCTTGGCGCGGAACGCGCCCACCAGCGCGATGACGCCGAGCCCCTTCTGCCGGTTCTGCGCAAACGTAAAAGCGACAACGCACACCTCGCCGAGCGGGTCGCGGCCATAACCGGCGGTCACGTGCAAGAGGTCGTGCATCTCGCGGCCGCGTTCGCGGAACCACGTCAGCTCATCGGCCGGCGGCGGGGCCTCGCGGACCTTCGAGGCCTCGACCAGCCCCTGGGCGGACAGGTTCTCGCTGGTCATGAAATCATAGTAGGTGCGGCCGAGCGATCCGGCCGGCATCGCGCCGAGACTGGCGCGGTCGCTGAGCGCCGCCAGCAGGCTCGGGCGCCGGGCCAGCAGTGCGCGGCCAGTTTCGCTGGTGCGGAAACGCGCGAACTGCCGGTGCGTTGTCTTGCCGCGCAGCGCCTCGATGAGCAGAAATACCTGGCGCGTGTCCTCGCGGTTGCGGATCAACTGGCGCAGCGCGCGGAACGCGATGATCGGATGTATGCGGGTATCAAGCGGAAGCTGCTCTGGCATGATGGCCTCCTGTAAACCGTGACGAGTACGCTATATTATGCTGACAGAATTGTCAATAAAAATTCCGGGGAAAATCGCGATGCACGCATGGACAGGGCGATGAGTGCGCCTGCCCGGCGAATCCGCCGCACGCCGGAAGAGGCACGGCGGTTGATCCTCGATTCGGCACAGGCGCTGATTGCCAGGACCGGACCCGAAGGGTTGCGGCTGCAGGACATCGCGGCCGCGGCCGGCATTTCGCATCCGCTGATCCTGCATCACTTCGGCAGCCGTGCCGGGCTGGTGCGCGCCTTGACCCAGCAGGTCGCGGCCGAGTTGAAGGACCGGCTGGTGGCGGCGATGACGCAGCCCGAATATTCCCCCGGCGAAGGCATCGAGCGGGTGTTTGAAACCTTTCGCGGCGGGCTGGCGCAGCGCTTGGCCTGGCTGGCGATCGAGGATCCGGACGGCGAGCGGGAAAGCGCGACGATGCTGCGCGAGATCGCCGACGTGCTGCACGCCCGCCGGGTCGCGGCGTTGCCGCCTGACGAGGCCCCATTGCGTGAGGACACGGTCTGGCTTATCCACCTCGTCGCCGCGGTCGCGTTCGGGGACGCGATCTACGGCGCCTCGCTGCGAAAAAGCGCGGGCCTGGCCGACGAAAATGACGGTGCCCGCCGCTTTCGCCAATGGTTTGCGGCGCTGCTGCGCGCCCACGGCGACGGCGGCTGACCCGCAACCCGCTACCCGCACGGCCATTCCATGCGGACGGGGTCGCGCCCGTCCCAGTTCTGCGCCGCCGCGCGTACCTGGTCGAAGATGCGCATGCGGGTCGGTGTCGCTTCGGCCATCTCGATGATCGTGCCCGGGTGGCCCTCGTTCAAGAAATAGATGAACGGGCCGCGCGGGCTGTCGCCTTCCTGACCGATTTCCCAGCCGTGCGCGAGCGCCCATTCGCGGATCTCGCGGTAGTTTGTCGGCCAGCTCGACCAGTGCTGCATCCCCTCCCTGCCGGCGTCGATAAAGTCCCAGTAGAGGCTCGGCGTGCGGCAGCGCTGCTGGATCAGTTCCAGCTGAACCTCGCCGGAATTGGCAAGCGCGATCGACAGGTGCGGGACGTCGTAGGAGCGCCCCTTGTAGCGATACCCGGTCAATGGCAGCCGTTCGGCATA
>DATJSO010000176.1:0-2404 GCA_035504075.1 Allostellaceae bacterium | reverse complement strand
CCGGCGCGGTAGAGCCGCGGCTATTCGGCCGGCGCGACCGCCGGCTCCTTGCCGAAGCTCGGCGTATCGGTGCGGTCGGCGAGCGCTTCCGGGCCGTCGCTCGGCAGGTTTTCCAGCCAGTTGATCGCGCCGTCGATGTCGTTCTCCCACATCTCGCGCGGCAACTCGTAGAGGAATTCGACGCCATAACCGTTCGGGTCGTTGATGTAGACGCTGTGCGTGACGCCGTGATTGACCCGCCAGTTGAATTTGACACCTTTGCTCTGCAACCAGGCGAGCTGCTGCAGCCACGCCTCGCGGCTCGGCATCGTCAACGCGACGTGATTGATTGCGACATGGCCGTCCGCCAACTTCCATTCGGAGGGCGGCGGCACGTTCGGGCTCTCGACGATCGCGATGTCGTGATGCGTCAGCTTGCCGTCGTGGTTACCGCTGTAGAAGCGCATCTTGACAGGCGGCATGCCGGGGCGCTGGTGCAGTTCGCCGACCAGCGTCAGGCCGACGATCTCGGTCCAGAACGTGTGCGACTCCGCAAGATCGCGAACATTGAGCACGAGATGGTTGACGCCGACCGGGCTGACGGCTTTCGGCGGGGCGGCGGTGACGTGATCGGGCATGTTGATAACTCTCTCGTTGCAATTCTTTCTGTCGTACTCCCTGCGGCGGAACAGCGCAAGGCGACAGCCCGACCGCGCCTATGCCGCCTGACCCGGCCCGAGCCAATCGAGCATGTCGCGCAGCCGCACGACCTGACCGATCACGACGATCGCCGGCGCCTCGAGGCCGGCCGCCGCCGCCCGCGCCGCCGCTTCGGCAAGCGGCGCCGTGACGACGCGCTGCGCCGCGGTCGTCGCCCTGCTGATGATCGCAACCGGTTCGTCCGCGGCGCGCCCGGCCGCGATCAGTCGCGCCGCAATGCGATCCAGATGCGGCAGCGCCATGTACAGAACGATGACCGGCGAACCCCGCGCAATCGCGGTCCAATCAACCGCCTCGGGCACGGCGCCGCCACGGTCGTGGCCGGTGACGAACGTAACCGCGGAGGCGAGGTCGCGATGGGTGACCGGGATACCGGCATAAGCGAGGCCGCCGATCCCGGCGGTGATGCCGGGCACGATGCGGAACGGCACGCCGGCGGCGGCCAACGCCAGCGCTTCTTCGCCGCCGCGGCCGAAGACGCACGGGTCGCCGCCCTTGAGGCGCAGGACGCGCCGGCCGTCCTGCGCGAGTCGCACGAGCCGCGCCGAGATGTCCGGCTGGCGCGGCGACGGGCGGCCGCCGCGCTTGCCGGCAAACTCGAACGCGGCGTCCGGCCGCGCCAATGCCAGGATGCGCGGATCGACGAGCGCGTCGTAAACGACGCTGTCGGCCCGGTCGAGCGCGTGCAGCGCCAACGCCGACAGCAGGCCGGGATCGCCGGGTCCGGCACCGACCAGCCAGACGCTGCCCGGCATGAATTCGGCGAGGTTGAGACGCGCGCTGTCGATCACGGCGCAAACTTAGGTATGCGCAACGCCAAACGGTAGCCGGCGCCGATCGCTCGATATGTGACCCTGTCGCAAACTGGCTTAAGATCATGCGATGGCACGGGGAGCGGAGGCGCCGCTGCGACGCGGCTGGACTACCGGCGCCTGCGCCGCGGCCGCGGCAGGCGCCGCCTTTGCCGCGCAGCTAACCGGATGCTTTCCCGATCCGGTGACGATCCGTTTGCCGCAGGGGCAGACACCGTCCTTCCCGCTGGCCCTCGCCGAGTGCGGCGATGGCGTCGTGCGGGCGGGCATCATTAAGGATGCCGGCGACGACCCGGACGTGACCGACGGTGCGCTAATCATTGCCGAACTGCGCCCGAGCCTGCCGGGAGCCGGCATTCTGTTCCGCGCCGGCGACGGCGTCGGCACCGTGACCCGGCCTGGCCTTGCACTCGCGGTCGGCGAGCCGGCGATCAACCCCGCGCCGCGCCGGATGATCCGCGACGCGCTGCTCGAGTTCGCCGCAGCCGCCGGAGCGCCGCCGCCCGATCTGATCGTGACGATCGCAATCCCCGGTGGCGAGCGCATGGCCGCGCGCACGATGAACGCGCGGCTCGGCATCCTCGGCGGTCTGTCGGTGCTCGGTACGACCGGCGTCGTCGTGCCCTATTCGTGCGCCTCCTGGATACACGCGATCCAGCGCGGCATCGACGTCGCCCGCGCCGCCGGGCTCGGCCATATCGCCGCCGCGACCGGCCGGACCTCGGAGCAAGCGGTGCAGCGCCTTTACGCGCTGCCCGAGCAGGCGTTGATCGACATGGGCGATTTTGTCGGCGGCACGCTGAAATACCTGCGCCGCCGCCCGGTGCCGTTCCTGACGCTGGCCGGCGGTTTCGGCAAATTCGCTAAGCTCGCGGCCGGTCATCTCGACCTGC
>DATJSO010000175.1:0-2470 GCA_035504075.1 Allostellaceae bacterium | reverse complement strand
TCTTGTTCGGGGTGTTGTAGCCCCAAATGGCGCTCTCCTGTGCCGGGCTTGGGTCATGGATGTAGGGCGAGTAGGTGCTGACCGGGTCATTCGACGCCATCGTCCCGACGCTGCCGGCCGGCAAGTTGTATTGTCGAACCGTTTGTTGAGCGTGAGCCGTTTGCGCCATCACGCTGCCGGCAATCAGACAGCCGGCAATAGCCCAAGAAGCGTGCTTCATGGTCGTGTCCTCTCCTGTTCGGTTCCGGCGCTTTTGCGCCTCTTACCGCCCGCTTCGTCGCGAACGATGCTGAAATCCTGTCGCACCCGGCAACGGAAAGCAATGCCGTTTCCGCCGCCGGCGTTTTTGGCGACTTTTTTCGGCTCGGACCGTTCCGATCAGAACGGCCGCGTTTGCATCCGGCAGCCGGGCGGGCTAATCAGGCGCAATGCTGGCAAAACGCAATCCGCTTAACCTCAACCCGCTGCAACTCAAGACCCTGACCCTGCTGCAGGAGCTGGCGCAGCTGGTCGGGACGCCGGCCCATGCGGCAGACGGCGGCGGCATCGCAATCGCCCAACTGCCGCACGCGCACGGCGATCATTTCCATCTCGGCGAAGCCATCGTTGCGGCGAAGGACGCGACGGGGCTGCGCAACCCGGCCGTCTGGGCGGCGCTCGAACGCAAAGGCCTGATCCGCCCGAAATTGCCCGAAGCGGTGATATTGACCCCGATCGGGCAGCAATACGACACCGGGCTGCGCGAGGCGATCCTGCACCGCGCGAGCGATTAGCTCAGCCGAGACCGAGCATCTGCTCGGCCAAATCCGCCATCTCGCGCCACGCCTGCGCCAGCAGATACGCACCGGCCTGCTCGGCGATGGCAGCGCGTTCACGCAGCATGCCGGCCGCGTGCTCGCCAAAGCGCCCTACGAAGTCGCGCGCCGTATCCTCGATGAAATCATCCTCGACAAAGCCTTCGTCTTCCATCGGCGGTCCCGTGGTTTACTATCGCCATGATGCGTTGGACCGGGAGGATAGCATGGAACAGCGCGCGGCGATCGTGACCGGCGGCTTGCGCGGCCTCGGCCGGGCAATGGCCTTCGGCCTCGCGCGCGAGGGGCACAGCGTGCTCGCGGTCGGTCATATCGACAGCGATGTCGCTGAAGTGGAGGCCGAAGCGAGGCGCGCGCAGATGCCGGGGCGCATCGTGCCGCTCGTCGCCGATCTGCGTGAGGTAACGGACTGCGACCGCGTCGTCGCCGCGGCGCGCGGCCGCTTCGGCCAGATCGACATCCTGGTCAACAACGCCGGCCTGACCTTTACGTACATCGATCCGGCGCGCTACCGCCGGGCCGAGCCGCAGCGCTTCTGGCAGGTAAGCGACGAGATCGCCGACAACGTCATCGCGACCAACATTCTGGCCGCCGACCGCCTGTCGCGCCGCGTCGCGGCCGAGATGATCGAGCGCGGCTGGGGCCGCATCGTCAACGTCACGACCAAGCTCGACACGATGAACCGCATCGGCACGCACCCCTATGGCGCAACAAAGGCGGCGCTCGAAATGGCCACCGAGGTGTGGGCGAAGGATGTCGCCGGCAGCGGCCTGACGATCAACATCGTCAACCCCGGCGCCGGCGCCAATACGCCCGGCATGGCCGAGGAGATGCGCCGGATGAGCCGCGAGGGGACGGCGGCGCGCCTCGTCGAGCCGGACGAGATGGTGCCGCCGCTGCTTTACGTCGTCTCGCGCGAGGCGGACGCGGTCAACGGCTACCGCTTCGACGCCAATCTGTGGGACGCCGCGCTGCCGCCGGCCGAGGCCGCGCGCCGCGCCGGCCGCCCCGCCGGCTTCGAACTGCACCCGCAGGACAGGTGAACCACGGTCCATTGCGGCGCCGGCTATCGCCGACCGACCGGCGCGGCGTGGCAGACGCCTTTTGGCGGGTACTGGAATTGTGGCCCGCTACGCCGTCATTGGGGCGCCGGCGGTGGCTTCGTCGTAGGCGACGCCGAGGCGATTGACGCCGTCGAACGCCGCGACCTTGTAACATTCGGCGAGCGTCGGATAGTTGAACACGGTGTTGATGAAATAATCGATCGTGCCGCCGAACGTCAGCACCGCCTGGCCGATATGGATGAGCTCGCTGGCGCCATCGCCGATGATGTGGACGCCGAGCAACTCGCGGGTCTCGCCGTGGAAGATGAGCTTCAGCAGGCCGGTGGTATCGCCGATGATTTGGCCGCGAGCGATTTCGCGGTAATGCGCCTTGCCGACCTCGTAAGCGACACCTTCGGCGGTTAATTCCTCCTCGGTCTTGCCGACCATCGAAATCTCCGGCACCGAATAGATGCCGTAGGGGAACAGCGCGGGCACGCTCGACGCGGCGATGCCGAAGCCGTGGCACACCGCGAGCCGGCCCTGCTCCATCGAGGTCGACGCGAGCGCCGGAAAGCCGATCACGTCGCCGACAGCGTAGATATGCGGCAC
>DATJSO010000174.1:0-8180 GCA_035504075.1 Allostellaceae bacterium | reverse complement strand
GGCGCCTGTACGGTGCTGGTCGATGGCCGCCGGATCAACTCCTGCCTGACATTCGCCGTGATGCAGGATGGTGCCAGAATCGTCACGATCGAAGGTCTGGCGGCGGCTGACGGCACCCTGCACCCGCTGCAGCAGGCGTTTATCGACCACGACGCCTTCCAGTGCGGCTACTGTACGCCGGGGCAGATCTGCTCGGCCGCCGGCCTCATCTCGGAGGGCCGGGCCGGAAGCGCCGCGGAGATCCGCGAACTGATGAGCGGCAACATCTGCCGTTGTGGCGCCTATCCGAACATTGTCGCGGCGATCCGGCAGGTGATGGAGAAATCATGATCGCCTTCGAATACTTCCGCGCCCGCGACATCGCCGATGCCGTGCAGCGGATGGCGGCCGACCCGGCTGCAAAGCTGATCGCGGGCGGCACCAACCTGATCGATTTGATGCAGGAAGATGTCGAGCGGCCGACGCGGCTGATCGACATCTCGCGCCTGCCGCTGGGCGGCGTCGACGAGACGGAGGACGGCGGGCTGCGGATCGGCGCCCTGGTGCGGAATTCCGATCTTGCCTGCCATCCGCTCGTTGCCGCACGCTATCCGATGCTTTCGTCCGCCATCCTTGCCGGTGCGTCGGGCCAATTGCGCAACATGGCGACGACCGGCGGCAATCTGCTGCAGCGCACGCGCTGCCACTACTTTTACGACACCGCAATGACGTGCAACAAGCGGTCGCCGGGCAGCGGTTGTGCGGCGATCGGCGGCCATAACCGGATGCACGCGATCCTCGGCACGAGCGAGGCGTGCATCGCGACCCACCCGTCGGACATGTGCGTCGCGCTGGCGGCGCTCGATGCGCGTGTGCACGTGGCCGGCCCGGGGGCCGGCCCGGGGGCAACGCGCGCAATCGCGTTTGCCGATTTCCACCGGCTGCCGGGCGACATGCCGCAGCGCGACACGACGCTGGAGGCGGGCGAGATCGTAACGGCCGTCGAACTGCCGGCGCGCGGATTTGCCGCCAACTGCACCTACCTGAAGATCCGCGACCGCTTGTCTTACGCGTTTGCGCTCGTCTCGGTCGCGGCGGCGCTGGAACTGGACGGCGACAGGATCATCGACGCGCGGCTGGCGCTCGGCGGCGTTGCCCATAAGCCGTGGCGCGACAATTCGGTCGAAGCCGCGCTCCGCGGCTTGGCGCCGGAGGCAGCCAATTTCGCCGCTGCCGCCGATCTGCTGCTGCGCGATGCGGCAGGGTTTGCGCACAACGCCTTCAAGATCGATCTGGCGCACCGCGCCGTCGTGCGGGCGCTGACGCAGGCGGCGGCCGGCACCCCGCAGTCGCAGTCCGACAAGAAAATCAGGTGAATACAGCGATGGCAGCCCATATCGGCACCGCCGCGTCGCGGATCGACGGCCGCGCCAAGGTCACCGGCGCCGCCAAGTACGCAGCCGAGTTCAATGTCCGGGGGCTCGCGCATGCCGCCCTCGTCACGTCGGCGGTCGCCAACGGCCGCATTCTCCGTATCGATGCGAGCCGGGCGCTCGCCGTTGACGGCGTCATCGATGTCTTGACGCATCGGAACCGCCCGCCGATGGCGAGCGATGACAGCGCCTACAAGGATGATGTGGCGCCGGAGGGTTCGCCGTACCGGCCGCTTTACGACGACCGGATCGCGTTCAGCGGCCAGCCGGTGGCGCTGGTCGTTGCCGATGCGCCCGAGACCGCGCGCCATGCCGCTGCGCTTGTCCGCATCGATTACGCGCGCGAGCGCCACGTGACGGACATCCATCGTCGGCGTGATGCGGCGGTCGCGCTGCGATCGCCCGCGAAACCGGAAGAGAACGAGTTTGCCCCGCCGCGAGCCCGCGGCAACGCCGATCAGGCGCTCGCGGCGGCCGCGGTGCGCCACGAGGCCGAGTACAGCACGCCGATCGAGCACCATAACCCCCTGGAACTGTATGCCTCGACCGTCGTCTTCGAGGCAGACGGCAGGCTGACCGTCTACGACAAGACCCAGGGCGTGCAGAACGTGCAGCGTTACCTTTGCGGCGTGCTCGGCCTGGCGCCGGATTGGGTGATCGTCCTGTCGCCGTTTGTCGGCGGCGCGTTCGGATCGGGACTGCGACCGCAATTTCAGGTGGTGCTCGCGGCGCTGGCGGCGCTGCACCTGAAGCGCGCGGTGCGCCTCGTTCTGAGCCGGCGGCAGATGTACGCCCTCGGCTACCGGCCGGCGATGATCCAGCAGATCGATATCGGCGCCAAGGCGGACGGCACCCTCGCCGGGATCAAGCACGATGCTGTTACCGTCACCTCGCGGTACGAAAGCTTCTATCGCCAGGAAACCGGCTGGTCGGGCCTGCTTTACACCTGCGCCAACGCGGGTTACCGGCACCGGTTGGCGCGGCTCGATCTTCCGACATCGTGCGACATGCGCGCGCCGAGTGCCGCGACCGGCGTCTATGCGCTCGAATGCGCGATGGACGAACTCGCCGTCGCCCTGCAGTGCGACCCGCTCGATCTGCGCCTCAGATGCTATTCCGATCGCGACCAGCACCGCGACCGGCCGTACAGCAGCAAGCGGTTGCGCGACTGCTATATCCGCGGCGCGCAGGCATTCGGTTGGCAGCGCCGCAGGCCGACGCCGCGCTCGATGCGCGACGGCTCCGACCTCATTGGCTGGGGCATGGCAAGCGGCGTCTGGGAAGCGCTGCAGGTGCCGATCGCGGTCCGCATCGCGCTGACCGCAAACGGTCATGCCGAGGTGTCCTGCGCAACTTCCGACATCGGCACCGGCACGTATACGATCATGGCCCAGGTTGCCGCCGACATGCTCGGGCTGCCGATCGACAACGTCTCGATCAGGCTCGGCGACTCGCGGTTGCCGCAGTCGCCGGTCGAAGGCGGCTCATGGACCGCCGCCTCGCTGTCGAACGGCATCGCGGCGACGGCGGCGGCGGTTCGCGAGGCATTGCTAGGTTTGGCCCAGGGCCTGCCGAACTCGCCGCTCGCTATCGCGACGCCCGACGAGGTTGCGCTTGCCGACGGGAAGCTCGTCCATAAGCGCGACGCGTCACGCGCGGTGCCGATCGCGCAGGCGATGCGGCACGGCGGCGTCGATCGCATCAGCGAGGAGCGGCTGACGACATTCGACGACGACGGCTCGCAGGCGCACAATACGCACTCGGCAGTCTTTGCCGAGGTCAGGGTCGATGATCAACTCGGCGTCATCCGGGTCACCCGCATTGTCAGCGCGGTTGCCGCCGGACGGATCCTGAATACGAAAACGGCGCGCAGCCAGATCATCGGCGGCATCGTCTGGGGCATCGGCATGGCGCTGCACGAGGAGACGCTCGTCGATCACGCTTTCGGCCGCGTCGTCAACGCCGACATTGCCGAATATCATGTGCCGGTAAACGCCGACGTGGGTGATATTGACGTCATCTTCGTTGAGGAGGCAGACGGTGACGTAAACCCCCTCGGCGTCAAGGGGGTCGGCGAGATCGGCATGGTCGGCGTCGCCGCGGCGATCGCCAACGCGGTCCACCACGCGACGGGCAGGCGCGTGCGCGACCTGCCGATCACGCTCGACAAGCTGCGGCGGCGCGACGCCGCAGCAGAGGGTGGCCGTTGATTGTCGATCTGTAGGGGGAGGCGGCAAATGGCCGGCACGAGAAAGGAGACTGACGGCCTCGGCGTCGTCGAAGTCCCGGCCGACAGGTTGTGGGGCGCCGAAACCCAACGCTCGCTCAAGTATTTCAGCATCGGCAAAGATCTGATCCCGCACGAGATGATCGCGGCGTACGCAACCCTGAAAAACGCCGCGGCCGTTGCCAACCATGCCGGCGGGCGGCTCGACGACCGCCGCTGTCGCTTGATTGTTCAGGTCTGCGGCGAAATCCTCGCCGGCCGGCACGACGACATGTTTCCGCTGCACGTCTGGATGACCGGCAGCGGCACCCAGTTCAACATGAACGTCAACGAGGTGATCTCCAACCGCTGCTGCCAGATCGCGGGTACGCCGCTCGGCAGCCGCGACCCGGTCCACCCCAACGACCATGTCAACATGGCGCAATCGTCAAATGACACGTTCCCCTCGGCGATGTGCATTGCCGCGGCCGTCAACGTGAAGCAGCGCCTCGTTCCGGCGGTGGCGGCGCTGCGCGATGCGATCGGCCGCAACGCCCGCGCATGGGACGACATCGTCAAAATCGGCCGCACCCATATGCAGGACGCAACGCCGCTGACGCTCGGCCAGGAATGGTCCGGTTACGCCGGGATGTTGACCGATGGTCTGGAGCGGATCGAAGCGTCGCTGCCCGGCGTGTACCGGTTGGCGCTCGGCGGCACGGCCGTCGGCACCGGCATCAACGCCGCTCCCGGCTTTGCCGAAGCGGCGGCGGCCGAGATCGCGAAACTGACCGGCCTGCCCTTTGTCACCGCGCCCAATAAATTTGCGGTTCAGGGCGCCCACGATGCGCTGGTTCAGCTTTCCGGCACGCTGCGCACGCTGGCAGTGTCGCTGTACAAGATCGCCAACGACATTCGCTTGATGTCGTGTGGTCCGCGCGCCGGGTTTGCCGAGTTACAGATACCGGAGAACGAGCCCGGCTCTTCGATCATGCCGGGCAAGGTCAATCCGACGCAATGCGAGGCGCTGACGATGATCGCGGTGCAGGTCATGGCCAACGATGTCGCGGTCGGCTTTGGCGGCGCCGGCGGCTATCTCGAAATGAACGTCTACAAGCCTTTGATGATTTTCAACATCGCGCACTCGATCACGCTGATGACCGACGGCTGCACAAACTTCCGCAAATTCCTCATCGAGGGCACCAAGCCCAATTTGAAAAAGATCGGCGAAGACGTCGAACGTTCGCTGATGCTGGTGACGGCGCTTTCACCAGTCGTCGGTCACGACACAGCTTCGAAAATTGCCCGTTATGCGATGGAGAACGAACTGACATTGAAGGATGCGGCATTGCGGCTCGGTGTCGTCAGCGAGGCTGAATTCGATCGCATCGTCGATCCGAAGAAAATGGTGCGGCCGTACGTTGCCGCCGGCGCTGCAAATACCGGTACAACGTAGAACCAAGCCGGCGCCGCGTGCCCGTTACGGGCGCGATTTCAGCGCCGCAATAAGCCGCCACAGCCGCTCAGGCGTCATCGGCAGATCGAAGATCTCGCCGCCGATCGGCGCCAGCGCATCGGCGAGCGCGTTGGCGATTGCCGCCGGCGCGCCGATCGTGCCGCCTTCGCCCATGCCCCGAAAGCCGCCGAGCGTACCCGGCGCCTCGCTCTCGATGTGCAATGTCGCGATCGGCGGCACGTCGCCGGCGCGCGGAACCGCATAATCGAGCAGGCTCGCGGTCAGCAATTGTCCCGTCCCGTCGTAGACGATTTCCTCGGAAAGCGCGGCGCCGATCCCCTGCGCGACGGCGCCGTGCACCTGGCCCTCGACGATCATCGGATTGATCAGCCGGCCGCAATCCTCGGCGACGACATAACGGCGTATCGCCACCGCTCCGGTCTCGATGTCGATCTCCAGCGCCGCGACATGGGTTGCCGACGTGGCCGTACCGAACACCGGGTCGTAAACCGTTGTCGCCTCCATTTCTTCGCGTGCGTCGGGCGGCAGCCGACCCATTTCGGAATAGACCGCGCGTGCGAGCTCGCGAAAGCCGATGCCGCGGTCGGTGCCGCGCACGAATACCAGCCCGCCGGCCGCATCAATGTCGTCGATCGCGGCTTCAAGCAGATGCGACGCGGCGCGGATGATCTTCTCCTTCAAGAGCCGCGCGGCGGCGATCGCGGCGCCGCCGGCGAGGACGGCGCTGCGGCTCGCATAGGTTCCGGTGCCGTGCGCGACGACGGCGCTATCGCCCTGCAGGATGCGAATCTCATCAAAGCGGGCGCCGAGCGCGTCGGCGACGACCTGCGCCAGCGTCGTCTCGAGGCCCTGACCGTGCGCCGAAATGCCGAATGCGGCGGTCACCGCGCCGGTCGAATCGAGGCGCACGGTCGCGGTTTCGGTGCCGGTATTGATCGGCATGCCAGGCGCAGCCGAGATGCGCGAGCCGATGCCGGTCAATTCCGCATAGGTTGCAACGCCGATGCCGAAAAGCCGCCCGGCGCCGCGCGCCGTCGCCTGCTCGGCGCGCAGTTCGTCGTAACCGATCGCGGCGCAGGCGCGCTCCAGCGTCTCGCGAAAGGCCGATCGGTCCCACACGATGCCCGAGGCGACGCGATAGGGAAATTCGCCGTCGCGCACGAGGTTGCGGCGGCGCAGTTCGACCGGGTCGAGGCCGAGTCGGTGCGCCGCCATGTCGATGAGCCGCTCCATGACAAAGGCCGCGACGGGCCGGCCGACGCCGCGGTAGGGACCAAGCGGCGCCTTGTTCGTCGCGACGGCCGAGGTGCAGCCGCGATAGGATTGAACGCGATAAGGTCCCGGCAGAAAGCTCGCGACCTGCACCGGTTCGAGGCCGCAGGTCCATGGATAGATCGAATAGGCACCGACATCGCCGATAGCCGCGGCGGCGAGCGCGCGGATCGTGCCGTCGGCGTCGAGCGCCAGTTCGGCCTCGACGATCTCGTCAAAGCCGTGCGTCGTCGTGCCGATATCCTCGATCCGCGTCGCCGTCCAGCGCACGGCGCGGCCCAGTTGTCGCGCTAGCAGCGCGGCCAGGATGTCCTCGGGATAAAGCGAGGCCTTGCCGCCGAAGCCGCCGCCGACATCGGCGGCGACGACGCGCACACTGTGCCCGGGCATGTCGAACAGGCTGGCGATCGCGTCGCGGACGATGCCGGGAATCTGTGTCGATGCCGTCAACGTCAGCATGCGGCGGCCGCGGTCGTATTCGGCAACGGCGGCGCGCGGCTCCATTGCGACCGGGGCCTTGCGGCGAAAGCGGAACCGACCGCCGACCCGGACCGGCGCGGCGGCGATTTCCGCCTCGGCGTCGCCGCGGGCGAATTCGCGCCGCAGCAGCACATTGGTGCCGGCCGCGGCGTGCAATAGCGGCGCGTCGTGACGCGCCGCCGCTTCGGGATCGCCGACGGCCGGCAGCGGCGCGTAGGCGATCGCGACCCGCTCGACGGCATCTTCGGCGACCGCGCGGCTCTCGGCGATGATCGCGACGACTGGCTCGCCGACATAGCGCACCTTGTCGCGCGCCAGCGGAAACAGTTCGGTCGCGTGATAATCGCGCATCCGCGACGTGGCGCGCAGCGGCGCGACCAGTCCATCGAGGTCGGCCGCCGTCAGAATCGCGACGACGCCCGGCAGCGCCGCCGCCTGCGACGCATCGATCGCCGCGAGCGCCGCATGGGCGTGCTCACTGCGGCAGAACGCGAGGTGCAGCGCCCCGGCGACGCGGCGGTCGGCAGCGAATGCGCCCTGGCCGGTCAACAGGCGCGGGTCTTCGACGCGCTTCACCCGCGCACCGATATGGCGCGGCCGCAGCGCGAGATCGCTCATCGCCTCGTATCGCCGGGCATATCAGGGCCGGCGGCAACGCCGGCAGCATGAAGGCGTGCGATTTCGCCGGTCGACAGCCCGAGCACGTCCGCCAGCACCGCGTCGGTGTGCTCGCCAAGACGCGGCGCCGGCTGGGTCGCCTCGCGCGGCGCGGCGCCGAAATCGAGCGGCAGGCCCGGCATCGGGTAGCGGCCGATGCCGGGCTGTTCGATCTCGGCGAATAGCGGGTTCTGCGGCGAGCAGCGCGGGTCGCGGCGCACCAGCTCGGCGAAATCCTGAAAAGCTCCCCACAGCACGCCGATGCCGGCAAAGGCGGCGGCGATCTCCGCCAGCTGCCGCGCGGCGCACCAGCGCGCCAGCAGCGCCGCGATCATGTCGCGCGCCTCGTAGCGGCCGCTCTCGCTGTCGAGATCGAGCCCCAGCATCGCGGCGACCGCGGCGAACTGGTCGCCGAGGCCGGTGGCGCGGCCCAATGCGCGCCATTGCCGCGAGGTCAATGCGACGATCATCACATGGCGGCCGTCGGCGGTCGCGAAATCGCGCCCGAAGCTGCCATAGAGGTCGTTGCCGATCGCCGGCCGTGCCCGCCCGTTGATGTGGACGTCGCCGACATAGCCCAGATTCGCGACCGTCGCGAGCATGACATCGGACAGCGCGGTGGTGACTTCCTGCCCGATGCCGGTGCGGCGGCGATGGCGCTCGGCGGCAAGCAGCG
>DATJSO010000173.1:0-32182 GCA_035504075.1 Allostellaceae bacterium | reverse complement strand
CCGCGCGCTGGCGGATCTCGTCAGCAACGCCGTGCGCTTCACGACAAACGGCGCCGTCGACATCGCCGCGCAGATCGACGGCGAGCGGTTGCGCATCGCCGTGCGCGACACCGGTATCGGCATCGAGGAGCAGCGGCTGGTGACGCTGTTTGAGAATTTTGAGGAGCCGGAAAGCGCGACGACCAGCAAGTATGGCGAAACCGGCCTCGGTCTGCCGCTCAGCCAGCGCCTCTGCCGCCTCATGCGCGGCGATATCGCGGTGGAAAGCACACCCGGGGAGGGATCCTGCTTCACGATCCGCGTACCGATCGCCTCGCATGCCGTCGCGGCCGCCGAAGGCGAAGCATCGGTGCGCGACGAGAGGCACCGTTCGGGCGGCAATCTCGTGCTGGCGATCGATGACGATCCCGGTGTGCTGGAGCTGCTGCAACGCATCCTGGCGAAGGAGGGCTACACACCGGTCATGGCGGCGAGTGCGTTCGAAGGCCTGGAACTGGCCCGAAAGCTCGTGCCGGCGCTGATCATTCTCGATGTCTACATGCCCGAACTCGACGGCTGGCAGCTGCTGAAGCTGCTGAAAAAAGAGCGCACGTTGCAGAACAGCCGGATCATCATGCTGACGGTTGATGACAGTGTGCAACGAGGCCCCGCTCTTGGCGCCGATGCGCATCTGGTAAAACCGATCGATCGTCAGAACCTGCTGCGCTTGATCAGCGAGCTCGGGATCGAACCCGCGCCGGCCTCGGCATGGGTGCTCGACCAGCCCGACAGGCTGCTGCTGGCAGAAGCGCAAAACTAGATCGCGGAGCGCTATGCGAATGACAAAGATCCTGCTTGTCGAAGACAACGAGGATAATCGCGACATGCTCGGACGCCGCCTGTCACGACAGGGTTTTGCGGTGTGTTTCGCCATCGACGGTCCAAGCGGGGTGCACTTGGCCCACAACGAACTGCCGGACGTCATTCTGATGGACATCGCGCTCGGCGAGATGGACGGCTGGGAAGCCACTCGCCTGATCAAGGACGATCCGCGCACCGCGTCCATTCCAGTCATTGCGTTGACAGCGCATGCGCTGGCCACCGATCGGACCCGCAGCGTCGAGGTCGGCTGTGCGGATTACGACACCAAACCGGTCGATCTGCCGCGCCTGTTGGGCAAGATCAACGCCTGCCTTTCCGGCGCGAGGGCGGCATGAGGCCGGCGGCGATGGCGCCCGATACGGACGGTCGCGCGGTTGCGCCCGGTGAGCCGGCCACGGAACGCCGCGGCTTCAACGCAACCTGGAGCAACGGCGAGGCGGCGATGGTGCGCGGCAAATTTCTCTCGTTCATCGACTGGTTCGTGCCGCAGTCGCTGCGCGGCGAAACCGCGTCGTTCTGGCGTGCCCGGATCTTTGTCATCAGCCATCTGTTCGGGCCGTGCCTCGGCGCCTCGATCGTTGCCTATCTGATCGACATCGACTCCGACCATTTTCAGGTCTGGGTCATCGCGATCTGCGACCTGATCTTCATGGTCCTGCCGTTCGGCTTGAAGCTGACGGGACGGCTGGCGCCGCTTGCGCTCACCTCGGTCGCCACGCTGACCTTCGTCTCGTTGTACGGTTCTTATTATTATGGCGGGGTCAGTTCGCCGTTTCTGCCGTGGGTCCTCGTCGCGCTGCTGCTCGGCTTTTTTTATTTGCGCGAGCGGCCGGTCCTGCTGTTCAGCGTGTACGGCATCAATCTCGCCACGTTCTATGTCGCCTATCTGCTCAACGGCGGGTTTGCGCAGCGCATTCCGACCTCCGGGCTGGCGGGGGTCGGCATCCTGTCGGTGTGCTGCGCGACGATCTACACGGCGATGATGGCTATCTATTACGCCAGTATCGTCACCTCGCAATCCGAACTGGAACAGGAGGTGCAGCGCCATCTGGCGATGGCGGTCAAGCTGCGGCGGGTCAAGGAAGAAGCCGAGCGCGCCAACCGGGCAAAGTCGGTGTTTCTCGCCAAGATGAGCCATCAGCTGCGCACGCCGCTCAACGCGGTCATCGGCTACAGCGAGATCCTGCTCGAGGACGATGAGCTCGGCGCCAACGGCGAGCACATTTCCGACTTGAAGCGGATCAACAGCGCCGGCAAGCATCTGCTGGCGCTGGTTACCAACGTTCTCGATCTTTCCAAGATCGACTCGCAGAACGTCGATCTGTCAATCGAATCGTTCGACCTGAAGCAGTTCATCGACGAAGTGGCGGACACCTGCCGCAGCCTGGTGATCAACAACAGCAACGAGTTCAAGATCGAATACGGCGAGCGGCTGGGCGCCGTCGCGACGGACCCGACGCGGCTGCGCCAAGCCCTGCTCAACCTGCTGAGCAACGCCGGCAAATTCACCAAGCGCGGCACGGTCACGCTGTCCGTCTGCCGCGAACAGCGGGGCGATGCCGATTGGCTGAAAATCGCGGTGCGCGACAGCGGCATCGGCATCAGCCGCGAGCATCTGGCGCGTCTGTTCACCGCGTTCAATCAGGCCGAAGCGTCGACCTCCAGCCGTTACGGCGGGACCGGATTGGGGCTGGCGCTGAGCCAGAGCCTGTGTCGGGCGATGCGCGGCGAGATCATGGTCGACAGCGATCTTGGGCGAGGATCATGCTTTACCATCGAGATCCCGGCCGAATTGGAGCTCGAGGAGGCGCCGCCCGCGCCCGCCGCCGAGCCGGCGCCCGCAGGCGTCGAGGCGATGGCCGCCTGACCGGCGCATTCCGCAGGCATAGAGGAAGAGCTTGATGTTGACGCGTCTTTTTACCGCGATCTGCCCGCGTCAGGCGGCGACTGTCAGGGACGGGTCGCATAGCGACGAGTATTCGCCGACCCGCGGTAACGAAAACCAGGCCGATTTCCCGCCGGCCGACGACACCGCTCGCCGGATGCGCGAATTCGCAGAATGCTGCACCGACGCGCTCGCAGCGCTGGCTTATGCGCAATTTGCCGATGTGCTGGAGGCGACGCGGCCCGCGTCGTCGCGCCTCGTGCGGAACTTTACCGAGGAGACAGCGTTGCCTGCCGGACAGCCAGCGAGGTCAACGCGCGATGCCGAGCATCCTCGACCCGCCGCCATCGGAGCCGTCGCCGCTACCGTTCACGATCGCGATATGCGGGTTTGACGAACTGCCGCGGTCGTGCCGCGATGGCGCGACGCATGTTCTGTCGATTCTCGACCCCGCCGCACCGATGCCGGTAGCGTTGAACATGCTGGGTCGGCATGAACGGCTTGTCCTGCGCTTCCATGATGTCATCGCCGCGGCGCCGGATTTGATCCCGCCCGCGCCGGCGCACGTCGCCGACCTGCTCGACTTTGCGCGCGACTTGTGGCGGTCGGGTTCGTCGGCGCGCCTGCTGCTGCATTGTCACGCCGGGTTCTCGCGCTCGCCGGCGGCGTTGGCGTTGATCCTCGCGCAGGCGGCGCCGACGCTGTCGCCGGCTGCACTGGCCGATCGGGTGCTGCGGCTGCGCCCGTGTGCCTGGCCGAATTCGCGGATGATCCAGATCGGCGACGCGTTGCTGGCGCGACAGGGCGCGATCGTCGAGGCGGCGCAGCAAATCTATCGGATCCGCTTGGCGCAGCAGCCGGAACTGGCGCAATTGATGCTGCGGTGTGGCAGGCAGCGCGAAGTCGCCGGCGGCCGATGGGCCGGCCTCGCGCGACAGGCCGGCCCGTCGGCGCAGCCGCGTCGCTTGTACGGCTGGACCGCGGCCGCGTTGCGGGCGCCGGCTGCCCCGCCTCAAGACGGCAGGCAAAAGCCGACCTCGCCCTCCCGCTCGATCTGGCGCACCAGCTCCATTTCCCACTTCAGATAGCGCTCGCGCGCGCCGGGGGCGGCGTAGGGGTCATAGGGCCGCCGCCAGCAATCATCGGGCGTGTCGGCCATGGCCTCGCGCCCCTTCGCGAGCGCGAGACCGGCGGTGCGCCAGGCGGTTGTGCCGCCGACAAGGACGCGGATATCGGCAAGGTCGGGCCCGGCATCGGCGAGATCGGCTGCCGCCAGCTGCGCGAGCCGCGCGTCGGGCGAGGTCAGCACCAGCACTCGTCGGCGCGGCACACGATCGAGGCTCGCCGGCAGCCGCGCCCGCACCGCGAACCAAGCGCCGGGGATGTGCCCGGCTTCATATTCGAGGCTGCGCGCCAGATCGACAACGCTCGCCCCGCCGCTCTCGAGCAATGCCGCAAGCTCGACGGGCGTGATCGGCGCAGCCGGAGCCGCCGCCAGCTCGGGCACGATCGGCGCCGGCGCGTCCCGCTCCAGCGCGCGGCCGGCAAGCCCGCCATCGAGCACATGGACTTCCTGCCAGCCCATCTGCTTCAGCCACGACCCGGTCATGACGGCGCGCACGCCGTCGCTGTCGATCAGCACGATGCGGGCGCCGCGCGTCGCCATATAGGCGTCGGTTGCCTGCACGAGCTGGCCGCCCGGCGCCGAGCGCGAGCCGGCGAGATGGCCGGCGGCGTATTCCTCCGGGCTGCGCACGTCGAAGAGATAGAGGGTACGTCGATCGGCCTCGCTGCTGAAACGGGCGAGCAGCGCGTCATCGACGCGGCCGATCGCAAACCGCTCGGCGACCCGATCCGCCAGGGCACGGGCCTGCGCCAGGCCGGCGGGCGACGGCGGCGGCAACGCCTCTTGGCGGCCGCGCGCGAGATCGAACCCGGCCAGCTCCCAGCCCATCGTGCCGTTCTCGAGCGCCAAGACCGGATTGGGCAGCCCGGCATTGCGCAATGACTGGGCGCCGATAATGCTGCGGGTGCGGCCGGCACAATTGACGACGACCAGGCTGTCGGCCGAGCGCAGTCGGTCGGGGACGCGATAGACAAGTTCGGCGCCCGGGCAATCGACAGCGCCGGGGATGCTCATGTTGCGAAATTCGGCCATCGGGCGGCTGTCGACGATCAGGACTTCCTGGCCTGCATCGAGCCGCCGCTTCAGCTCGGCGGCGGAAATATGCGGCGTGCCGCATTTGTGTTCGACCCATTCGCCGAATGCCTTCGACGGCACGTTGACGCCGGTGAACAGCTGCAGGCCGGCCGCAGCCCAAGCCGCCGTGCCGCCCTGCATGACCGCGACGTTGCGGTAGCCCATCCGCGCCAGCTTGGCGCGGCCGCGCTCGGCCAGATCTTCCGCGCCGCCGCCGTCATAGACGACGATGCGCCCCGCCCGTCGCGGCACCAGCTCGCGCAGGCTCAATTCGAGCCGGGACAGCGGCAGCGAGTTGGCGAAAAGCGGATGCCCGCGATCGGAAAAAACGCCCTCCTCGCGAACATCGAGCAGGGCCAGTTCGCCGCCGTCCCCCAGCATCGCGCGCACCTCGGCGGGAGAAACCTGCGGCGGGATGCGATCGCTTGCGTCGGTGATTGCCATTCCCGGTCTCCAAATCCGGCTGAAGCCCGAGCATAGCAACGACGACCGCAAGCGACCACGCACTCGCCGCGACCGGCGTGTTCCGCCGGTGTCGCGATTACCGGTTGGTGCCGCCTGCGGGCAGCGAGCCGCCGGAGCCCGTGCCCGGGCGCGTCAGCCGAAAGGCCTCGGCCGATTTCAGCTGGTTCCGGCTGCGATCGATCGTAACCTTCGAGATCCGGTTGTTTGCATTCATCGCGATGTGCAGAGCGTGCATCGGAACGCCGACATTCCTGCCGGCGACATCAAGGACGACGGCCGCGACCCCGCCATTGTGGTCGAGGATGATGTCCTTGACGGTGGAGACCTTCTGGTCCTGCTGATCATAGACATCGGCGCCGTTCAAGTCGGTCGCGAGGATCTGCCCCGCCTGGATGCGGGTCGATGTCACCGCCGTGTCAGCCGGCGCGGTCGTCGTCGCGCCAGTGTTTGTCGCAGCCGCCGTTGCGGCGAAGGCCATCGGCGACGCCGCCAGCAGTACCGCCAACGCCGCAGTCATCGTTGTTTTTCTCATCGGTATTCTCCTGACATGCCCTATCGGCTATTGCTGCTTCGGGCCTAGTGGCGTCATGGAACCGCCGCTGCCGGCATTCGCGTTGTTGTTCGGCGGCGTCAGATCGTACGCCTGGGCCGATTTCAGTTGCTGTTGCGTCATGTCGATCGCGATGTGCGGTGTGCCGTTCTTGTTGGTGGTGATCTTCAGGTCGTGCATCGATACGGCAAGCGTCTTGCCGCCGAGGCCGAGAAACCCGCCAGTCTTGACGACAACCGCAGCGATCCGGCCATGCGGATCGAGCACGACGTTGTTGACGTCGCCAACACTCTTGTCCTGGGCGCCGTAGATCGTCGCTCCATTCATCTGCGAGAAGCGGATTTGGCCGGGCATCACCCGGTGCGGCACGGCGGGACCGGCTTGCGTCGCCGAGTCAGCCGGCGGGGAGGCGGTGCTGTTGCCCTGCGCCAGCGCCATCGGCGCCGCCGCAAGTAATATGATTGCGGCGGTCGCCGCGCCAATTGTCGTCCGGGCCACGAGTTTTCTCCTCGGAGTAGCAGCTTAGCTTGCCTGAAAACAAACCGAATCTTTGTCTGGTTCCCGAATCTTTGTCCCGTTCGACGCGATCCTGGTTGTGCGCTTTCAACCCGGAATAATCAGGGAACGGGGATTTCTTTCAGCATGGCGGATGTTTGTGTTGATGCAGCCATATCAGAGGAGCCCGACATGGACGACCAATCGACGCGGGGGACGGGAGCGGGGCAGAACGCCGGTGAGGAGAAGCGGGAGCGCCAAGCGGGCGGCGGCGCGGGCGAGGCGATCAACCGGACGCGGGACCTTGCTGCGGACGCACTGGAGCGGACGAAGGCGGCCGCGCGCAATGTCGGTGAACAGGCGCGCAATATGGGCGAACAGGCGCGCAATGTCGGCGAACAGGCGCGCAAGACCGGCGAGCAGGTGCGCTCGGCAATCGCTCGCGGCGATACCGAAGAATTGCAGCGGCAGGCCTCGGCGGCGGGCGAAGTGATTTCGGAGCAGAGCGCGCGCGCCGGCGAATATCTGACGCAGCGGGTCAACGAGTATCCGCTGACGGCGCTGCTGGTGGCGGGCGCGATCGGCTATGGGCTGGCCTACCTGATCCACGGCGGCAGTCAGTCCGACTAGGGAGGGACTGATGGCGCAGCTCAGCGGCAAGCGAATTGCCATTCTGGCCACTGACGGCTTCGAGCAGTCTGAACTGATCCAGCCGCGCGACGCGCTGCGCGGGGCGGGTGCGCAAGTCGAGGTCGTCGGGCCGCACAGCGGCCACATTCAGGGCATGCAGCACCACGACAAGGGAGACCGGGTGGCCGTCGATCGTACGCTCGACGAAGCCAGGCCCGACGATTATGACGCCCTGGTGCAGCCCGGCGGGGTCGCCAACCCGGACGCGCTGCGCCTCGACCGTCGCGCGGTTGCGTTCTTCCGGGCTTTTGTGACGGCGGATAAGCCGATTGCGGTGATCTGCCACGGCCCATGGATGCTGATCGAGGCGGAGGCGGCCAAGGGGCGCACCGTGACCTCGTGGCCGTCGCTGAAGACCGATCTGAAAAACGCCGGCGCCGATTGGGTCGACCGCGAGGTTGTCGTCGACGGCAAGCTCGTGACGAGCCGCAATCCGGACGACCTGCCGGCATTCTGCCGTGAGGCGGTCGCGCTCTTTGCGGGCGGCGCCCGCGACCGCCGGCGTGCCGAGGAGTAGCGATGGCGAAAGCGGTTGATCCACAGGGCTGCCCGGCGCCCGGGCGGCGCGCCGGGACGGGTCGCGGCGAGGTGCAGATCGCGACGCCGGCGCAGTATCGCGACGCGGTCGCGGAGGTGCAGCGCCTGCAGGCGGCGCGCGAAGGCAGCCCCGATCTCGCGCGCCGCCAGGCGCTGCGCGCGGCGATGCATGAGTTCGAGCGGCGGCATATGGTCGCCGAATGCACGCAATCCCGGCCGCGCTGAGGCGGCCCTGCGGCAGTCTCAAAAAAATCCGCCGGAAAAAATCCGCGCGCCCCATCCGCTGATCGCCTAAAATCCGCCCGTCCCGCACGGGAGAAACACGATGCGGCGGTGGATCGGGCATTTCGGCGACGGGTTGCGCTGGTTGCTGTGCGCCGCGGTCATCGCATCGGCGAGTGCGGCGGCGACGGCGGCGTTTGCCGCGACCGCCGCCGCGCCGGCGATGGACAATGCGATGAGTTCGTCCGGCTGGATGCAGCAGACGTTCATCCAGATGGAGGACGAAGCGACCTCGGATGTCGCGATGTTGCCCGACACACCGAGTGCGATCGTCCGCGAGTGGCGGACCTTCGACAGCAACGGGTCGGCGCTCGGCGCGCTCGTCAATGTCGGCTGGGTCGCGCTGCTGACCTGCCTTGCGCTCGTTGCCGAGACGGCGGCGGCGCGCGGCATGACCCGCAAGCTGCGCCGCAGGTTGCGGGTGCGGCCGGAGGGGCCGTCGGTGACCGACCTGCTGCGGCTGGCATTGTGCGATGTGGTCGGGCTTGCGGTTTTCATCGGCGTTTTTGTGCATGGCCGACACTGGCTGACCGCTGCCGGAGTCCCGGTGGCGCTGATCGTGCTTGCCTCCAACGTGCTGATCCGCTGGCGGTTTGCCGCCGTCTTTGTCAGCGTGATCCTGCGTCCCGGTGATCCCGCGGCGCGCCTCATCGAATTGGATGAAGGCGAGGCGCACCGCCTCGCGCGTTTCCTGTCGGCGGCGCTGCTGACGATCGTCGTGCTGGTCGGCTTTGGCCGCTATGGGCTGATCGACGAGGACAGCGGCGCGCCGCACCTCGTGGCGCTGATCGTCAACGTGCTGACATGCAGCCTGCTGGCGCTCGTCGTGCTCCGCAGCCGCGCCGCCGTTGAGGCCTTGATCCGCGGCCACAGCAGCGGCCTCGTCGGGGCGCTCCGCGCGGCGATCGGCAACGCCTGGCTGGCAATCGGACTGGCCATGGTTGCCGGCCTCTTCGTGTTCTTCATCTTCGGTCTGTCGCTGGGCCTGTTATCGTACTATTACGGCGTTACCTCGACACTCGGCCTCTGGCTCGTGCTGCTCGTGCTGGAGCGGCTGACCGAACTCGGCTGGCGCAACTCCGAGCGCGCGGAGGCCAATTCCGCCAGCCCCGCCGACCGCCTCGTCGGACGCAGCTTGAAGCGCATCCTGCGCGCCGCGGCGCTGCTTGTCGCGGCGGTGCTGCTCGGTTGGATCTGGAGCGACGCGATGCGGCTGCATCCCGGCGCCGCCGGGCGGGCGATGCGTGCGACGATCGCGGCGACGGCGACGCTGTTCATCGCGTATGTGGCGTGGGAGCTGATCCGCGTCGCGATCGACCGGCACCTGCAGAGCGTCGGCGCCGGCCCGAAGCTGCCCGGCGCCAGCGACGACGACGAGGAGGGCGGGCCGGGGTCGCGGCTGCAGACGATCCTGCCGATGCTGCGCTTCATGACCGGTGCGCTGATCGCGGTCGTCGCGACGCTGGTCGTGCTGTCGCGCCTCGGCATCGACACGGCGCCGCTGATCGCCGGCGCCGGCGTTTTCGGCTTGGCGATCTCCTTCGGTTCGCAATCGCTGGTGCGCGATATCATTTCGGGCCTGTTCTATCTGTGGGACGATGCCTTCCGCATCGGCGAATACATCGACACGGGTCGTCTCAAGGGTACGGTCGAGGCGCTCGGGATCCGTTCGGTCAAGGTGCGGCACCAGAATGGTCCGCTGCACACGATCCCTTACGGCCAACTCGGCGCCGTCACGAATATGAGCCGCGACTTTGCAACAATAAAATTCAACCTTCGTCTCGAACCCGGCGTCGATCTTGAGCTGGTGCGCAGGACCGCCAAGAAAATCGGTATCGCGATGCAGAACGAGCCCGCAATAGCCTCCGAGGTGATCCTGCCGCTGAAGATGCAGGGCATCGCCGAGATTACCGATAACGCGATCGTTGTCCGCTTCAAGTTCACGGCGCGACCGGTGAAGCCGACCTGGGTGCAGCGCGAGTATTTGAAACGCATGTATCGGATGTTTGCCGAGCAGGGCATCAAATTCGCCACCGGCACCCTGACGTTGCAGACCGTTCCGTCGGCGCCGTCGCCCGAGGGCCTCGTCGTGCCGGCGCACAGCGCCGAGGTCGTGGCGCTGCCGTCGCGCCCGGTCGAGGATGCGCCGGCCGCGATGACCCGATCCGCGGCCGCGCAGCCGCAGCCCGCTTAGCTCAGCAGCGCGCCGGCGCGCGCAGCGCTACTGCGCCGCGGCGAGCTTGCCGACCGCTTCAAGTACGCTGTCCCAATCGTCGATCTCGCGGTCCTGCGGGTGCACCATGACGTGCTGCACGCCCGCTTCCGCGAACCGCGCCAGGCGCTCGCGCATCGCGCCGTGGTCGCGCCCGTCCCAGTGCGAGCGCACCGAGATCGTGAATTCCGGCTCGGGCCGGTCGCGCCGCAGCCGCGCGACAATCGGCGCTACGTCCTCCGGCGTGCCGGTGCCGTGCCAGCCGTCACCGATGCTGACCGTGCGGCGGTGCGCCGGCTCCGATCGGCTGCCGTGCCACATCGGGATCGGGCTGATCGGCTGCGGCAGCATTGTCATATCGCGGATTTCCGCCGGAATGAACTTCGCTTTGAATGTCACCGGGTCTTCGGACCATACCGCCCGCATCATCGCGATGCCTTCATCCATGCGCCGGCCGCGCTCGTGAAACGGCGCGCCGAGCGCGGCGAATTCCGATGCCAGCCAGCCGACCCCGACCCCGAGGATCAGCCGCCCGCCCGACAGGTTCTGCAGCGTCGAGAGTTCCTTTGCGAGCGGCAACGGATGGCGCATCGGCAGCACGATGACGCTGGTGCCGAGCCGTACCCGTTCGGTCACGGCGGCAACCCAGGCGAGCGTCAGGAGCGGATCGTAGAACAGGGGCGAGCGCGGAAACTCCTGGCGCGGCACGATGATGTGCTCGCTGACCCACAGGTCGGCGAGGCCCAGCGCTTCGGCGCGCAGCGCGTGGCGGCGGATCAATGCCGGCGTCGCCTGGCTGCCGGCCTGCGGCAGGTGAATCCCGAGTTGCATCGCGCGTCCTCCCGTGCTCGTCTCGGCCGACAATGCCCGGCCGCCGATCGGCGCGAAAGGGGGAAGCGATGCGCGTTGACGACAAGGCGGCGCTGATCACCATCGCCGAGCCTACGGATCAGGCGAAGGTGATTGGCTTCTGGCGTCGTCCGACGCCGACTTTGTCACCGGCGTAACAATCGATGTAATGGCGGAAATTGAGGGGATTCAGAGATGGCAACGTTCGTTCTGCTGCATGGGTCGTACCAGGGCGGCTGGATCTGGCAGAAGGTGGCGGAGCGGCTGCGTGCCGCCGGGCACCGCGTTTACCCGCCCTCGCTCGACGGCTGCGGCGAGCGCAGGGTGCACGTGCGCGCGGGCATCACGACGGAGACCCAGGCCGACGAGATCGCGCAGCTCATGTTTTACGAAGACCTCAGCGACGTCGTTCTGGTCGGCACCAGTTCGGGCGGGATGGTCGCCTGCCGGGTCGCCGAACTGGCGCGCGAACGGATCGGCCGGCTCGCCTTTGTCGATGCGCTGGCGCTGCTCGACGGCGAAAAGATCCGCGACATCGTCGTGCGCACGACCTCGACGCCAAGTGGCGACGGCGTGACCGCCGGCCCGTCGCGCGAGGATGCCGAGCGGCGGCTGTTTGCCGATCTCGACCCGACTACCCGCGCCTGGGCATTGCAGCGCTACACGCCGCACCCGGTCGGCGTCTCCGAACAGCCGGTCAAGCTCGCGTCGTTCTGGTCACAGCGCTGGCCGGGCACCCTCGTCGTGTGGTGCCGGCGGGCACAGAACCCCGGTGAGGCGCATCAGCGGCGCACTGCCGAACGACTGGCGGCGAAATGGAGCGAGCTCGACACCGGCCATTATCCGATGCTGAGCATGCCGGACGAGTTGACCCGCCTGCTGCTCGCCGGCTGACACGCCGTCGCGCAAAATTTGCAGCGCATTCAAACCAAATAAGTGAAGTCAATTCTGGGCCTTTTCGCTATATTACATAAGTACTTTTTCAGAATGGAGAAATGACCGATTTGATTGTTAATGGACCACATAGAATTCGATCGCTACGATCGGCGGCACGCGGCGAGCCGAAACGACGGAAGCAGACATGTATCCTCAGGGCAAGCATATCCTCGTCATCGAAAACGACACGCGGCGGCGCCATCAGGCCGAACGTCTGTTGACCGGAGAGGGTTTTGCCGTGACGGCGGTGTCGGAAGGCTTTTCCGCGGTCCGCGCCGCCGCTCATTGGCGGTTCGCACTCGTCGTTGCGGCGCTGCATCTGCCGGGGACGCTCGATGGCGTCGTCACGCTGCGCCAGCTCCGTCTGCGCCAGCCCTGGCTCAAGGCGCTGTTTGTCGGCGCGGCCGCCGCGCGGCCCCCGTGGCTCGACCCCGATCGCGAAGATTTCATCGCGGCGCCGATGCATCGCCGCGACCTGCTCGGCTGCGTCTTCGAACTGCTGCAGCGCGACGGCGCGCACAGCCGCGCCGGATAGTGCCGCCGACCACGCCGACCGGCTGTCGGCGCGGGCGGGGCAGGGGCTTGGCGGTGATCTCGGGAAGGTGAGAAACTGGTGGCCTGCGCCATCGGCGCTCCCAGGACCGAGGTGATCCAAATGCCAGCCAGCCATTCCGACCGCGCGCATCTCGTTGCCGGCGGCTTTCCCCCCGGCGCGATGGCCGGCCACGACCACGACTATGCCCGCCTGCGACTGTTGCAATTGCTGGCGGACGGTGATGTTCCGGCCTCGGTCGCCAACGATTTCGCCGACCTCGAGAAATGGCTGCCGGTCAGCCGTTTCCTGGTCACCTATGTCGCCGGGCCCTACCCCGATGCGGCGCAATGCCGCGCGCTCAGGCAGTGGCTGGAAACTGGCGGCCGCTGGCTGGCGCTGCACGGCACGAGCGGCGGCCGCGCCGAACGGGTCGAAGGGACGCGGCAGCGCCGCACCGTCAGATCCGAGCATCATGCGCTGCTCGGCAGCCGTTTCCTGACGCATCCGCCGATCCGCGAATTTCGCGTCGAGGTGCGCGATGCCGGCTCGCCGTTGACCCGCGGCCTCGGCGGCTCGTTCGTTGTCGAGGACGAGCCCTATTTCATCGAATTGCAGGACCCCGCGGCGACGCGGATCCTGCTGACCGCGGAATACGGTCCCAATACCGTCTCGCCAGCGTTCGGCACGCTCTACCCGACCGACACCTCGCTGCTGCCCGACGGCAGGACGCGCGTCATCGGCTACAGCCGCGATGTCGGCGAGGGGGCCGTCGCCTATGTCGCGCTCGGCCATTGCCACAACCCGGCGATCCGCGCCGCCCGCGCCTTTGTCGATCCTGCCGATACGACCCCCGATACATTCCGCGCCCCGTGGGAAACGGCCGCGTTTACGCAAATGCTGCGCAACGCCGTCGGCTGGGGGATGGGGCGTTGACGAGCGGAGGCGAAGTCAACGTCCTGCTGATCCAGCGCATCGGTGCGGATGACAAGGCGCGCATCGAGGCGATCGATCGGCGGGTCCGGGTCGTCGATGCCGGGCGCTGGTTCGACGGCGAGATCCGCGACACCTGGCCGGCCTATACCGCCTCGCGCTACCTGCCGCCGAACAGCCCCGGCGCCGGCAGCCGGGCCGAGCGCGACAGACTGCTGGCCGAAGCCGACGTGATCCTCGGCGGGTTTCCGTTTCCGCTCGATCTGCGGGCACGGGCGCCGCGCCTCAAATGGTTCCACCAGCGCCCGGCCGGGGCCAGCAATCTGCTGCGCGGCGACCTGTGGGGCAGCGACGTCATCGTGACGACCTCGCGCGGCTTCGGCAGCACGCTGGCGATGGGGGAATACGTCGTCGCCGGCATCCTGTTCTTCGCCAAGGACCTGCCGCGCGCGATCGAGGGGCGCGCCGGCGGTGCGTTCGACCACCGCGCCTATCGGCCACTGCTGCTGGCCGGCAAGACGGCGCTCGTCGTCGGCGCCGGCGGTATCGGCCTCGAGGCCGGGCGGCTGCTCGGCGCGCTCGGCATGCAGGTCATCGGCACCCGCCGCAGCCCCGAACCGGACGCTCCGCCGCCCGAGGGCTTTCGCGAGGTCGTCGGCGCCGGCGATCTCGACCGGCTGCTGCCGGAGGCAGATTTTGTCGCAATCTGCTGCCCGTGGACGCCGGAAACGCACCACCTGTTCAACCGCGAGCGCTTTGCGCGGATGAAGCCCGGCGCCGTGCTCGTCAATGTCGCGCGGGGCGAGATCGTCGATGAGGCGGCGCTTGTCGAGGCGCTCGACCAAGATCGCCTGCGCGGCGTCGTGCTCGACGTGTATGACGGCGAGTTCGAGCAGCCGCCGCCGCAGCGCCTGCGGCAGGACGCGCGCGTCATCATGACGCCGCACGTGTCGGGCGCCGGCGACGAAGACCGGCACGGCGGCGTCCGCCTGTTTTGCGAGAATCTGCGCGCCTTCCTCGACGGCCGCCCGCTCAAAAACGTCATCGACTGGCAACGCGGCTATTAGCGGAACCGCATCAGTGGAGGCGCGCCGGCCCGCATCCTCGGGATGGCGGAGCAGGTAACCCTCTCGTCAAAAGCGCTCGGCCGAGCGCGGCGCGCGTCTCGAACCACACGTTGACATTGGTGGCGTATGCCCGTCCAATCGACAAAGCAGCAAAAGCGACGCGCCAGGGTGTCGATCGAACCGCTGGCTGCTCGCCGGCGCAGGTCGAGCGTTGCGCCGCAAAGGGAGTGATCCAATGACGGAAGCCAAGCTTGCGCCGAACTTGCCGCAATGGATGATCGATCACGCCAACCGCTATCTATCGAGCGGCGGCGCCGATGGGCACATGTACAAGGCCAACCCGCCGGGCTACGGCGAGCGCATTGTGCCGTCGCTGCTGTTGACGACGCCCGGCCGCAAATCGGGCGAGAAATTCATTTTCCCGCTGTACTACGGCGAGACCGGCGACGGCGGCTATATCATCGTCGCGTCGAAGGGCGGGGCGCCGCAGCATCCGGGCTGGTACAAAAACCTCGTTGCCCACCCGGAGGTCGAGGTGCAGGTCGGCACAAAAAAGATGACGGCGCGGGCGCGCAGCGCGACCGGGCCGGAACGCCAGCGTCTGTGGCAGAAGGCGCTGGAATTCTGGCCGCCTTACGCCGACTACCAAAAGAAGACCGAGCGCGAGATCCCGGTCGTCGTGCTCGATCCCATTCGTTGATCAGACCGCTGGTTGGCCGCAGCGTCATACGGAGGAGGAAGAGACTGTCATGCCGTTCTATCAGAGAGGGGATGTTCGCATCCGTTACGAGGAGGCCGGTTCCGGCTTCCCGCTGCTCGTCACGCCCGGCGGCGGGTTGAACTCGCGCGTCAGCAACTGGCCGACCGCGGTCATCAACGCAATGGACGAGTTCAAGAACGATTTCCATTGCATCACGATGGATCAGCGCAACGCCAATGGCGGCGAGTCGACGGGGCCGGTGCAGGTCGACAACCCCTGGGACGCCTTTGCCGACGACCAGTTGGGCCTGATGGACCATCTCGGCATCCGCGAATTCTTTTATATGGGTTACTGCATCGGCGGCTGCTTTGCCGGCAAACTTCTGCAGCGCGCGCCGGGGCGTGTGGTCGCCGCCGTGTTCTGTCAATCAGTCGGCCACCGCCCGGAAGACCCTAACGTCATGTACCGTCACGGGCATGAAAACTGGGTTCCCGACTTCCTGAAGCGGCGGCCCGACGTGGCGATGGATACGATCGAGCAGTATTTCCACAATTTATACCGGGTGCAGCCCGACTTCCTCTACAGCGTGTCGCGCGACTTCATCAAGGCGTGCCGGACGCCGATCCTGGTGCTGCCGGACGATGTGCCGGCGCACCCGCTGCAGACCTCGATCGATGTCGCCTCGCTGGCGCCGAACGCCGAGATCACGGTCTATCCGTGGAAGGAGCCGCCGGAACTGAAGGCGCGCACGATCGACCGGGTGCGCAACTTCCTCAAATCGCACGTCCCGATGCGCGCTGCCGCGCAATAGGGCGGGGCGCAACAGGACGGATCGTGTGTGCGGCGCCGGAGGTGACGGCGGCGTCGCCGCCCGGCGCAGCGTGGCGGAGGATGGTTGCATGCGCGTCAGCACGATGATCCGCATCAGCCCGCAGGGGAATCCCGACGCCGGGCTGATCGATCGCCTCACTGAGTTTGGTCGACAGGTTGAAGCAAGGGGCTTTCCCGGCATATGGATCGGCGATTCGCTGGGACGCGGCCGCCCGACCCTTGATTCACTGCAGGTATTGGCGGCGCTGGCAGCGATAACGCGGCGGGTCGAACTCGGCATTGCGGTGCTGCAATTGCCGCTGCGCAATCCGATCGAATTGGCGCAGCGCGTGCAGTCGGTGCAGGCGATGTCGAACAATCGTCTTGTCCTCGGCGTCGGCAGCGGTTCGACGCGCGATGACTTCACGCTCCTCGGTTATGATTACGATCACCGCTTCCGTACGTTTCGCAACGATATCGACATCATGCGCCGGGTGTGGAACGGCGAGCCGGTCAACGGCGGCACGCTGTCCACCTGGCCCGGCTGCCAAGGCGGGCCGCCGATACTGATCGGCGCCTGGCGCAGCCCGCGCTGGATCACTTACGCCGCCAAAGAGGCGCAGGGCTGGACGCCGTCCGGCCGGTTCAGCAGTTGGGACGACCTCGAATACGGCATGAAGATTTTTCGTGAGGCCGGCGGCCGCAACGCGGTGCTGGCGAACTGCTCGATCGACCTTGCCGAGCGTCCTCAATCCGCCGAGTTGGCGAAACTCGCGTCAGTCAATTTCATCTGCCCGCCGGCGGAAGCACGGCGCCGCATCAAACGCGTCGAAGCATTGGGCTTCGAGGAAATCCTGATCGGTTCGCAGTTCGGCGCGATCGATGAGATCGAGCGTGTTCGCGATCTGCTGGCGGCATGAGGCACTGCAACAGGAGGGAATCGTTATGCCGACCTATGAGAGAGGCGATGTCCGCATTCACTATGAAGAGGCGGGGTCCGGATTTCCGTTGATGGTCATTCCCGGCGGCGGGCTCAATTCGACGATCGCCGGGCTGAAGACGATTCACCCCTTCAACCCGTTCGACGAATTCGCGGGCGATTACCGCGTCATCGCGGCCGATCTGCGCAACGCCAACGGCGGCCAGTCATCTGGGCCGCTGGAAATCGACCGGCCGTGGGACGCCTACACCGACGACCATTTGGCGCTGATGGACCACCTCGGCATCCGCCAGTTCCTCGTGCTCGGCTTCTGCATCGGCGGGCCGTTCATCTGGAACCTGCTGAAGCGCGTGCCCGATCGCATCGTCGCCGGTGTTCTGACGCAGCCCTCGGGCTACCGCCCGACGATGCCCGACCTGTTCTACCAGAACAACATCAAGGGCTGGGCGCCGCAGCTCACCGAACGTCGCTCCGACATCACCGCCGAGCAGGCCGGCCAATTCCTCACCAACATGTACCGGAAGAATGCCGATTTCGTGTTCACCGTGAGCCGCGACTTCGTGCGGCAATGCCGGACGCCGGTGCTGATCCTGCCGGACGACGTGCCGGCGCATCCTTATGCGACAGCGATGGAAAGCGCCCATCTCGCGCCGAACGCGCAGGTGAGCCTCTATCCGTGGAAGGCCAACCCCGAGCAGATTCGGCTGGTGCTGCGCCATATCGGCACCTTCCTCAAGGCCAACTGTCCGGCGGCGGCGGCGCGCCCGCTGGCGGCGGCCGCAAAGTAGGGCCGGTCGCTCCCCGTCCCGCGCCCGGCCGGGCGCGGGACGGGTCTGCCTCACTTGGCGGCGGCGAGACGACTGGCGCTGCCGGTGCCATTGCCCGCGCCGGCCCGCGCCTGCCGCGCATGCTTCAACGCTTCGGCGATTTCGAACGCCAGTTCCAGTGCTTGGCTGGCGTTGAGGCGCGGGTCGCAATGCGTCAGGTAGTTCTGCGCCAGCGCTGCCTCGCTGACCGCCCGGCCGCCGCCGAGACATTCGGTGACGTCCTGGCCGGTCAGCTCGAAGTGCACGCCGCCGGCATGGCTGCCCTCGGCGGCATGCACGGCAAAGGCGCCGTGCACCTCGTCGAGGATGCGGTCGAAGACGCGCGTTTTGTAGCCCGTTGACGAAGTGATCGTGTTGCCGTGCATCGGGTCGATGCACCACACCACCTGGCGCCCCTCCCGCTGGACGGCGCGCACCATCGGCGGCAATTTGCCCGCCACCTTGTCGGCTCCCATGCGGGTGATCAGCGTCAGCCGCCCCGGCTCGTTCTGCGGGTTGAGCCTGTCGATCAGCCGCAGCACATCGTCGGGTTCAGTGGTCGGGCCGCATTTCATGCCGAGCGGGTTCTTGATGCCGCGCAGAAACTCGACATGCGCGCCGTCGAGCTGCTTTGTGCGGTCGCCGAGCCAGACCAGATGCGCCGAGCAGTCGTACCAGTCGCCGGTCGTCGAATCGACGCGCGTCAGCGCCTCTTCATACGCGAGAAACAGCGCTTCATGAGAGGTATAGAACTCGGTCTCGCGGATCTGCGGCGTCGTGTCTGAATTGAGCCCGCAGGCCGCCATGAAATCGAGCGTCTCGGTCAGCCGGTCGGCCAGCGCCCGGTAGCGCTCGCCCTGCGGGCTGTCGGCGACGAAATCCTGGTTCCACGCATGCACCCGGTGCAGATCGGCATAGCCGCCCTGGGCGAAGGCGCGCAGCAGGTTGAGCGTCGCGGCGGATTGGCTGTAGGCCTGCACCATGCGCTGCGGGTCGGGGTCGCGGGCGGTCGCGGCGAAATCGAGGCCATTGATGATGTCGCCGCGATAGGACGGCAGCGTCACGTCGTTCTGCGTCTCGGTCTCCGACGAGCGGGGCTTGGCGAACTGGCCGGCCATGCGGCCGAGCTTCACGACCGGGCAGCCGGCGCCGTAGGTCAACACGACCGCCATCTGCAGCAATACTTTGAACGTGTCGCGGATGTTGTCGGGATGGAACTCGGCAAAGCTTTCGGCGCAGTCGCCGCCCTGCAACAGGAAGGCGCGGCCGCGGGCGACGTCGGCGAGGCGGTCTTTGAGGCGCCTCGCCTCGCCGGCGAAGACCAGCGGCGGGAAGCGGCGCAGCGTCTCCTCGACGCGGTTGAGCGCTGCCTCGTCGGCATAACCGGGGACCTGGCGGATCGGCAGCCCGCGCCAGCTGCGCGGTGTCCATTGCGGCATCATCGTCCTCCCCGCTCTACGGGCGCGGGCGTCGCAGTTCGATTGGGCATCGTGAACCTCCTCTGGTGGAGGCCGTCCTGCCGCTCGCGACGTTCGCATCGAGATGATCGGAAAAAACGCGAAAGCCGCCAGGCAAGGCGGCTTTCGGGTGACACGCGAGGGTGCGATCCTAGGCCGCCGTCGGATACCGGCGGTACCAAAATCGCGCGCTATGGCGGGTATCGGCTGCCATAGCGGCGAAGCTAGCGGAGGCCGGCCCGGCGCGCAAGCCTTTTGCGCCTGGGCTCCGATCGGCACGCTGCGGGCGAGGACAGCGGTCCGATCCGGATTGCTGCCGCTACGCTATGCTATGCGAGGACGACGTCGGCTACCAACTCCTTGCCCTTCGTCTCCGGGCCGAGCGCGATTGCCGCGACAAAGCTCGCAGCCGCGACGACCGTGCCGATCAGCATCGGCACGGCGTAGCCGAGGTGATACGCGTTGGCCGCGAAAGAGAGGACCGGCGCGACGATGCCGCCCCAGATTGCCCCCTGGTGGTAACAGAAGCCGGCGCCGGTCGCGCGCACTTCGGTCGGGAAGCGCTCTGACAGGTAGCTCGGCGCCTGGCTGGCAAAGCCGCCGCTGCCGAACGCGCCCTGCAGCACGAATGCCCACCAGATCAACGTGAAATTGCCGGTCAGCAGATAGAGCGGCGCGATCGGGATCGCGATCAGCCCCGGCAGGATCTGCGCCGCCTTGCGGCCGATCTTGTCCGACACCCAGCCCCAGCCGATCGACGCCAGGAACACGACGAGGTTGGCGGCGACGCCGACCTCGCCGATCGCGCCCGGCGACATCTTCAGGTCAACCTGCAGATGCGTCGGGAACAGCACATTGATCGAGTAGTAGAGGACAAAGCCGCTGCCCATAAACCAGCAGCAGTTCAGCGTGTTGAGGATCTGCCCGCGCTTGAAGATGCTGAGGAGCGGCGCCTTGACCTCGCGCTGCTGGGTGCGTTGGAGGCGCCGGTTTTCGAGCCATACCTCCGGCTCTTTGACGAAAAAGCGGATGTAGAACACCGCGAGCGCCGGCAGCACGCCGACCCACAACAGGCCGCGCCAGCCGATCGAATTGTAAAACAGGCCGTAGATCGCGTAGGACAACAGGAAGCCGAGACCCCAGGAACCTTGCAACACGCCGGCCATCAGCCCGCGCGAGCGGATCGGCCAGGTTTCCATCGCGAGCGAGGAGCCGGCCGGCCACTCGGCGCCCATGAACAGGCCGAGCACGGCGCGGGCGCCGAACAGAAACCAGAAGGTCGGCGAAAACCCGGCGGCAAAATTGCACGCCGAATAGCCGAGGATCGCAGCCATCAGCGGCGTCTTGCGGCCATAGCGGTCGCCGATCCACCCCGAGGTCGTTGCGCCGATCAGCCGCATCCACAGCGTGATCGTGAAAACAAATGTCACCGCCGTCATCGAGACGTGAAATGTCTGCGCGATCGGATGCATGATCAGCAGGAACACGGTGAAGTCGAACGCGTCGAGCGTCCAGCCGAGCCATGCCGCGACGAACGCATACCATTGGTCGCGCGTCGGCTCCCGCCACCATGGAATGCGCGCAGATCCGGCGATCGATGCCATTCGGTTGCCTCCTGTTCACAGCTGTCGCGCCCTTCGGGCGGCGCGATATGCGTGCCGTTTTCTTCCGGCGGCGACTATAACGAGCCCCGGTCGGCGGCGACAAGCCCGAATTTGGCCATAATTTGTCGATTCGCGGCGTTCGATGCCGGGGCATGCCGATGCGGCCCGCGAGCATGCGGCCGGCAGCGCCGGCGTTATCAACTGCTAGCCGTCGCCCCGCGCTTTGTAGTAGATGTCCGCGTCACCAAGTCGCGCCCGCGGCGCTTTCGCTGCCGGGCTAGAGTGTCGGCCTCGCGGGGTGCCTCACGCCCGGTAGCGGCGGTGACGAGGCCGGTTGATCCAGCGCAAGGCGGCCGGCGCAGCACGCGTGAATTGATCCAGGGGACGGCCGGTTCGACAGGCTTGAACCGTGTCGAGCACAGAGCGAGGAGGATTGGAGCATGTTGAGTAGATTGCGTATCGCGGCGATGGCGGCGGCCGTCGGGCTCAGCCCGCTGCTGGCCGGACCGGCGGCCGCCCAGGGGGGCGTCCAGGTCGGCACGCTGACGTGCAACTCGGCGGGCGGCTGGGGCTTTATTTTCGGCTCGACGCGGGCATTGGCCTGCACCTTTTCCGCGCCCGGCCGTGTCGAGTATTATCGCGGCGAGATCACCAAGTTCGGCGTCGACATCGGCTACACGGCCGGCGGCGTGCTGATCTGGACCGTCGTCGCGCCGACCGCGACGCTGGCGCCCGGTGATCTCGCCGGCACCTATGCCGGCGGCACCGCCAGCGCGACGGTCGGTGTTGGCGTCGGCGCCAACGCGCTGGTCGGCGGTTCGGGCAATCACGTCGTGCTCCAGCCGCTCAGCATCGAAACGAGTCGCGGCCTCAACGTCGCCGCCGGCGTCGCGTCGATAACGCTGAGCCCGGCGAGCTGACCTATCGCGCGCCGCTCGGCCGCTCGCCGCCCTGCGCCGCGGCGAGCGCGCCCAGCCGGTCAAAGACGAGGCGATCGATCGTCAGCCCCTGGCGCAGCAGGCGGGCGCGGTTTCTTGCCGATTGCTCGCCCGGGAGGCGGATCTCGGTAACGCCGGGCTGCGTCGGCACCGCCTTGACGCGGGCGATCAGCCGCGCGAGCTCGCGTTTCAGATCGGCAAGCGGTATCAGGAGGTCGGGGCGGAAGGCGATGAAGATATAGCCGTCGTCGCCTGCCGGCATCGCGGCGGCACCGGCGAGCAATCCGAACGCCTGCACGATCAAGGCAAGGCCAAATCCCTTGTAGCCGCCGGCTGGACCGCCGAACGGCAGCAGGGCGCCTGCGCGCGCCTCGTTAGGGTCACGGGTCGGCCGGCCGTCGCGGTTGATCGCGACGCCCTCCGGCAGCTGCCGCCCGAGCCGGGCCCGCAACTGCAACTCCGTCGCCATGAACGCCGAGGTGCCGATATCGAGCACCAACGGGCCGTCGTCTCCGGGCAGTGCGACGGCGATCGGGTTGGTGCCGAGCGCCGGCCCGGCGCCGCCGAACGGCGCCACGACCGCGCCACTCGCTGCTGTGTGGATCGCGACGAGACCGGCACGCGCGATCATCTCGACAAAATAGGCGCTGCGGCCGCTCATCCAGGCGTTGTTGACGCCGATCAGCGAGATGCCGTGTGCTGCCGCCTTCGCGATCGCCGCACGGGCAGCGTGGTACATCGCCAGCATGCCGTTGTTGTTGCCGCCGTCGTAGAGCGCCGAAACCTCGGTTTCATGCTCGACACGCATCGGGTAGCGCGGCTCGCGGAAGCGGCGATGCTCGGGAATGTTGAGGATTTTGGCGAGACCCGAATATTCGTAGCCGCACAGCGCGGCGTCGATGACGTGATCGGCGATGATGCGTGCTTCTTCCGGGTCGTAGCCGATGCCGCGCAGCGCCCCTTCGCCCAAGGCGCGGGCTTCCTCGACGGTGAGATGCACGCGGTCGGAAGACATCGGCCAGCCTCGTTCAGGGTGTCGGCGCTGCAAGCATAGCCGGCGGGCGCGTAAAGCCGACCCATTTTGCGCGTGATCGCGGCCGCGCCGCGAAAACCCCTCGTCTGCGAGGCGCCCAGGCGATAGCTTCAGTCTGCGCCCGCCGCAAACGACACCGAGGGGAATGATGGCCGCGACCGCACAGACCAACATCAAGAAGCTGCTCTTGCCGACCACGATGGCGAAGGCCGGCTGGGCGATCGTCGAGGCGCGCGAAGACGTGGAAGGTGTACCGTTCGCGCCCGGCCTGCCGCGCGGTGAATTCCACAAACTGCTGGAAGACATTGCCGGCGTTGCGCTCGGCGTGCAGCCGTTCAGCGATCCCGAGCTCGACGCGGCGCCCCATCTCGAAGTCGTCTCGCGCATCGGCGTCGGTTACGACGCGGTTGATGTGCCTGCACTCAGCCGACGCAACGTGCCGCTGATGATCGGCGGCACGGCCAATTCGGTCAGCGTGGCCGAGGCCGGGGTGTTCCTGTCGATGAGCCTGGCGCGGCGCGGCGCGGCGATGGACGCGCTGGTGAAGGAGGGCCGCTGGGCCGATCGCTACAAGGAGATGCCGGCCGATCTCGCCGGCAAGACCGTGCTGATCGTCGGCTTCGGCAAGATCGGCACGCGATCCGCCCGCCGCTTCGCCGCGATGGAAACGCATGTCCTCGTCTACGATCCGTACATTTATTCCGAGACGATCCGCGGCTCGGGCTACGAGCCGGTGCAGGACTTGGACGAAGCGGTTGCGCGCGCCGATTTCATCACGATCCATTGCCCGAAGACGGCGGAGACGATCGGCCTGTTCGACGCCGCCCGCCTCGCAAAGATGAAACGCACCGCCTACCTCGTGAATACCGCGCGCGGCGGCATTGTCGATGAGAAGGCGCTTTACGACGCGCTCGGCAACAATCGCATCGCCGGCGCCGCGCTCGATGTCTTCGATCAGGAGCCGACGCCCAAGGACAATCCGCTGCTGACGCTGAAAAACTTCATCGCCGCGCCGCACGTTGCCGGGGTTACACGCGAGGCGGTTGAACGCATGGCCGTCGTTGCGGTTGAGAACATTCTCAGCGTCATCGACGGGAAACCCAACCGCGAGAACGTCGTCAACAAGGAAGTGCTCGGATAGCGGGGATGGACCGGCCGCCGACACTGAAGGAGCAGCAGCAGGTCGTCGATCGATTGCGCGGCCGGCTCGGCGGCGAGCATCCCGAAACGCTGGCCGCGATGCTCGATCTGGCCGAGATGCTGTGGGCGCGCGGCCGGCTCGCCGACGGGCGGGCGCTGGAAGAGCATGTCGTTGCGGCGCGTCGCACGGCGCTCGGGCCGCAGCATGGGGACACGCTGAAAGCGCTCGGCAAACTTGCGGCGACGCTCGGCGCGCAGGGTGAACTCGGCGAAGCGCGTCGGCTGCAGGAGGAGATCATCGCCGTGGCGCCGGCGGCATGGGGCGAGAACGGCCGCGACACGTTGCGGGCGCACAACAATCTCGCCGGCACGCTGGCGTCGCAGGGCGATTTTGCCGCGGCCCGCGCGTTGCTCGAACAGACGATCGATCGGCTGCACCGCGAATTCGGCGACAGCGACCCCGATACGTTGACTGCGATCGGCAATCTTGCCGCGGTGCTGTGGCAGTGGGGCGAACGCGGTGAGGCCTACTGGCTGCAGCGACAGCTCGTCGATGCGCGGCGACAGGCCCGCGGCGATGAGGATGCGGCGACGCATGCCGCGCTGGCGGTGCTGGAGGCGATGCACCGCGACGGCATGCCCTGAACTCGCCTCATGGTTGCGTTTGATTAACCTGAGTATAAGATCGCCTGCGCCAGGATCGGTTCGCCATTAACGGAGTTGAGCGCGATGAAAATTCTCGATGCCGTTCGCGGCGGTCACGACGAGTTGACCGCATGGCGTCGCGACATCCACGCCCACCCGGAACTTGGCTTCGAGGAGCGGCGCACCGCCGATCTGGTGGCCGGAAAACTCGCGGAATTCGGCATCGAGGTGCATCGCGGCATCGGCAAGACCGGCGTCGTCGGGCGGCTGCGGGTCGGCAATTCGGCGCGCACGATCGGGCTGCGGGCCGACATGGATTGCCTGCCGATCGAGGAGGCCAACAGCTTCGCCTACCGCTCGCGGCACAAGGGCCGCATGCATGCCTGCGGCCATGACGGGCACACGACGATGCTGTTGGGCGCGGCGCGTTTTCTGGCGCAGACGCGCAATTTCGACGGCACCGTCAATTTCATCTTTCAGCCGGCCGAAGAAGGGCAGGGCGGCGCCAAGGCGATGGTCGAGGACGGCCTGTTCGAGGAGTTTCCGTGCGAGGTCCTGTTCGGCATGCACAACCGGCCCGGCCTCGCCGTCGGCAAGTTCCAGATCTGCCCCGGCGCGATGATGGCGGGCGGCGCGTTTTTCGACATCGCCGTGCAGGGACGCGGCGCCCACGGCGCCCGCCCGGAAGCGGGCACCGATCCGGTTTTGGCTGCGAGCCATATCACCGCGGCCCTGCAATCGATCGTTGCGCGCAACGTCAGGCCGGTCGATACCGTCGTCGTCAGCGTGACCCGGATGCACGGCGGCGACGCCTATAACGTCATTCCCGCGCGCGCCGTGCTGGGCGGCACCGTGCGCTGCTTCAGCCGCGATGTGATGAGGCTTGTCGAAGAGCGGATGCGGCGCATCGCCGAGGGGGTTGCCGGCGGTTTGGGTGCCGCGGCCGAACTCGATTTCCGCTATCTCTTCCCGCCGCTCGTCAACGATGCCGAGGCGACCGAGTTCATCGCCGACTGCGCCGCCGACATCGTCGGTCCCGCCAACGTCAATCGGCATGGGCCGCGGACGATGGCTTCCGAGGATTTCTCTTATATGCTCGAACTGGTGCCAGGCGCCTACATCCAGATCGGCAACGGCGACGGCGAGGGCGCCTGCGAGGTGCACAACCCGGGCTACGATTTCAATGACGCCGCCTTGCCGTTCGGTGCGGCGTTGTTTGCCCGGCTGGTCGAGCGGCGGCTGGCGCGGCTGAGCGGTTGAGCCAGGCAGGCGCGCGATGATCAAGACGATCCTGACCGTCGCGACCGGTGCCGAAAGCGACGGCGCCGTGCTGGCGGCAGCGCTGGCGGTCGCCCGCACGTTCGCCGCGCATCTCGACGTCCTGCACGTCCGGTTCGATGCGACGACCGCGGCGCTGGCGATGACGACCGACGCGGGCACCGGCGCCTTGACCGCCGGCCTGATCGACCGCCTCGAACAGGATGCGAAGGAGCGCGAGGCCAGGGCGCAGGCCAACTTTACGCGGTTCTGCAATGACGCTGGCGTGGCTGTCCTGAGCGCGCCGGCCGCCGGGCCGGCCGCCGCGCCGTCGGCGCAGTTTCATGTCGAGACCGGCGAAGAGCCGCGTTGGATGACGGTCTACGGGGCGGCGGCCGATTTGATCGTCGCCCCGCGCGGCGACGATGACGGGGCCGGCGAGCGTCGGATCCTCGAAGCCGTGCTGATCGGCGCTGGACGGCCGCTGCTGATCCCGACGGCGGCGGCAATGCCGGAAAGCGTCGAGCGCATCGCGATCGCCTGGAAGCCGACGCCGCAGGCGGCGCGCGCCGTTGCGCTGGCGATGCCGTTTCTCGCCCGCGCCCACCAGGTCGTCGTGCTGACAATCGAAGAATCGCCGGACGCGCCCGATGCGGCCGGCCGGCTGCTGCGCAACCTAGCATGGCATGGCTTCGCCGCGCGTGGCGAGCGGCTGCCGCCCGGGCCGCAAGGCACCGCCGCGACGTTGCTGGCGGCGGCGCGCGACCGCGCCGACCTGCTCGTCATGGGCGGCTACGGCCACAGCCGAATGCGCGAGTGGGTCTTCGGTGGGGTCACGCAGCAGGCGCTGGCCGATGCCCCACTGCCCGTTTTGATCGCCCACTGAGCGCCTTTTAAGCAAAGGAAGCCGGCGCCCGCAGCGGTGCGCGCAACCGCACGTTATGCGTACGATGGGCAACCGGGAGGAAGGCCGCATCGACATGCGTTTTCTGTCGCGAGTGAAGGCGCATGGCGGCTTCGGCAATGTCGCCCGCGCCTTCGCGCATCGCAACTTCCGGGTCTATGTCGCCGGAAACAGCGTGTCGCTGATCGGCTGGTGGCTGCAGAAGGTCGCCGTCGGCTGGCTCGCCTGGACCTTGACGCATTCCGGCGCCTGGCTCGGCTTCGTCTCGCTCGCTGATTTTCTGCCGATCCTGCTGCTGAGCCCGTTTGCCGGCGTAATGGCCGACCGCCGCGACCGCGTGCGCATCCTGCGGCTGACGCAATTGTGCGGCTGCGCGCAGGCGGGCCTGTTGGCGGTCCTCGTCTATACCGGCGCGATCGGCATCTATCTTCTGTTCGGCCTGGTGCTGGCGCTCGGCATCGCCAGTTCTCTGGCGCAGCCGGCCCGGCTTGCGCTGATCCCGACCCTCGTCGATCGCGACTCGCTGGCTTCGGCCCTGGCGATCAATTCGGTCGTCTTCAACATGGCGCGGTTTATCGGGCCGGCGATCGCCGGCTTCCTGATCGCCATGTCGGCATTGTCGCCGCCTTCGCCGCCAATGCGCTTGGGTATGTCGCGTTCCAGATCGCGCTGTATCGGCTGCGCGACCTGCCGCCGCTGCCGCCGGCATCGGCGCAGAACGCGTTGCGTGCCTCGTTCGAAGCCTTTCTCTACGCTGCCCGTCACCCCGGCATCGGCCCGATGCTGTTGCTGTTTGCGGTGACGACAATCGGCACGCGCGGCTTGGTCGAGCTGTTCCCCGGCTTTGCCGACAGCGTCTTCGCACGCGGGCCGCAGGGTCTGTCGATGCTGACATCAACGGTCGGCCTCGGCGCGATCGTCGGCGGCGCCTGGATGGTAATGCGGCCGCGCCTCGCGGGTCTCGCCGGCGTCGTGCTCGCGGCGACGCTGATCATGTCGCTGGCGGTGCTGGCGTTTGCCGCGACCGACCGGTTCCTTCTGGCGCTGCCATGCGTGCTGGTCGCGGGCGCCGCGATGACGATCACCGGCACCGGCGCGCAGACCTTGATCCAGGCCGCCGTCGATGCAAGCATGCGCGGCCGCGTTATGGCGCTCTACGGCATGATCTTTCGTTCGGGCCCGGCGCTCGGCGCGGTCCTCGTCGGCTCGGCGAGCGCGCATTTCGGGTTGCGCGCGCCGCTCGCGGCGGGCGCGGCAATGTCCTGCGCCTTTTGGTTGATGACGCGGCTGCGCCACCGCGATATCGCGATCGCGCTCGAGGACATCGTGCCGTCCCCGGTCGAGGCGGCCGCCGCGCCGGTGGAACGCGGGGCATGAGCCGGCCGCACCTCGTCTGCTTCGGTCTCGGCTACGTTGCGCGCGAGCTGGCGGCGCGGGTTGCGGCCGAGGGCTGGACTGTCAGCGGTACAAGCCGCGACGGGGCGCCGATCGCAGGATACGAGACCTGCCGCTTCACGCGCGGACACAGGCTGCCGGCATCGGCCTTCGCCGGCGTCACGCACATCCTCGTTTCGGTGCCGCCGGACGCGGCGGGCGACGCGGTGCTCGACGTGCACGGCGGCGATATCGCGGCCGTCGCGGGCCTGCGCTGGCTCGGCTATCTGTCGACGACCGGGGTCTATGGCGACCGCGGCGGCGCCTGCGTCGATGAGGCGGCCGAACTGCGCCCCGGCGGCGAGCGCGGCCGCCGCCGCGTCGCGGCCGAACGGGGCTGGCTCGACCTCTGGCGCGCGCGCGGCGTGCCGGCGCACGTCTTTCGTCTCGCCGGCATTTACGGCCCTGGCCGCGGCCCGTTCGAGCAGCTGCGCGCCGGTACGGCGCGGCGGATCGACCGTCCGGGGCATGTCTTTTCCCGCATCCATGTCGATGATCTGGCGACCGTCCTGGCCGCCTCGATCGCGCAGCCGCACCCCGGCGCCGTCTACAACGTCTGCGACGACGAGCCGGCGGCGCCGGCCGATGTCATCGCCTATGCCGCCGGACTCCTCGGCGTCGCGCCGCCGCCGCTGGTGCCGTTTGCCGCGGCCGATCTGTCGGAGATGGCGCAGAGCTTCTGGGTCGACAACAAGCGCGTCTCGAACGCCCTGATCAAATCCGAACTCGGCATCCGTCTGCGCTATCCCGATTACCGCGCGGGGCTCACGGCGATACTTGCTGCGGAGCGGCGCCCTCCGGGTTCATCTGGGCGACAAAACGGCTGAAGAAGTCGTCGGCCATCTTTTTCGCCGTGCCGTCGATCAGGCGCGAGCCGATCTGCGCCAGCTTGCCGCCGACCTGCGCCTGCACGCCATAGCGCAGCACGGTCTCCGCCCCGTCCTCGTCCAGCGTCACCCTGGCACTGCCTTTCGCGAAACCGGCGACGCCGCCGGTGCCTTCGCCGCTGATCGTGTAGCCCGTCGGCGGTGCGAGATCGGAGAGCGTCACCTTGCCGGCGAAGTTGGCGCGTACCGGCCCGACCTTGGCGGTCACTTTCGCGGTGAATTCGGTGGCGGACAATTTTTCGACACTCTGGCAACCAGGGATGCATTCCTTCAGCGTCTCCGGGTCGTTGAGCCTCGCCCACACCGCCTCGCGCGGGGCGGGGATGCGACGCTCGCCATGCATTTCCATGCGCGTTTTCCTCGGCAGCAGTTTCATGAAGTCTCGTCCGGCCGCGCCGCGATTGCAACCCGCACCGCGCGCGGGCAGCCGCACGATGAAACGAGTGCCGCAAAGGCCACGCATGGCGGAGGTGCGGACAATTTGCGCGCGGCCGATGAGGCGCGTGATATAAACGGCGGCAATGGCGGCGCGGCTGCGGCGCGCGGCAATCGAGGAGGAAAAGCGATGGCGTATGATCTGTTGATCAAGAACGGGCGGATCATCGACGGGTCGGGGATGCCGGCGTTCCGCGGCGATGTCGCGGTGAAGGACGGCAGGATCGCCGAGATCGGCAAGTTGTCGGGCGCCGCGCAGGAGACCGTAGATGCGCAGGGCCAGGTCGTCGCGCCCGGCTTTATCGACAATCATTGTCATTATGACGCGCAGGTCACGTGGGACCCGCTCTGCACGTTTTCTTGCGACCATGGCGCGACCAGCGTCGTCATCGGCAACTGCTCGTTGTCGCTGGCGCCCGTGCGCAAGGGCAACGCGACGCGTATGGCCGAGTTCCTCAGCTATGTCGAAGCGATCCCGATGGACGTGCTCAACACGATCGAAGTCGATTGGGAGACCTTCCCGCAATACATGGACCGGCTCGACAGGAATCTCGGCGTCAACGTCGGCACGCTGATCGGCCACACCGCCGTGCGCTATTACGTGATGGGCGACGACTGCCAGAAGCGCGCCGCGACCGACAACGAACTGAAAGAAATGCAGGCGGTCGTGCGCGACGGCATGGAGGGTGGCGCGCTCGGCCTCAGCGTGTCGCGCAACCGCGGCCATTACGATCCGCAGGGCGTGCACATCCCGGCGTTGTGGGCCGACGAAAAAGAGATTTTCGCGCTCGCCGACGTGCTGCGCGACATGGGCACCGGCATCATCCAGTCGGGCGGCGGCCGCGACGCCGAAATGAAGGACGGACTGATGGCACGCCTCAGCGAGGCGACCGGGCGGCCCGTCGTCTACAACAATCTCGGCCAGAGCGTGCGGCGCCCCGGTGAGTGGCAGAAGCACATGGACCGCGTCAACGAGACCGCGGCGCAGGGCATCCGCGCCTATCCGCTGTGTTCGCCGAATACGACGACGCAGACCTTCAATATGAGGAACACGCAGGCGTTCCGCGGCGCGCCGACCTGGCACCCGATCCTTCTGCTGTCGGATGACGAGAAATTGCGCGCCTATGCCGACCCGGCCGTGCGCGCCAAGCTCCACGAAGAAATGGTCGAGTGGAAGGTCGAGATCCCCGGCAATACGATTTCGCGGGAATGGTATAACTACATCTGGGTCGAGGAACCGAAACTCGCCAAGAACGAGTGGATGAAAGGCAAGACGGTCCGCCAGGTCGCCGAAGCACAGAACAAAGGCATTATCGACGGTTTCCTCGATCTCGTGGTCGAAGAGCAATTGGAAACGGTGTTCATGCAGGCCGAAAACAACGTCGATGTCGACGCGATGAAGGAAATTCTGAATTTCCCCAACGCGTTGATCGGCCTGTCGGACGGCGGCGCGCATGTGCAGTTCCACGGCGGCTATGGTTTTTCGACGCGGCTGCTCGGCGAATGGGTGCGTGAGAAGGGCGTCATGAGCCTCGAACAGGCTGTGCGCCGGCTGACCTTCGATTCGGCCTCGACCTTCGGCCTCTACGACCGCGGCCTGCTGCGTCCGGGCATGGCCGGCGACATCACGATCTTCGATCCGGACACGGTGAAGCCGCTGCCGGAATACATCGTGCACGATTTTCCGGCCGGCGGCTGGCGCTTCAAGGAGCCGGCTGCGGGCGTCTATGCGACGTTCGTCAACGGCCGCATGCTGATGAAGGAAGGCCAGCACACCGGCAACCTGCCCGGCCGCGTGCTGCGCAATTCGCGCTACCAGACCGCCCGCGGATAACCCGTCGCCTTATCGCCGTCATGGCCGGGGCGCGGATCCGGCCATGACAGGGCAGACCGCGGCCGCTAAAGCGCCGCCAGCATGTCGGCGCTGATCAGCACGACGCCGCCCTCGCTGCGATAAAAGCGGCGGGCGTCGTCCGCGGTGTCTTCGCCGACGACGAGGCCTTCGGGGATGCGGCAGCCGCGATCGACGACCACCTTGCTGAGGCGCGCGTGCCGCCCGATCTCGACCTCGGGCAGCACGACGGCCTCGCGCAGGCGCGCGTAGGAATTGACCCGAACGCTGGAAAACAGCAACGACCTCGACACCTGCGCGCCCGACACGATGCAGCCGCCCGAAACCATCGAATCGACCGCGACGCCGCGCCGGTCGTCATCGTCGAACACGAATTTGGCCGGCGGCAATTGTTGCTGATAGGTCCAGATCGGCCAGTTGCGGTCGTAGATGTCGAGCTGCGGCGTCGGCATGCAAAGGTCGAGATTGGCCGCCCAATAGGCGTCGATCGTTCCGACGTCGCGCCAGTAGGGCAGGGCTTCCGGCGTCGTCATGACACAGCTGTCCTCGAAATGATGTGCGTATGCCAGCCCGCGCCTGACCAGCCGCGGGATCACATCCTTGCCGAAATCGTGGCTCGATCCCGGATCCTCCTGGTCGTACTGCAGCTCCTGATAGAGGAAACTGGCCGAGAAGGCGTAGATCCCCATGCTCGCCAGCGCCGAGCGCGGCTTGCCCGGCATCGCCGGCGGCGTCGCCGGCTTTTCGAGAAAATCGACGATGCGCATCGACGAATCGACCGCCATGATGCCGAAATCGGAGGCCGATTCGAGCGGCACCTCGACGCAGGCGACGATGCAGTCGGCG